>CAKXKM010000051.1 GCA_934876235.1 Collinsella sp. AF02-46-1 | reverse complement strand
GAGCATTCTGCTCGATCGCTGTGAGAGCCAGGACGTCTTTAACGCAGCTGCCGACATGCTCAACGGCTTTAAGGACTACTTTATCAGCCACGGCGAGGTCGTCTATGAGAACCCGAGCCCCGGCAACAAGGACGGCGGCATTACCACGCTCGAGGACAAGAGCTGCGGCTGCGTGCAAAAGGGCGGATCTGCCCCCATCGTCGACGTGCTGCCGTATGCCGGTCAGGCTACCAAGCATGGCCTGAACATGCTGTGCGGTCCGGGTAACGACATGGTATCCACCACGGCCCTGACGGCTGCCGGCTGCCACGTAATCCTGTTCTCGACCGGCCGCGGCACGCCGTTTGGCGCACCGGCGCCTACACTCAAGGTGTTCACCAACCAGCGTCTGTGCGACCACAAGGCCAACTGGATGGACTTTAACGCCGGCGTGGTCGCCACGGGCGAGCGTACGCTCGACGAGGCTGCCCACGACCTGTACCAGCTGGTGCTAGAAACGGCGAGCGGCAAGCTTACGAGTGCCGAGCGTCGCGGCTGCCACGAGATCAGCATTTGGAAGGATGGCGTCTGCCTGTAGCGGTAAATGGGTTCGCATAGGGCGCTATTGACCATGGCCCCGTCGGGAGTGTTTCCGGCGGGGCCATGTTTGTTCTGTCTGTTCGGGCGTGTCTTCCTGAGGGTACGGGAGCGGCGAAAACAATAAACGTTCACCTAATCGACCTCAAATTTAAACCCACTCAATACCCATGTAATCGTGATTTTTTTCAAGTCAGATGTCCGTTTAACGGCAAAAAACGACCGTTCAAGGATAATATACAAGTGAACGTTCACCTATCATATGCAATCGAGCATAATCTAGCTAAACGTTCACCCTACGAGTGGGCGATATGCAGACAGACATCGGTATGGACTCCAATGTCTTGTTACAAGACAATCGAGAAAAGAGAGGGAGCTCGATGACTAACAAGATCGGTAAAAAGCGCAAGATCACATTCTGGACGCGCTTGGGCTTTGGTATGGGCGGCATGCTCAACTCCGGTGCCCTGAGCTTTACGCACAGCTACATGGTGCTGTTCCTGTCCACGGAGTGCGGTCTGTCCGCAGGCGAGGCTGCGCTGATCAGCTCGTTCGCCATCTATCTCAACGCCATTCTGTGCCCGCTCATGGGCTTTGTGGCCGATAACTTCTACGCTACCAAGATCGGCCGCATCTTTGGCCGCCGCCGTTTCTGGATCTTGCTGGCTATCCCGATGATGGTCGCCGAGCCGCTCATCTTTGTGGCTACGCCGTTTGGTTTCCCGTACTACTTTGTGTTGTACCTGATCTACAACGTCGCGTACACGTTCTGCACCGCCAACCTGTCGCCGCTTACCATCGAGATGACCGATGACTTCAAGGAGCGTACGTACCTCACCGGCTACAAGCACCTCTTTGGTAACGCCGCCGGCTTCCTGATGGCAGCACTCGTCGGCTTTGGCTTTGGCACCTTCGGCGAGACCAACCCGTTCAGCTACTTCATCATCGCTACGATTAACGCTTCGGTCATGGCAATCTCGCTGCTGTGCGTGTACCTGTCCACGTGGGAGCACACCCCCGAGGAGGTCGCTCAGGAGAAGATCGAGAGCGTCGGCGAGGGTATCAAGAAGTTTTTCATCGACGTTATCTCTACCTTCCGCAACAAGTCCTTCCGCAAGGTCCTGTATGCGCAGGTCTCCACGAAGCTCGCCGCTGCCTGCTGGTCTGCGTGCCTGTCCTTCTTCATCGTCTACTGTCTGCAGATTCCTAAGTCCTACGAGTCCGTGATGGAGATGCCCGGCAAGGTCGTCGCTATCGTCTGCACCGCCATCTGGGTCGCCCTCATGGCCAAGAAGGGCTTCCACAAGTCTTGGTACCTGGCAAACGTCGGTTGCGCCGCGTGCATCATCGCCTACAACTACTTCGCCTTTGGTCAGATCAACGGCACCTCCACGGTCGCCATCGCCATGATCGCCTACCCCATCATCTTCGCCATCTGGAAGTTCTTCTACGTTGGCTTCCAGTATCTGCCCGATGTTCTGCTCAACTACATCCCCGATGTCGATGAGCTCATCACCCTGCGTCGTCGCGAGGGCATCTACAGCTCCGCACAGCAGCTCTGCCAGCAGATTGCCCAGGCTGTTGCCGTCAACGTATGGGCTATCGTCCTTGCTGCCTCCGGCTTCATTCAGACCGCCGGCAACAGCGACGCCGTGACCCAGCCCGCCACCGTGCCTCTGTACATCTGCGGCTACATGCTCATCGGCTGCGCCGGCTTCTTCCTGCTCGCGGCTGTCCTTGCCCGCGGCATCAAGATCGACAAGGAGCAGTGCGACATCCTTTGCGACGAGATCCACCGTGTCAAGGAGGGTGGCAAGATGGCTGACGTCAAGCCCGAGGTCAAGGCGCTTTGCGAGGAGCTCTCCGGCTTTAAGTACGAGGACTGCTTCGCCCACAACAATGTTGGCTTCCAGGACGGCAGCGTAATTCCCGCCGAGTAGGGCAGGCGCATCGTCCAAACCACAGGGCCGTGCCACCGGAGATCCACCGGCGGGTACGGCCCTTTTTTAAAAACGAGTAGTATGAACTTCTGATTACATTTGAGGGAGAGACCCATGGAGACGAACGTTATCTGGCGCAATGCCCGCGCGGCCGTTATCGAGCTCGACGATGGCGGCTACTTTACCTGTGCCGATACGTGGGAGATCTTTGTCAACGATGAGCCCGCCGGTACCACGAATACGGTCGAGACCTATGTCGATGGCCTGACCCCCGGCAAGCGCAACCTGATCCGCTTTGTCTGCGGCGAGCGCGAGTTGAGCGTAGGCGTCACCACGCCGGCGGAGCCCTTTACCATCAACGTTCGCGACTGCGGAGCCAAGGGCGATGCCGAGCACGATGACACCACCAACATTCAGGCTGCCATCATGGCCTGCCCCAAGGGCGGGCGCGTGCTGATCCCCGCCGGCAACTACCGCATCAAGTCCCTCTTCCTTAAGAGCAATATCAACATCGAGCTTGCCGAGGGCGCGGTGCTGCTGGCCCGTCACGACCGCGCGGCGCTTGCCTACATTCCGGGCGCGGTCACGGGTGACGAGGGGGCTGGGTACGCCGGCACCGATATGCTGCCCCTGGGCCGTTGGGAAGGCGAGAGCTTTTCGACCTACTGTTCGACCTTTACGGGCCTGAGCGTGCACGACGTGTGCATCTATGGCCGCGGCGCCATCGACGGCCAGACCGATTTTGCCGAGGACAACTGGTGGAATAAGGACTTTAAGAACATCTTCCGTCCCGAGGAGGGCCGCGAGATCGCCCGCCCGCGCATGATCTTCCTGTCCGAGTGCGAAAACGTGAGCCTTGCCGGCTTTACCGTGCGCAACAGCCCGGCGTGGAATATCCATCCCATTCTGTGCGAGCACGTCGATGCCCTGTGCCTGTCCATCGAGGGTCCCAAGAACTCCCACAACACCGACGGCTTCGATCCCGAGAGCTGCGGTTTTGTCCGCATCCTTGGCTGCCAGTTCTCGGTGGGCGACGACTGCATCGCCATCAAGAGCGGCAAATTGGGCATTGAGCCCGAGCTTCGTCCCGCCACGCACGACGTGCTGATCTCGCACTGCTACATGCACGACGGCCACGGCGCCGTGGTGCTGGGATCCGAGGCCGCCGGCGGCATCAAGGACCTCACCGTGAGCAAGTGCCTCTTTGAGCGCACCGACCGCGGCCTGCGCGTCAAGACCCGTCGTGGTCGCGGCAAGGACGCCGTCAACGAGGGCATCACCTTCGAGCACATTCGCATGGATAAGGTGCTCACGCCCTTCGTGGTCAACTCGTTCTACTTCTGCGACAAGGACGGCAAGACCGACTACGTGCAGTCTCGCGAGGCGCTGCCCGTCGACGACCGTACGCCCGGCTTTGGCGCCACGACGTTTTGCGATATCGAGGCCACCAACTGCCATGCGGCCGCGGCCTATATCACGGGCCTTCCCGAGAGCAAGGTGACGCGCCTGACGTTCCAGGATGTCCATGTGACCTTTGCCGCCGATGCCGAGCCCTTTGTGCCGGCCATGGCCTGCGGCGTGGAGCCCATGGTGCGCCAGGGCATCATCGCGCAGAACGTGAAAGTCCTCGACCTGCAGAACGTGCGCATCGAGGGTCAGGATGGCGACGAGCTGCAGCTGCAAAACGTCGACAAGGTTATCCGCGCGTAGGGTAGTGCTCCTGCACAAGTGAATACGGCATGTTGAGGCGTGCGACGGTCGGGTCTGCCCGGCTGTCGCACGCAATCTATAGGTGCCGGCATTGCACGGCGGGTGTTCTGTGACAGAAAGCGTAATGACAGATGAGTGGTAAAGAGCAGCTCTTTGAGGTATCGCTCGAACGCGAAGGCGCGTATCGCAGCATTTCGGCGGCGCTCGAGGCGGCGGAGCGGTGCGTGTCCGATACGACCGTGCCGGTGCGTGTGCTGGTGGCGCCGGGCGAGTATCGCGAGCAGGTTGAAATTCGTCGTCCGCATGTGACGCTCGAGGGCGAGACGGCCGACAGCGTGCGTATCGTGGGAGGCCTGGGTGCCAAGATGCCTTCGGAAGATGGTAGCGGCCAGGATGGAAGACTCGGCACCTTCCGTACGTACACGGTGCTGGTCGATGCCGACGACGTGACGCTTGCGGGTCTAACAATCGAAAACAACGCCGGTGATGGGCGCGAGGTCGGCCAGGCGATTGCCCTGTATGCCGATGGTGACCGCCTGGTTGTCGATGCCTGCTGCATTAAAGGACACCAGGACACGCTCTTTTTGGGGCCGCTGCCACCGCGCGAGGCCAAGCCGGGCGGCTTTATAGGCCCCAAGCAGTTCGCCCCGCGCCGCGTGGGGCGGCAGTATTTTCGACGTTGCCGGATCGAGGGCGATGTCGACTTTATCTTTGGCGGCGCGCGTGCCTACTTTGAGGGGTGTGAGATTCGCTCGCTCAACCGCGATATGGATGTCAACGGGTATGTAACGGCAGCCTCCACGCCTCAGGGCGAGCCGTACGGATTTGTGTTTCATGGCTGTTCGTTTACAGCCGATGAGGGCATTGCCCCCGGATCGGTCTATCTGGGTCGTCCATGGCGCGAGTGGGCCCAGACCGTTTTGCTCGAATGCTGGCTGGGCCCCCATATTTCACTCGAGGGTTGGTGGGATTGGAATAAGCCAGCGGCACATGACGGCACCCTGTATGCCGGCGGTGCCCTGTTTGGCCCGGCGGGTGATACTGCCGCTTGGGTGCCGTGGGCGCATTGCCTGACCGGTCAGGATTCCGAACGCTATGCGCGTGACCGAGTGCTTGCCGGCACGGATGGTTGGGATCCCGAGGGCGGCGACGGTGATGCGGTAGAGACGGCCGGGCTATCTGCCAATGGCCGCACCGTGCACATCGAGACGTACTACGAGGACGAACCTGCGCTGCGCGCCCGACTGAAGCGCGAGGGGCGCTCGGCCGCATTTACGGGCAAGACTCCCATAGACTTTGAGGCATGGAAGGCTGCGACCAGGACTCGTCTGTACGATATTTTGGGTCTTTCGCTTATGGACCGCGCCCCGATTGAGATTCGTGAGCTCAATCGCGTGCGGGTTGCCGGCAGCATCGTGCGTACTCATGCGGTGTTGCAGGTTGAGCACGATGTGTGGATGCCGTTTTACCTGTTGGAGCCGTCCCGCCCCAAGCTTGACGAGCGGGGACTCAAGCGCTGCTATATCTGCCCGCATGGTCACCAGGGGGCGGGTGCTGCAAGCATAGCCGGCGTTGCGGGCGTGCCGGCGGTCGACGATGCCGTGCGTAAGTTCAATTACGACTACGGTCTGCGTTTGGCGCGCATGGGTTACGTGACCGTCTGCCCCGATGCGCGTGGTTGGGGATACCGTCGTGACTGGAAGGGTCAGGGCGACGACGAGAACAGCTACCTGCGCGGTACGTGTCTGAATCAAGCACGTATGGCCGAGCCGCTGGGTCTTACGGTCGCGGGCCTCAACGCCTGGGACAACATGCGCTTGATTGATTACTTGGAGACACGCGGTGACATTGCCATGGACGACCTGGGCTGCTTTGGTTTTTCGGGCGGCGGTTACATGACGTTTTACCTGTCCGCGCTCGACCCGCGCGTGCGCAAGGCGTTTGTCTCGGGCTATCTGTACGGCGTTGATGATTCGCTACTGCACCTCAACGGCAATTGCAGCTGCAATTACACGCCTGGACTCTGGCGTCTGCTCGACATGGGCGACATTGCATCGCTTGTCGCGCCACGGCCGCTCTTGGTTCAGAGCTGCGAGAAAGACCATCTCAACGGCGCCCGCGGGCTTGCGAACGTAGACGAGCAGCTCGATATCGTTCGCGACGCCTACGCGCTGCTGGGCAAGGACGAAAACCTTCTGCACGAGGTCTGCCCGGGTGGACACCACCTGGGCGTGGCGCATCTTGCCGAGGATATCGAATGGCTCGATTCGCAAGTTGCGGAATGCGCCCACGCATAGTCCCTCGGATGTTGCGAATGAACGGTATGTACCTGTATGACCGCCGGTGTGCGGGTGAGGAGAAGAATATGGAAACGAAAAACTTGAGCGAATCGACCATCTGCTGCTTTGGCGATTCGACCACCTGGGGCGATAACGGATGCGGCGGGGGAGGCAACGATATCTCCTGGACTTCGCACCTGGGTGCGCTGCTGGGCGGCGCTACGATCGAGAACTTTGGTATTAAGGGTTCGCGTATTGCCGTCAAGGCCGACCGTAGCGATTCGTTTGTCGAGCGCTTGGACGGCATCGATCACACGGCAGATATCTGCATCGTCTTTGGCGGCGTTAACGACTTTAGCCGTAACGTGCCGCTGGGAGAGCTGGGCAGCACGGACGTGCACGAGTTCTACGGTGCGCTCGACTACCTGATCCGCACCATCACGGCGCGCTCGCCTCAGGCAAAGCTGGTGTTTATGACGCCGTGCAAGACGAGCGGCAAACACGAGAAGGATATTCCGGCAAGCAACGAGGCCAACCATCTGGGCCTGACGCAAGACGCCTATGTGCAGGCGATGCTGGAGGTCTGCGATCGCTACTCGGTGCCGGTGATCGACCTGTATGCGCAAAGCGGCATCAGCCCGTTTTTGCCGGAGCACCGCGAGCTCTACATGCCGGACGGTCTGCATTACAGCCCTGCCGGCTATGAGCGCCTGGCGCATCGCATCGCTGCGGGCCTCACCGCCGTTTGCCGTTAAAAGTTTGCCGTTCACGGGGATTATAGGGTTAACGTTCACCCTATAATCCCCGTTCGCGTTACACTAGGGGAAACGTTCACCCATCAATAACGTCAGAGGGGACAGCAATGGGTTGCAATCAGATTCTGGACCGTTATATCGAGCAGTTGATCGAGACCTCTACGCCTCAGGCGCCGGCCTGGAATATCGAAAAGCTTCGCGCCGGCAAGGAGAACACCTGGAATTACATTGACGGCTGCATGATCAAGGCACTCATCGAGCTGTACGAGATCACCGGCGAGCAGCGTTACCTGACCTTCGCCGACGACTATATCGACTTCTTTGTCCAGGATGACGGCACCATCAAGCATTACGATCCCCAGGAGTACAACCTCGACAACGTCAACGCGGGCAAAACCCTCTACAAACTCTATGACCTGGTGGGCAAGCCCAAGTACCGTGCCGCCATGGATACCATCTATCGTCAGCTCGAAACCCAGCCGCGTACCAAAGAGGGTGTGTTTTGGCACAAGGCCGTCTATCCCAACCAGATCTGGCTCGACGGCATGTATATGGCCCAGCCGTTCTACATGCAGTACGAGCTGAGCTTCCACAACCGCCGTGCCTGCTCGGATAGCTTCCATATGTTCCAAGTGGTGCACGATTTGATGCGCAACCCCCTCAACGGCCTGTACTATCACGCCTACGACGCGAGCCGCAAACAGTTCTGGTGCGATCCCGTTACCGGCCTTTCGGCCAACTTCTGGCTGCGCGCCGAGGGCTGGTTCGCCATGGCGCTCATCGATACCTGGGAGCTCATGCCGCCCTCGATGTCGGCCGAGAAGGACGAGATCCGCAAGATGTTCCACGACCTGATCGACGCCATGCTGCCGTATCAGGACGAGAAGACCGGCATGTGGCACCAGGTCATCAACCTGCCCAATATCGCCCCCAACTATCTGGAGGAGTCGGGCAGCGCCATCTTCGCCAACGCCATCATGAAGGGCGTGCGCCTGGGCGTGCTGGGCGAGCGCTACTACCAGTACGGCCGCCGTGCGTTTGACGGCATCTGCGACACGTGCCTGTCCGAGCGCGATGGACAGCTGGCGCTCGACAACATCTGCCTGGTGGCGGGTCTTGGCAACACCGCGCACCGCGAGGGCACGTTTGGCTACTACATGAGCGAGCCCGTCGTCAAAAACGACGCGAAGGGCGTGGCGCCGCTGGTGCTCGCCTATATCGAGACCATGCATCATGACAAGTTGGCCGGTAAGCGCGATCCGCTCGCCCCCTCGGGCGTCTGCTCCATCGACGACCCGTTTGGCGGCTACACGCCGGGCATCAATGCGTGCAAGGAGGCCTAGGCATGGCGCAGTCGAAAGGCGCGCTGAGCGTCGGTGTGCGCCTGCACGACCTGCCCGAGGGTACGGTCGAGGAGCGCATTCGCATGGCAGGCAAACTGGGTTTCTCGTGCATCCAACTGCCGAGCAAAGTACTCTACAAGTCCTTTGGCATTAACCGTTCCGGCCTTACGCACGAACTCGCCGACCATCTGCGCGAGGTGCTCGACACCAACGGCGTGCAGGTGGCGGTGCTCGGCTGCTATAAAAACCTGGCAACGCCCGATCAGAATCAACTGGTGGATACCTATGCCGAGTACGAGGCGTGCCTGAGGTTCGCGCGCTGGCTTGGGAGCTGTCCGGTGGGGACCGAGACGGGGCGCCCTAACGCGCAGAACAAGATGGCCGATGACCGTTTTTCGGCCGCTGCGCTCGATACGTTTTGCAAAGGACTCGCACGCGTGTGCTCGATGGCCGAAAAGGAGGGCGGCGAGCTTCTGATCGAGCCCGGTTGGAACGAGATCGTCAATACGCCCGAGCGCTGCCGCGAGGTTCTGGAGCGCGTTTCGAGCACCGCACTCGGCGTGATCTACGATCCGGTGTCGCTACTGCATCCCACGATCGTCGGTGAGGCTTCCGAGCAGGTGTCGCGCATGTTGCACCTGTGCGGCAGCAAGATTCGCGTGCTGCATGCCAAGGACTACGAGATCGTAGACAACGAGGACCAGGATGGCTGGTGTGATGGCTCGGGCTCTCGTTTGGTATGCCACGGCGCCTGTACGTGCGGAAACTTTGATTTTGAGGCTATTGCCGCTTGGGCCGCGGCCGCGCGACCGGGCATTATGACCGTTATCGAGAACAGCACACCGTCCACGGTCGAGCGTTCGCGCGACGAGCTGCTGCGCATGGGGCACAGCGTGATGTGCGAGCACGTGATTCTGTAACGAAGCAGGTTGGCGAAAGAGATTGTCGTAGAGGTCCAGGAGAGGAACCGATGGCTATTCATATTGTTGAGGAAGCGAACCGTTGCCTTGGGTGCAAGAAGGCGTTCTGCCAGCTTAAGGGCTGCCCGGTGCAGACGCCTATTCCGCAGGTCATTGACTTGTTCAAGCAGCGTCGTCTGGAAGAGGCAGGTGAGCTGCTGTTCCAGAACAACCCCATGAGCGCGGTTTGCTCCATGATCTGCAACCATTCGGGCCAGTGCGAGGGCGCGTGCATTCAGGGCCGCAAGGGCGCACCGGTGCATTTTTCGAGTATCGAGAACTATATCTCGACGGCATATTTGGACCGTAAGGAGTGGAAGCCCGCGCCGTCGTGCGGCAAGCAGGTTGCCGTGGTCGGTTCCGGTCCTGCCGGCATTACCGTGGCCATTAAGATGGCCCAGCTGGGCTGTGCCGTCACGGTGTTTGAGCAACGCCCCGAGATCGGCGGCGTGCTGGAGTACGGCATCCCCGAGTTTCGCCTGCCCCGTGCTCTCGTGCAAAAGTACCGTCACGTGATGTGCTCGCTTGGCGTACGCGTCCGTCCCTCGACCACCATTGGCGGCGCGCTGCATATCGACGACCTGTTGCGCGACGGCTACGATGCGGTCTTTGTCGGTACCGGTACCTGGCGCGCCCGCAAGCTGGGTATTCCCGGCGAGTCGCGTGGTAACGTACTGTTTGGTATCGATTACCTGGTCGATCCCACGAGCGTGGCGATCGGTCAGAACGTGGCGGTTATCGGCGCCGGCAACGTGGCCATGGATGTTGCCCGCACGGCTCTGCGCTCGGGCGCTCGCAAGGTTACCGTGTATGCCCGATCGCGCCATATCTCGGCCATCGATGACGAGATGGAGCTGACCGAGCTTGACGGTGCCGAGATCGTGCGCGGCAAGGCGATTTGCGCCATCGACGATAACGGTCCGGTTTTCGAGACGGCTATCTTTGACGAGGGCGACAACGTGGTGGGCTACGAGGAAGAACTTGACCATGTGCCCGCCGACACGGTTGTGATTGCGGCCTCGCAGGTGCCCAAGGACAAACTGGTGCTTACGACGGGCGGTCTGGAGACCGACCATCGCGGTCTTCTTTCGGTCGATGAGTGCGGCATGACCACCGTGCCTCGCGTCTTTGCCGCCGGCGACGTGGTCAACGGCCCGCTCACCGTGGTCCATGCCGTAGCCGGCGCCAAGCTCGCCGTCGAAGGCATGACCAGCTATCTGGGCCTCTAACCCACCCCGCCCATCAGTTGCGGTGGAATACGGACTGTTTTGGCTGTCAAAGGCCTTATCTACTCCGTATTCCACCGCAACTTTTTGTGGGCTGAGTAAAAGCCGGGGGAGCGTGTACGGTCGGGTACAGCGCAGTTGCTGATACGATAAGTACGTTAGCAACTGCCGCCGAGCGGCTCAAACGAAAGGAACCCTGTATGGAGTCTTCCGCCTACCCGATGCTCTTTAGCCCGATCAAGGTCGGTACGACCGAGGTCAAGAACCGCGTCTTTATGCCGCCGGTGTCCACGAACCTGGCCGATCATGGCTATGTGACCGACGACTTGGTCGATCATTACCGTGCCCGTGCCAAGGGCGGCGTGGGCCTCATCATCACCGAGGTCGTGACGGTCGAGCCCACCTATACCTATCTACCGGGTGACATGTGCTGCTACGACGACACGTTTATCCCTGGCTGGGAAAAGCTCGCCGCGGCCGTCCACGAGTATGGCTGCAAGATCATGCCGCAGCTCTTCCACCCCGCCTACATGGCCTTTAACATTCCGGGCACGCCGCGCCTGATCGCTCCGTCCTTTGTGGGCCCGTCCTATGCCCGCGAGGCGCCGCGCCCCATCACGGTCGATGAGATCCACGAGCTCACGCATCAGTTTGGTGACGCTGCTGTGCGCATGCAGAAGGCCGGTGTCGACGGCGTCGAGGTCCATGCGGCACACGCCCACGGCATGCTCGGCGGCTTTTTGACCCCGCTCTATAACAAGCGCACCGACGAGTACGGTGGCTCGCTCGACGCCCGCATGCGCTTCCTGCTCGAGGTCATCGCCGAGATTCGCGAGCGCTGCGGCAAGGACTTTATCATCGACGTCCGTATCTCGGGCGACGAGTACACCGATGGCGGCCTGACCCTCAACGACATGATCTATGTCTCGCGTCGCTTGGAGAAGGCCGGCGTCGACATGATCCACGTGTCGGGCGGCACTACCATCAAGCGCGGCTCCGCCATTCCCGCCGCCGGCACGCAGCAGGCCTCGCACGCCGCCTGCTCGCGCGAGATCAAAAAGCACGTCAACATTCCCGTTGCCACGGTCGGCCGCATTAACGAGGCATGGATTGCCGAGGAACTGATCGAGGACGGCGCCGCCGACATCTGCATGATGGGCCGTGCCAATCTGTGCGATGCCGAGTTCTGCAACAAGGCGGCTGCCGGCAACGCCGACGAGATCCGTCCCTGCATCGGCTGCCTGCGCTGCCTGAACGGCATCATGTTTGGCAAGCGCATCTCCTGCACCGTCAACCCGGACGTGGAGCGCGACGAGGCCGGCTATGAGCCTGCCGCCGAGGCCAAGAACGTGCTCGTTGTGGGCGCCGGTCCTGCGGGCATGGAGGCAGCCTACATTGCCGCCAAGCGCGGCCACAACGTGGTGCTCGTGGATAAGCAGGACGAGCCGGGCGGCGAGATGCGCATCGCGGCCGTTCCGCCGGCAAAGCAGGAGCTCACGCGCGTGATCAAGTATCAGTACCGTCGCCTGGCCGAGGCCGGCGTCACATGCGTCTTTGGTACCGAGCTGACCGCCGAGGACATCCAGCGCGACTACGCGGGTTACGAGGTTGTCCTGGCCTATGGCGCCGAACCCATCGCCCCGGCCTTTATGCAGGGCTTTAAGCAGGTCATGACGGCTGATGACCTGCTGGGCGGCAAGGCTTTCCCGGGCAAGAAGATTGTCATTGTGGGCGGCGGCACCGTTGGCTGCGAGACGGCCGATTACCTGGCCCCGTTGGTCAACGATCTGTCGCCGGCAAACCGCGACGTCACCGTTATCGAGATGACCAAGACGCTCGCCGCCAACGAGGGCGGCGCCGGTCGCGCGGTCCTCATCACGCGTATGCTTTCCAAGGGCGTTCACGTGCTGACCGAGGCCAAGGTGACCGAGATTACCGAGGACACCATCAGTTACGAAAAGGACGGCGAGGTCCACACCATCGCCGACGCCGACACGCTGGTGCTTGCCATGGGTTACCGCCCCAACACCAAGCTGGCCGATGACCTTGCCGTTGCCGGCGTTGCCACCCACGTGCTGGGCGATGCCCAGAAGTGCGGCAACATCCGCGACGCCATCGGCGACGGCTACAAGGTCGCCTGCGAGCTGTAGGCTCTTGGCAAATAGGGGAGCGGCCGCCTTGCGGTGACTCAAGCGATAGCCAATCTAAAAAGGCGCCGCGACACATGGATCGTCGCGGCGCCTTTTGTCTGGCGGTTTGTTGGGGGTCGGTGCGCCCCGTGGGCCTTATTACAGGCCCAAGATCTCCTTGACCTTGGCGATGATGGCCTCGTCGGTGGCGTTGGCAAAGAAGTACTCCTGGAAGTGCTCACCAGCGAGGGCGCCCTTCACCAGATCCTGATCGATCTCCCCCAGGACGTCGACGAGCGGACGCATGGTCACAGCGCGCACGCCGTCGAGGATCTTCTTGTTGCGCTGCTCGGGCTCAACGCGCTCGGCGGGGTAGCCGTTGCCCGAGCCAAAGCCAAAGAGCTTCTCGAAGGTGTACTCGAGGTTGAGCTCCTGGCCCCAGCCGTTCTTGAGGGCGAAGGGCATGGCGACGGCATTGCCATCGTTGACCTGGGCAAAGGTGTAGGCATCCAGCGGGTCGGCAACATGGCCGCACAGCACGCCGGGGAAGGAGTTGCAGGCGAGCATGGCGCCCTCGCCGGTGCCGCATCCGGTCACGACGTAGTCGGCAGCGCCGGAGTTGAGCAGCACGGCGGCAAGAATGCCGTTCTGCACGTAGGTGAGGGGCTTGGAGTCGGCGTCGGCATACATGCCATAGTTAAAGACGGTGTGCCCCATGGGCTCGACAACCTTCTTAAGGGCAGCCTCGATCATAGGGTTCTTGGAGTTCTGAGAATTCTCATTAATAAGTGCGATTTTCATTCGAGTTAACCTATCTACTAAGTGTTTTCATTTCTTGTTTCTGTATGCGGGCGCGGCTAATCCAACCCGAAGTTGGTTGTGCGGGCGGTCGGCAGTTAAGTCTGTCGCGAGTTCCGCACGCAAAGGAAAGCACTTAATGTGCTTTCCGTCTTGCGCAGGAC
>CAKXKM010000050.1:10015-14025 GCA_934876235.1 Collinsella sp. AF02-46-1 | reverse complement strand
ACCCTGAGGTCTATACTCATGGAAAACCTCCCATTTCCCGATGTCCAAGAAATGGGAGGCAGTTCACTGTCCCCTTTGTGGTGGTTTTTGGTCGGCTAGCCTTCGAGTTGAGCCACTTTGTAGCGGTAGGCAGCGGCGATGACGTCTTTACAGCCCTCGCGTCCCAGCTTAGCGCGGTTGACGACGATATCCTTGCCGCTCGTCATCTTCCACTTTCCGGCGCTATAGCGCTTATAGAACGCCTCGCGCGCCTTCTGCTGCTGTTTGACCAGCTTGGCGCCCTTCTTTTTGTTGAGGCCACGCTTCTTGCGCACAATCTCGACGCGGTCCTCAAAAGGAGCGGTCACCAGCACGGCAATGTGGTTGGGGTTGTTACGCAGCAGGTAATCGGACAGACGGCCTTCGATAATGCAGCTCTCGGTCTCGCCCAGGTCCAAAATCACCTGGCTCATCTTTTGGAACAACTTGTCCGAGTACGAACGCGCATCGTAGCGGTCGGGCAGGAACGCCATGTTCTCCACGGCCAGACGCTCGTCGTAGGCGGCCATCTTGTCGAGCGACTCGCCCGCGCGCAGCGACGCACGCACCAGCAGCTCGTTATCGTACAGCGGAATCCCCAACTCGTCGGCAAGCATGCGGCCAATCTCGTGGCCCTCGGCGCCAAAGTCGCGCGCGATGGTAATGACCACAGGATTCTTCTTATTCTCCAGATCGCTCATCGCGATTCCTTTCTCTATGTGACAAAGGGGCTGTCCCTTTGCCACATTCTACGCTGCCACCATTCGCCTCTGATATGCGCGAACCAGCAACGAGATACCAAAGTTGAGCATAAAGTACATCGCAAACACCAGGCCGTAGAGCATAAGTACCTGCGACAGATCAATCGCGTGGGCCATCACGACGTTTGCCGTGTACATGAGCTCGGCCACGTTAATGCCCGAAAGATACGAGCTGTCCTTAATGACGGTCGTGCATTGGCTAAACAGCGCCGGAATGATCGTCTTAAACGTCTGCGGCAGAATGATGTAGCGCATGGTGGCAAAAAAGCCGAAGCCTTGGCTCTGCGCTGCCTCAAACTGGCCGCGCGGAATCGAGTTGAGGCCGCCGCGCACAATCTCGGCCATAACAGCGCTGGTAAACAGCGTAAAGGCGATGGTCGAAATCACAATGTCCAAGCCCTGCACCGTAAAGTAGATAAACAGGATCCACAGCAGGTTCGGCGTGCAACGGAACAGCTCGATATAGGCACTCACCAAAATACGGAACGGGCGGGGCGCATAGCTTTTAACAAGCGCCAGCACCGTGCCAAAGATGAGCGAGAAAAAGATCGACAGCGCCGAGATCTCGATCGTCTTAACAAAGCCGCCCCAAATGTAGAGCAGGTTGGTCGCGTTGAAGATTTCCATGCGCTAGGCCTCCTCTACGTTGTCGAGCCCCAGCTCGGCGAGGCTCACGCCGCGCGGACGCTCCTTGGAGCGGCGCTCGAGCCACTGCACCAGCATGGCGAGCGGAAAGCAGATGATGAAGTACATAAGGCAGCAGACGATGTATCCCTGCAGGTAACCGTACAGACTCACAAAGTTGTCGGAACGGTACATAAGGTCGCCGCCGGCCACAAGCGCCAGCACCGACGTGTTCTTGACTAGGTTGAGTGCCTGGTTGCACAGCGGCGGCAGAATGATCTTGAATGTCTGGGGCAGCACGATGTACCAGTACGCCTGCGCACGGGTGAAGCCCTGGCTCTGCGCCGCCTCCATCTGACCGCGCGGAACCGCCTCGATACCGGTGCGGATGACCTCCGAGATGTAGGCCGCGTGATACAGGCCCACGCCCAAGAAGCCCAGCACGAACGGCGCGATGCGCACCGGCTGGTCGGCACCGGTTATGGCCTGCAAAAACTGCGGACCAGCCATGTACATAAAGAGCACCTGCACGGGCAACGGGGTGTTCTGGTAAAACTCCACGTATACGCGGCTTATGGCGCGCAGCACGCGCGAACGGGTGGTAGAGAACACACCCAGCAGCGTGCCCAGCACCAGCGACAGCAGCAGACCGGCAACGACCACCTGTAGCGTCACGCCAAAGCCCTCCCAGAAGGGCCCCATGTTTTGAAATGTCGTCGACCAACGGTCGGCGTCAAATAATCCTTCGAGCATTTGATTCCTTCCTTGGACGATGCGCCTATACAAGACCCCAGGTCTTGACCTCTTGGTCGAGCCAGCCGTCGGCCAGACGATCGCAAATCACCTGATCGACCACGGCCGAAAGGTCGCAGCCCTTCTTGGTCGCCACGCCGTAGCCCTGCTCGCCAAACTTGACCTCGGGCTGCAACAGCTCAACGGTCTCGTTCATGTAACCGGCCAGCGTGGAGCGGTCCATGGCAAAGACGTCGATATTGCCGGCGTCGAGCGAGCTCTTGATGATGGGGTAGCCGCTAAAGGCCCTAAACTCGGGCTTGCAGCTAAAGCCGTTGTCCTTGATCATCTGCTCGATCAGGCCCTGCGTGGTGGCACCCTGGCTCACGCCGATGACCTTGCCGTCCAGGTCCTCAATCGAGGTAAAGCCCGAACGCTTCTTGACCATGAGTCCCACGTAGTCGGTGCGGTACGGCGTCGAGAAATCCCAGCTCTTCTTGCGCTCGTCGGTGATGGTGTAGGTCGCTGCGACCACGTCGAGTTGGCCGTTATCGATCAGCGGGCCGCGTGTCTTGGGCGTTACGTCGGTAAACTCGACAAGCTCCTGGGCACGGGCTTCCTTGTAGCTCACGCCAAAGACAGCGGCGGCGATCTGGTAGCACAAATCGACTTCCATGCCCTCAAAGCGGCCTTTGGCGGTGTCGTAATAGCCGTAGCCGGGAACATCTTTCTTGACGCCGGCATTCAGATGGCCGCGCGACTTGATGGCCGCAAGCTTGGATCCCTTGTCGGAACCCTCGCCGCTGGTGGAGTTGCCGCAACCGGTGAGCGCGGTCCCCGTCAGCGCGAGCATGCCGGCGCCCGCCAGCTGCAAAAAGTGACGGCGCGACACGGCCGCCCTCGTCATATCCGTCATGTCCATCACCGCGCCTAGTGCAGAATCTTGGACAGGAACTCGCGGCAGCGCGGGTTCTCGGGGTTATCGAAGAAGTGCTCGGGCGTGCCCTCCTCCAGGATGCGGCCGTCCTCCATAAAGATGACGCGGTCGGCCACCTGGCGCGCAAAGCCCATCTCGTGCGTCACGCAGATCATGGTGATGTCCTCCTGCGCGAGCTCAATCATAACGTCCAGAACCTCCTGGACCATCTCGGGGTCGAGCGCCGAGGTCGGCTCGTCAAACAGGATGATGGGCTGCTTGGTGCACAGGGCACGGGCGATGGCGATGCGCTGCTGCTGACCGCCCGAGAGGTTCTGCGGATACTCGCCGGCCTTATGCGCCATGCCGACGCGCTTGAGCGCGGCGATGGCGATCTCGGTCGCCTCCTCCTTGCTCTTCTTTTGCAGCTTGATGGGTGCGAGCGTCAGGTTGCCCAGCACCGTCATGTTGGGATACAGGTTGAACTGCTGAAACACCATGGAGCTGTACTTGCGAGCCATCTCCAGGTGATTCTTTTTGGTAAGCGGCGTACCGTCGATGAGGACCTCGCCAGACGTGGGCTCCTCCAGATAATCGACACAGCGGATGAGCGTCGACTTACCCGAGCCGGAAGGCCCGATCATTACGAGCTTCTCGCCGCGCTTGACGGTGAGATTGATATCTTTGAGCACATGCAGGTCGCCAAAGTACTTGTTGAGATGCTTGATCTCGATCATGTCTGCCATGAATGTCCCTTCCCTGCGTTTACACGAGTTGAACTATTGTACGGAAAGAACCACGTTTCCGCAGCCCACACTACATTCCCGTAAAGAACCCGCAATCTTCCACCCACTCATTAGGCACTCATTGGGGACAGACTTAAATAAGGGCACTCATTGGGGACAGACTTAAATGAGTACCCGGGAAGTGGGCACTCATTTAAGTCTGTCCCCAATGAG
>CAKXKM010000050.1:0-10005 GCA_934876235.1 Collinsella sp. AF02-46-1 | reverse complement strand
TTGTCACTTTTTGGGTAATTATTAAATTATGGCCAATATTTGGGTACAGTTTTAATTTTGTCCCGGGTATGTGGGCACAATTTTAATTGTGTCCCAATTGTGTGCCCTTCAGCTGCCATCAAAAAAGGGGCGCGACCGCAATGGTCACGCCCCCCCTCAACATCAACTATGTGTCGGCCGGCACTTACGCCAATTTCGCGCCGACGATCTTTGCTGCTGCCGGCTTGTCGAAGTTGCCACCGGTGGCCTTGCCCAGAGCGCCCATGACCTGGCCCATCTGCTTCTTGGACGTGGCGCCCAGCTCGGCGATAACCTGCTCGATCAGGGCCTCGAGCTCCTCGCCCGAAACCTGCGCGGGCAGCAGGCTCTCCAGAATCTTAACCTGCTCGGTCAGGTTGTCGGTACGCTCTTGGTCGGTGCCAGCCTTGATGGACATCTCCAGCGTCTCGCTCGTCTGCTTAATCAGACGCTTGATCATGCTGTTGACGTCTTCCTCGGTCACATCGCGGCGCTCGTTGACCTCGATATTCTTCACCTCGGCCTTGACCTGGCGAATGATGGACAGGCGAACCTTGTCCTTAGCCTTCATGGCCGCGATCATTTCCTTCTGCAGCTCTTCGTTGGTCATCTGCAAATCCTCCTCAATAGCGTGGGCGGCACTCGCGCGGGCACCGCCCCATGATTACTCAGTCGTCGACGAATCGTCAGTCGAACTCTTGGTGACGCCCTTCAGGCTGACGTTATAGGGCACGTCCTTGGGCATGGGGTTAACGGTGATGTCGGCGTCCTTCTTGTACTGCTCCAGCCACTCGCTATACGCGGTGCTTTCCGCCTGTGTCTTCACCACGTTGGAGACGTACTTCTTGATGTCCTTGGGCACCTGCTTAATGTCATCGACCTGATTATCGACATGGAAGTAGTCGGTGCACTTGATGATGTGGTAACCATAGGTCGACTCGACGACGTCGCTCACATCGCCCTTATTGAGCACCTCGAGCGCCGCCTGGTAGCTGTCGACGAAGGTGGTGAGCTTGTCCCAGCCCACATCGCCCTTCTTATCCTTGGAGCCGGTATCGTCGGAGTACTGCTTTACGGCGTCCTCAAAGCTCAGCTCGCCGGAGTTGATCTTGTCCAGGCACTCCTGCGCCTTGGCCTTGGCAGCGGCCTTGTCCTCGTCGGAAGCGTCGGAATCGACCTTGATCAGAATATTCGACGAGCGACGGGCGTCATTGTAGTTGGACAGGTTCTCGTTGATGTAATCGACGATCTCGCTGTCCTTGGGCTTGCTTGTGGGTGCTACCGCATCCTTGAGTTTCTGCTGTGCCAGGCTCTCCTTGAGCGAGTCCTTGTAGGTGTCCTCGGTGTAGCCATAGGTCTTAAGCGTCTTCTTAAAGGCCTTGGCGCCGCCGGCACTCTTGCAGGCGTCCTTCCAGGCCTTCTCGACCTCCTCGTCCGAGACGGTCACGCCGTTTTCCTTCTGCGCTTGCTGAAGCAGAATCTGCTGCGTGTAGGAGTCAATGAGCTGCTTGCGATACTTCTTGGGCGTGAGGTCGTTGTCGACCAGGTACTGCGCCCAGTCCTTGTCCTTGGTGTAGCCGTAGGACGTACGCATGCTCATGATCTGCTTGGTCACGGTGTCCTCGGTGAGGTTGGTGCCATTGATGGTAGCAGCCACGCCACCAGTAAGCTTATAGCCCGAGCTGGCACTTTCGGTCTGCGACATCAGGCCGGAGCACGCCATGGCCGAGACGGAAAGCAGCATCGCCAGCACGCCGATGACCACCAGGATGATCTTGACGGTCTTGGACACATAGGTCTTGCGCTGCTTCTTACGAGAGCTGGAGGCGGCGCGAGCCTGCTGCTCGGGCGTCGGCTCGAGTGCGGGGTTCTTTTTCTTATTTGCCATAGTTGGCCTTTCGCATAACGAATCGAACAAACGCCATTGTGTCACAACGCAGCCCCCGCGGCACGCTTGGTGCATTGGGGACAGGTTAATCTGCACCATTTTGGTGCAAAGGGGACAGCTCTGGCAGCCGGCAGTTAGGGACGTTCCTTTTCTGCCGGCAGTTAGGGACAGTCCCCAAGTGCCGGCACATAAGGAACGTCCCTAGGTGCCGGCTTAGCCCCACCTTAGAAGTGGCGGCGGATGGCGTCGACCATGCCCTGCGGCGTGGTCTGGCCGAGCACGTCGGCTGCGGCATCGGCGTCCATAAAGATGTTCATGAGCGCCTGCAGAGCCTCGACCTGGCCGCCCGGCTCGGCGATGCCCAGATTGATGACGATCTGCGCCGGCACCGGAGCGCCCATGCCAGCCATAGCGTTAAATGTCACGGGCGCGGAGGGCTTCACCACCGCGATATAGGGCTTGGCCACAAACCCCGGATCGGTATGCGGAATGGCAATGTTTGCCGCCGGCATGGCAAGACCCGTGGGATAGGCATCCTCGCGCGTGCGAACGGCGTCGAGCCAACCGTCGGCAATGTAGCCGCGCGGAGCAAGCTCACTCTCGAGTTGCGCAAACACCTCACCCGGCGTCGCACACTCCCAATCAAAAAACACCAGCTCAGGCGTAAACAGCGCTTCGTTATCCGCCATGCGCTCACCTCTCTCACCTAGTCATTCAGGAACGTCCCCGATGACTACCCAAAACAAAAGGTGGCCACGCGCGCCTTGGCGCCAATGACCACCCTGACCACTCAACTAAATTGTACTGTGCGCCGCTAGACGCGGGGCGCATCAATTGCGACCTTGCCGCTCTCCAGCACGTGGACGCGGCCGTCGGCGAGCATTTGCACGACCTCGGGATACAGCACGTGCTCAATCGCGTGGATGTGCTCCTCGAGCGCGTCGACATCCCAGCCCTCCTCGACAGCCAGCGCACGCTGGGCGATGATGGGACCGTTGTCGTAGACCTCGTTGGCAAAATGCACGGTCACGCCAGTTACCTTGACGCCGCGCGCAAAGGCATCGTCAATCGCATGCGCACCGGTAAAGCTCGGCAGCAGCGCCGGATGCAAGTTGACCACGCGGTTGGGAAACGCCGCCAGCAGCGGTGTGTGCACCATGCGCATATAGCCGGCCATCACCACGTACTCGCAGCCGCGCTCGAGCAGCTCGTGCGCGATGATCTCGTCGGCGGCAATAGGGTCGGCATAGACATCCTTGGACAGCGTGAGCGTCTGGATGCCCGCGCGCTCAGCGCGCTGCAAACCCTTAGCCGAAGGACGGCTCGACACCACAAGCTCAATCGAGGCGTTGAGCTTACCGGCGGCGATCAGATCGATCAGCGCCTGCAGGTTGGTACCCGAACCGCTGATGAGCACACCGATCTTGAGCGGCTCGACCGTATCGGTGCCGGTCGGACGGGTGTAGGGCACAAAGCCCAGGCCCTCACTAGCAGCCATCTGCTCGTTAGCGCTCATCGGAGTACACGACCTTACCGGAACCCTCGACGCACTCGCCCACGCGGAACGGCTTCTCGCCCAGCGCGACCAGGGCTTCGGTAACCGCGGCCTCGTCCTCGGGGGCGACGATCAGGCACAGGCCGACGCCCATGTTGAAGGTCTTGCATGCCTCGTTGGGCGCGAGCTCGGCCTGACGCGACACGTAGGTGATGACGGGCGGAACGTCCCAACCCATCTCGGCGCCGTTGCGGGTGACCACGGCGTCGACGTCGTCGGCGAGTGCACGGTTGAGGTTCTCGGTAATACCGCCGCCGGTGATGTGGGCGATAGCATGCACGTTGACGCCGCCGCGCAGCAGCTCCAGGATCGGCTTGACGTAGATGCGCGTGGGGGCCAACAGAGCGTCTGCCAGCGATGCACCGCCGAGCTCCTCGAGCGGACGGCTCAGCTCCTCGGCCTTAGCGGCGGCCTCGGGCGTGCCCGGCTTAATGCCGTCGACGCCAATGACCTTACGCACGAGCGAGTAGCCGTTGGAGTGCACGCCGGTGGAAGGCAGGCCCAGGATCACATCGCCCGGGCGGACGTTTGCGGGGTCGAGCATCTTGGGACGGTCGACGACGCCCACGGTAAATCCGGCAAGGTCGTAGTCGGCAGGAGCCATGACGCCCGGGTGCTCGGCCATCTCACCGCCCACGAGCGCGCAGCCCGCGAGCTTGCAGCCGTCGGCCACACCCTTGATGATCTTTGCCATGTGCTCGGCCTCGATGTGACCGATGGCGACGTAGTCCAGGAAGAACAGCGGCTCGGCGCCCGAAGCCAGAATGTCGTTGACGCACATAGCGACCAGGTCCTGGCCCACCGTCTCGTGACGGTCCATGATCTGGGCGAGCACGAGCTTGGTGCCCACGCCGTCGGTACCGCTAATCAGGATCGGGTCTTCCATATCCTTAAGCGCGGCAGCCGAGAACAGGCCACCGAAGCCGCCGATGCCGCCGATAACCTCGGGGCGATTGGTGTCCTTGACCATCTGCTTAATCGCGTCGACGGCGCGGCCGCCCTCAGCGGTATCGACGCCGGCATCCTCATACGTCACATGCTTGCTGTCGCTCATCTGAGCCTTCCTCTCCCACTACCGTGGCGCCGCGCGGGCGCCAAACGGTGCTCATAGTTGTCCTCGATTCGGTGCATGCCATAACAGCACGCGCCGTCATATCAACAAAACAGCAGGTAAAACCTACCAAAATAAACCTGTCCCCATATGGCAGGTTTTATGCCTCGCCGTGCTCCTCTTCCCAGCTGCGGTCGTCGTATTTCTCGATCACGGCGTCGTCGTCAAAGTGCAGCGGCTTGTCCAGGTTGCGGGGCTTAAAGCCCTCCATAAACTTGTCGCGGCCAAAGCTCTCGGGAATCGCCACGGGGTAGCGGCCGGTAAAGCACGCATCGCAGTAACCGCCCTTGGGCATGACCTTAAGCAGGCCCTCGACCGAAAGGAAGGCCAGCGAATCGGCGCCGATATACTCGCAAATCTCGTCGACCGTCTTGTTGGCGCTGATAAGCTGCGACTGCACGTCGGTATCGATACCGTAGAAGCACGGCCAGATGACCTCGGGCGAGTTGATGCGGATATGAATCTCCTTGGCGCCGGCGTTGCGCAGCATCTTGACGAGCTGCACCATGGTGGTGCCGCGCACGATGGAGTCGTCGATGACGACCAGGCGCTTGCCCTCGATGTTGTCGCGCAGCGGGTTGAGTTTCATACGCACGCCCATGGCGCGCAACTCCTGCGTAGGCTCGATAAACGTACGGCCCACGTAGCGGTTCTTGATAAGGCCCTCGCCAAAGGGAATACCGCTCTCGTGCGAATACCCCTCCGCAGGCGGCAGGCCGGAGTCGGGCACGCCGATGACCAGGTCGGCCTCGACAGGCTCCTCATGTGCCAGCTGACGACCCATGTCGTAACGGCAGGCATAGACGCTCTTGCCGTTCATGATGGAGTCGGGGCGGGCAAAGTAGACCTGCTCAAAGATGCAGTTGGCGGGCTCTTCGGCTGCAGGCACGCCCTGCTCGGATACCAGGCCCTCGGCGCTGATGCGCAAGATCTCGCCGGGACGGACGTCACGGACGTACTCGGCACCCACGATGTCGAGTGCGCAGGTCTCGGAAGCAACGACCCAGCCGCCGGCGCGCGTGACACGGACGGCGGAGTCGACCGTCGCGGCGCCGTCCTGCGACGGCAGCTGCGAAACGGCTGCGGCATCGGCCTGGTCCAGACCCTCGTCCACCAGCTTGCCCAGCACGAGCGGGCGAATGCCGTGTGGATCGCGGAATGCGTAGAGCGCCTGCTCGTTGATGAGCGTCATGGCGTAGCCGCCGCGCACGAGCTCCATGGTCTTGCGAATACCCTCGCGCAGGTGGCCCGTACGCTGGGTAAAGTAGCCGATAAGCTTGGTCGCGACCTCGGAATCCGAATTGGAGAGGAACGGCACGCCCAGCTCGATCAGCTGACGGCGCAGCTCGTCGGTGTTGACGAGGGTGCCGTTGTGCGCGAGCGCGATAATGACGCTGTTGATGGTAGAGAGGTGCGGCTGAGAGGCTTCCCAGCTCTTGGCACCGGCGGTGCCATAGCGCACGTGGCCCACGGCCAGCTGGCCGGAGAGCGTCGACAGGTCGGCGTTGGAGAACACGCGGTCGAGCAGGCCCAGATCTTTGCGGACCATAACCGTGCCGCCGTCACCCACGGCGATTCCAGCCGATTCCTGGCCACGGTGCTGCAGCGCACGCAGGCCAAAGTACGTCAGTCGAGCCACGTCGCGATCGGGCGCCCATACGCCGAAAATGCCACATTCCTCATGCAGCTGGTCGGAGTCCGGATCATACGTCGACATGGTGTTCACCTGTCCCGCGGCACGCTCGGCCGCGCGGATGGTTTCTTGAGACATGGTATCCCCTCAGAGCCTCGTATTTTTGGCGTTACCCGCCTTATTATACGCACGGCGCGACGTGCTCCCCAGCGCATGAGCAGCGCTTTTTAAAAGCCCACCGAGCTAATAATCAGTTTTGTTGCCAAACATTTTATCGGTCTGTCCAGTGTAAGTGCCCGCGCCCCCAGATGGCCGCCGCGTCTGCCGTTGGGGATTACAAAGTTGCAATTGGGACGTTCGTCCTGTCTTTTGGCAGGTCGGCGGCGTATCCTTATAACCTACAACAAAGCGAGAAAGGTTCTGTATGGATCGAAACGAACTCGACCCTAGCGTCCCCAGCGCCACAGAGGTCAAGAAGATTCCCCTCATCATTAAGGTGTACGCCGTCCTGTGCATCCTTTCCGGCGTGGGCACGCTCCCGTCGGTCGCTGCCTTTATGTGGCAGGTCATCACGGCACTTGTTAACGGCAACGCCACCGAAAAGCTCGGCGACAACACGCTCGTCGCAGTCGGCCTTATCGTCGCCGGCATCATGCTCTCTGCGGCAAGTGCCGTCATCCTAATCATCTTTGGCCTGGACCTTATCAAAAACCAGCGCCGCAACGCCGCCCGCCTGTCCTACATCCTTATTGCATTCACCGTCGTCGAGCTTTTGGTCGACGTGATGCTCCAGGGTATCGGGCCCTTCTTGCTGCGCCCCGCTATTCAGCTCGGCATCCTCATCGCGCTTTCGGCCACCGTCGACCCCACGCTGCGTCAGGAGCGCGAGCTGCAGCGCCGCCTGCAGGAGATGCTCGACCGCGATGCCGCCGCCGAGGGCATGCTCGGCCGCGATGAGACCGGCGAGGGCTACATCAAGCTCAACTACTTCAACCTGTTCTGGGTATTCTTCGTCTGCTGCGTACTGGGACTTATCTTGGAGGACATCTGGCACATGACGGTCAACGACCCGGGCGTCTACCAAGACCGCGCCGGCATGCTGTTTGGCCCTTTCAGCCCCATCTACGGATTTGGCGCCGTGCTCATGACCATGGTGCTTAACCGCTTCTACAAAAAGAACCCCATCATCATTTTCCTGGTGAGCGCTGTGCTCGGCGCGAGCTTTGAGGTGTTCGTGGGCTGGTTTATGCAGACCGCGTTTGGCGTGGTCTCGTGGAGCTACTCGCACATAACGCTGTTTGGTTTGCCCGATCCGCTCGTGGTCCTCACGGGCGGACGCACCTGCACGGGCTTTGCCTGCCTGTGGGGCCTAGGTGGCCTCATCTGGATCAAGCTGCTGCTACCGAGGCTGCTTAAGCTCATCAACAAGATCCCCTGGAAGAGCCGCTACTCGGCCACCGTCATCTTTACCGTCATTATGCTGGTCGACGGCGTCATGACGCTGCAGTCGCTCGACTACTGGTACCAGCGCGTTAACGGCACGGAGCCGGACATTCCCGTCGCACAGTTCTACGGCAAGTATTTCGATAACGACTACATGGAGAACCGCTTCCAGAGCATGACCATGAGCCCCAAGGACGCCACGCGCGTTTAGCGCCCGCCGCGCCCAAAACGCAAAATGCCCGCCGGTATCACACGTACCGGTGGGCATTTTTATAAACGATCCTTCTATCGACGCAATCCTCTATGCCTCGCGCTCGACCTCACTCACGCATTCGTTCTTGATGGTGCCAACGAGCGCCTGCAGTGCATCGACCACGTGTGGGCGAATGTCCCCGCCGATAAGCACGAGCATGATGTCGTCACCTACGGTAAGCTCGCCGCTTGCCAGCCACACGCGCACATAGCCGATACCCGGCATCGCGCGCGTAGTCTCGATAGCAGACCGTACCTTTTCGGCGTCGTAGTCAAAGACCATGCCGCCCACCCTGTGGCCTGGCGCCACGCCATCGGTCTCGACTCCGCGCACCTCAGCCTTGGGCGTCGCGCGCACCACACCGTTATGCGTCAGATACATCCCACAGCCTGCCGCCGAAGCATCGGCCTTGGCCTCGCGCAGCCAAGCATCAATCGAAGGCATCAATTTGCCACTCTCGAGCATCATTTCTCCCTTACCGTCGTCGAGTAGCCAATTTGGGACGGGGCCTTTTTAGCTACTCTCGAACAACTTATTCCTCGACCGGCGTGAGCACCATGACGGCGCGTGTGTTGCTCAGCGACAGCGAACGACAGGTCACAAGCGTTACAACCTTAGTTGCCGAAGCGGCACGATCGGTGGCATCACTCGCCACGGCAGAAGCGCCGTCGAGCATCTCGGACAGGTAGTTCTTGAGTCCGTCGTCGCCCTCAAAATTGGTCGTGCGCGCCTTGGCATACGTGTCCTCGACCACCTTGGTCGCCAGCGGACGCAACTTATACGTAGCATCCCGTGTGATGTAATACACAAACTCGATGCTATCGAACGTTGCCTGGTCAGTCGTATCCGAAATCACGTTGAACATCGACCCATCGTTCATATGGTGGCCGTAGATCGTAGTCTGCTGGTCGACCATTCCCGGCGCGGTGTCATCGCTATCCAGGAAAATGGCACCGGACGCGTTAGCCGTACCGTCAAACAGCGTGTTGAGGTATTTGGAGTTGTTGTTGGTCTGCACCACGGGATAGTTGATATTGGTTCCCGGCACGTAAATCCAACCCACAATCTCGGGGTTCGTCTGAGCAAGCGCATCAAAGTCGATAATCGGCACGCCGCTGGCGTCCTTATCGCTTACATATTGCTTCTCGATTTTCTGATACGAATCGCTCGCCTGCTTATAGCCAATCTGGGCATTAATAAAGATAGCGGCGGCGGCGACAATCAGGCCGATACCGATGATGATAAGCAGAATGGGAATAATGGAGCGGCGCTTTTTGCGCGGCGGCTCGGTGTGATCCGACGGCGCGGCATGCGATGAAGACCGGGGCGGCTTCTTAGCGGAGCTATAAGACGAAGGACGATATGCGGCCGGCGCGTCCTGTCGACGATGCGTCGCCGGTGTCACGGGGCGCGGCGCGCGCGGCTGCTGAGGAGAGGATGTCCGACCCTGCTGCGCCGCATGGGCGACACCCGGCTTCGACGGATCGGGAATCTGAGAAGCCTTGAATCGTTTTCCCTGATAATCGGACATGGCTCTCCTTATACTGCGGTGAAACGGCGGAACGCCTAGGCGTCAGCCATCTCCTGCTTCATCTTCTCGATAACCTTGCGGTACTCGGGGTCGCAAGCACCCAGAATCTGCGTGGCATAGATAGCGGCGTTCTTGGCACCGTTGATGGCAACGCAGGCCACGGGCACGCCCGAAGGCATCTGCACCATCGACAGCAGCGAATCCATACCGCCCAGGTCACTCGTCTTCATAGGCACGCCGATAACCGGCAGCGGCGTAAAGGCAGCCACGACACCACCCAGGTGGGCGGCCTTGCCGGCGGCGGCGATAATCACTTTGATACCGCGATCGGCGGCAGTCGAAGCCCACTCGTGGACCTTCGCCGGCGTGCGGTGCGCGCTCGCAATGACGAGCTCATAGGGCACACCCAGTGCCTCGAGCTCGGCGGTGCAGCCTTCCATAACGCCCAGATCGGACTTGGAACCCATGATGATCCCGACAACCGGCTTTTGATCTGCCATAAACATAGACCTCCTGTTGAGAGCGGTGACGCAGCGAATCCGCGACCCTTAACTACTGAGAGTAGTATAGCTG
>CAKXKM010000049.1:14843-15083 GCA_934876235.1 Collinsella sp. AF02-46-1 | reverse complement strand
CCTCGGCTCTTCGTATACGCCTTCTGACCCTATTCCTTTTGTAGACGTTGATGGGTCCCCGCTTGGCTACATTGTTCCGGTTGTGACATTCAATAGAGCCGCGGGCTATTTGGTTTTAGATGCTTCAGATGATGAAATACTTACGGGATATCGTTTTGGAGACGGCTTAGTCAGCCCTATGGATCGGGGAGGAGATCTTGGTGTTGAGTCTTATTCTTTCAATAACCCAGTCGTAATGAT
>CAKXKM010000049.1:0-14833 GCA_934876235.1 Collinsella sp. AF02-46-1 | reverse complement strand
TCGGTGTGCAATCTTTGGACGGTTCAATAACAACAAATTGCGGAAGAACAATCCCGGCTGTTTCCATAGAAGGACGGCCTGTCGTTTTATCGAATAAACCTTCAAGCTGGAACGATGTCGTAATTTACGCAACTCAAATGCAGGATTACACAGTATCTGGATTTCGTTCCATTTCTCAGTTTATGTCATATGATGAAAGCGAGATTAAGAGGCTTACTGCCCACTATGCTTGTATGGTGACAGCTTTTTCGAACGTTGCGGAACTGTATGGCATTGCCAATTTATATAGCGACCCTTCGCAATATATGCAGATATGGAATTACACCAATACCCATGCTCTTTCCGATGAAGAACAGACTGTTCCCGGCGTTGTTTTGGGCGGAACGCCGATATCAACCTGTGCAACGGGGTTTACAAATTACTGCGCAAGCAGAGGAAGTACTCTTATCGCCCGCACTGTCTCCTCTCCGGCTATCGTGAGCATTCAAAATGAGATTAACTCTAATAGACCGAATGTTTTACATGCGAGTTTGTACAACGGATCAGCCCATTCTGTAACAGCGGAGGCTTACGCCACACTTACTGGTAAGAAAACTGGAGAGACAAGGCAGATGATTGGCATAGCGGACGGCTGGAATTCATCTTTATCCTTCCTGAAGTATGATCAGAGCTATTATGCGTGGACTTATGGAACGACTTTTTCGAAGTAGGGCGATTCGTCTAGCTCTGTCTTTGGTGCTGATGGCTTCATTGGTGGGCTGTTCAACAAAGGAAGAGATATCGCGCGGAGGTTCCGGAGAAGTGACTGCGACAGACTCAGGTTCATTAGAAATAGCTGGCGGGCATGCCGATGTGATGTTACAAGGAAAAGGCGTGCTTAGGTCGATTGATGCTGAAGACGCTGTCTGCTCAATAGAGGATTTGAAGACAGGTGAAACTGCATCGTACCGAGTTTCAGATAATGCTGCGAATATGATTGAGTCGATACCGACTGGAGCGCAGGTTTCTTTTAGATACTTTGCTCCGCAACTTGAGGATGAGCTTGCTTCTCTGGTGTCTATATGCGCCGATGACAACTAAAAGGCCTGAATTCAAACGGCCTCGGATGGTCAATTGGCTATCCGAGGCCGTTTTTTACTCGACCGGGGCTTCGACCTTGTCGATGGCCCAGGTGGCTCCGAGGCCGCCGGTGGTGTTGCGGCGAATGCGTACGGTGACTTCGTGGCGCTCGCCGGCCTGCGTGTAGCGCAGGGGGAAGCTTGCGCGGTTTCGCGCGGCCTCGATGGCGCCGCGTTCGCGGGCGATCCAGTAGTACTCGCCGACGATGCCGAGCGTGTCGGCGCCGTAGGGGAGATAGGTCGACAACTGGTGCAGAAGCGGGCCGGGGCAGAAGACCTCGGTTGCGAAATCGACGGGGAAGTCCTCGGGGATGGCGGGCGTTGCGGGTGCGGGGGCCGGTGCTGCAGCGGGGACCGGAGCCGGTGCGGGAATCTGGTCATAGACAGGTTCGGATGCGGACTCGATGACGGGTGCAGACTCAGGCACCGGTTCCGGCTTAACTGCGGAATCTGTCGGTTCCACGGAGACGGATGTGTCTTCAGTCTCGGTTTTGGCATCGGCTTGCGGGGCGTCCTCTGCCTCGACAGGCAGCTTTGCTTCGACCGGCGTGGATGCCATGGTGGTGATGCCGGCATTGGCGTTCTCGGGGTCATAGACAACCGTGAGCGAGATGGCGGGCTGCGGCGTCTCGGGCTCCGGCGCCGACTCGGTAGCGCCTTGATCGGCGGGCTCGTCGGACTGATCGTCCTCGGCCTCGTTGCCAAAGACATCGCCGTTTTGGAACGCAGACGTCTCGGGTTGGTTAGCGGCTTCTTCGGTTGTCGACTTGGGGGCCTCGTTGAGCTCCACAGCGGCTTCCTGCTCTGACATGACTTCGGGATCGGTCATGGCGGCGATTTCGGTTTCGGCTTCTGCTGCTACCTCAATAGCGACTTCGATCTCTGTCTCGGGCTCGGGCTCCGGAGCGACTTCGGCCACGGGCTCGGGACGCTTAACGTGCTTGGGGCGTACAGCCTTGAGGTCTTTCTCGCCGCGCTTTTTCTTTTTGTAGGACTGCTTGGTGCCCTTGGCTGCCTTGGGCTTGTCCTCGCCTTTGGCAAGGGCGGTATCCCAGGCCTCGTTGGCGATGATGGTGGCATACAGGCGGCCGCCCTTAAAGACGGTCAGTTTAATGCAGTCGTCGAGTTCCTCGAGCAACTCGCGCGTGGACTCGAAGCCCAGGTCATAAGCGGCCATGTCGCCGGTGGCGAGCGCCTCCTCGACCTGCGTCATAAACGTTTGCTTGCCGCATCCAATCGCATCGCGCAGCAGGCGATACAGATAGATGTGGTTGCCCAGCGATAGCGTGGGCTTAACTATTGTCTTGCTCATGGCAAATCTCCTCTTTACACACCAAAGCATCTTACCATCGCACGGGGCGTGCTACCTCGGCGCCCAAGGCAAACGGGCGCGACCGTTGCCGGTTCGCGCCCGTTATACAGATCGGTTCTCTATGAGAAGCAAACGTGCTTAGTTGCCCGATGTCGTGCCTTGGCTTGAACTGTCAGATGTCGTGCCCGATGTGGTGCCACTCGAATTGCTGTTGCTGCTGTTTGCTGTGCCCGTTCCCGACGTGGTGTCGCTCGTCTGGTCGCCCGTGCTCGGTTGAGAGCCGTCAGTCGTTTGGCTTGAGTCGGTCGTGCCGGATTGCGTACCGCTGTTGGCCGTAGAGGAATCGGTGCCCTGCGATTGGTTTTGGGTGTTCGAGGACGAATTGGCAGAGGCAGAACTGTCTTGCGTGTCGTCCGTCTGTGCCTGCTGATCCTGCGACTGGGTGTTGCCATTTGCATCGCTCTCGGTCGTGCGCGACGAAAGGATTGGCTCGGGGCGCTCGCCCAGACCCTCACCGGCGGTGGTTATAAGGATGGCGCCGGCGCAGGCGATAACCGCGACGATGGCGATGGCGATCGAGAAGATGATGACCTTCTTTTGCGTCTGGCTGCGCTCTGCAGCGGCCTTGGCGCGCAGGCTGTTGGGGGCGACGCGCGCCGTGGTCGCGCGCCCCGCAATCTGGCGCATCTCCTGCGTAGTCGCGGCGCCGCCCAGGTGCTCCTCGACATTGGGCTCAACGGGCTCGTAGGCGCCGGCAGGGTAGTCGACAGCGGCGTGCGTGCTCTTGATTGCTTCGGCGCTGGCGGAGATAAAGTGGCGATAGACCTGCGAGGACACAACAGTGATGACTGAGCTCACAGCGGCACCAATCACCGAGCCGGCAATGCCGATCTTTGAAGCAAGCGCCACGCTCGTGGCGGCAGCTGCGGCGCCGGCGATGATCTGGGGAATGGAAATGTCGTCGAAAAGGCCCTTTTTGGGCGCAATGGCCATGGTCTGTCCGATGGAATGGTTCTCGTGCACGCCGTTGTTGAGCGATGCCGGTGTCATGACGCGCGTGCGCGGCGCGTCGGTGTACTTGGTTGTCATACGGGGTCCTCCCGGTGTAAATCTGCTTCGTTTCGTGTAGCCATCAGGGTACCCACCAGATGTGAATCATACGTGACATTTAACAGATACCATCAACTCATCAAGGGGGCCTGCTGTCTTTGGTGCAATAGCTTGATGCTAAACTGGATTTATGTTTGCGAGGTGGTTTACGTGATGTACCCGTATATGACATTCGAAGATGGAACCGAGGTCATTCATTCTGACCTGATTACAGATGGCGATATCGAAAAGGTTATCGTGCATTTTGAGCGACCGACGGCAGAGGGCTTCGACTCCGCTCGTTGTGAGTTGCCTTCCTGTTCGTGGACTGACTGGGAAGGGCATTTTACTCAGAGTGAAAAACGAGCTTTCGAAGAGTGTCTGAGCAAATAATTTAGATTAGTTCGAGTTTAGTTCGAATAAAGAAGCTGAATGCGATGACCTAAAGCGTATGCATTTTTAGTATTAGATGCGTATGAAATGGAGGATGTGAATGGATGAGCTAATAGACTTTAAAAAACGATTTCTCAAGAATGGCGAGCTGGTTTCAATTCCAAAAAAGGAAAGCTATAAAAGAATCATGCTGCTATGGGCCGTCTCTTTCTTTGAATTAAATACAAGTTATACGGAGCTTCAGGTTAATCGTGTGCTGTCACAGCTCTATCCTGATTATGCCGTGTTGAGGCGGTACTTGGTTGATTATGGATTCCTATTAAGGGATGAACGAGGCCTGAAATACGAGGTTAATCGTGATGTTCACGGTATTGAGAGCTAGCCGTCCGGTTCGGGTCCTATATATTGCTAGAGGGATAAGCGAAATAGGCAATTGGTGTGCGAATATTGCTTTGCCAATGCTGATTTACGAGGTAACTCACGATGTTTCTGCAACTGCTTTGATGGTCTGCTGCAGATTTGCCCCCTCTCTGTTTTCAGTTGCGCTCGCGCAGCTGCCTCAGAAGATGGGTATCGGGACACTGCAGGCCATGAGATTGGCAGACTTAATTCGCGCGGGATTATTCGTTTGCTATATTTTTGTTGATAGTAAATGGAGTATGTTTGCTATTACGTGCGCGGTATCGCTTTGCCGAACGGTAGAAATGCCCTGCTTTTACTCGTTGTTAAGAGCCAATACGAATAGTATCAATCGCGACGTAATTAATAATTCGTTTGGGTTCCTGCAGAATTTGATGATGGTTCTGGGGCCAGTTGCCGGCGGTTTTGTTGTCGCTCAATTTGGGGCGGAGGCTGTTCTTGCATTAGACGCGCTTTCTTTTGCCGCGTCGTTCTGGTTGCTGCGAGATGTTCCGTCGGTTATCGAGGTTAATGATAAAGAGGGAATAAGCAAAAATGAAAAAAACAGGACTGCATTTAGTGATCTTAGCGCGAAGCACTTGGCAATTGGTTTCCTATTAATCGATATTTCTAGTGGCGTGGCATTCGGCTCTCTGAATTCTCTTTTGCCAGCTATAGCGCAATTGCAATTTGACTCGTCATCGATACAATACGGATTCCTTCAGAGTAGTCTTACAATCGGACTGTTGTTCGGAAATACAATATATGGTCGTTTAATCAGTGGTTCCGATTGCGTTAAATCATATTGTTTTGTGACGTATCTTGCGCTCGGTGCGTATCTGGCGTTTGGCTATCGCTATGCGTCTGGGATATCGTTTATTTTCCTTTTTATCGTCGGTGCCGGAAACGCCATTCAAGATGTGCTTCTCATAACATCGCTGCAGGATTTGGCGAGAGACGGATCTGAATCGATAAGCCTGTTTTCAATTAGGGAGTCTTTGCAATCGGTTGCTGTTGTTATTTCAACACTTCTTGTTTCGCTGTTCACGAGCATCGCGATGTTCTCAATTCTCGTTACAGGACTTGGTGTATTTTCAATTATGATGGTAGTTGTGTTTCAATTGAATTATTTGCGAAAGATGTGACGTTGATATGCCTAAAACGCTTTTAGTATTTCCCCCAGGATGGAGTCCAGTGGGGCCGTATCTTGCCTTGCCTGTTTTGAAGTCATATCTTCAAGAGGTTGAACAATACAAAGTTGACATTGTTGACTTAAACGTGGAATTTTACGATGACCTCCTATCTTTTAGACATGTCGAAGAGTGCTGTAAAAGGTATCGGGAATCAAAGGATTCGTTTAGTTCGAATGTTCAATTAACAATCGAGTTGATACAAAAGTCGGCACTTAATGTTGACGAGGCAAAAGATATTTTCAGATCGAAGAGATACTTAATCTAAAAGAAAGACAATATGCTGAAAACATTTTTAGAAATGCACTCTATATCATAAATCACGTCTCATATGGAGTTAAATACACGTTCAACTCCATAGATCTGCCCTATGATTATTATTCGACACCAGAAATAATGAAATCGCTTGCGGATACCTTGCATAATCCGTTTATTTCCTTCTATGAAACTGCCTTTCTTAAGCGTATTCAGAGGGAAAAATTCGAGTTTATTGGGATTTCGGTGAGCGGCTGTTTCCAATTGATTTCTGCAGTTACGTTAGCGAAACTGATTAAGGAAGAATGTCCATCTGTTAAACACGTCTCATTGGGCGGCAATTACATTACTCGTTTAGCAGATGACTGCATGAAAGAATGGCATCCCTTTTTTGAATACATTGATTCGATAATGATGTATGACGGCGAAGAGCCGCTTGCACGTCTTCTTGAGGCTCTTGACTCTGGTGATGACAATCTCGACTGTGTTCCAAACCTTTGCCATGCTAAAGGTGGAAAGATATATAAAAACCATCGGATTGAGCAAACATTTATCAACGATACAGTTCCCGATTTCGATGGCTTCGCCCTTTCTAAATACTTCATGCCTGAGTTAATATTGCCGGTTTATTCCTCTAGGCAGTGTTTTAATCATTGCGCCTTCTGCACCATTCCCGGTGCTACCGGTGGTTGTTACCGAAAGATGCCTATATCGAGAGTATTTGAAATAATGTGTCGGTTAAATGAAAAATACGGCACGAGAGTTTTCTCTTTTGTGGATGAAACATTCGAAGGCAAAAGAATGGAGCAACTCGCGGATGAAATAAACGCATCGGGAAAAACGTTTTTCTGGCATGGAGAAACGAGGTTCTCTCCAACCCTAAGTACAGAAGTTTTTAACAAGATATACCAAAGTGGATGTAGGCAGATTCAGTTTGGCCTCGAGTCATACAACCAAAGAGTTCTTGATCTAATGAAGAAGAACACGAGAGTTGATTGGATTGATCGCAATATCCATGATTGTCTCAATGCGGGTATTCCTGTTCATCTATTTTTTATGATTGGCTTTCCGACCGAAACTAAAGAAGAGGCTCTGAACACCTTAGCTTATACAGAGAATGTTTTGAATTATTCAAAACAGGTATGTGGTGTTCCATATTCCACGAGAGGATTTACGAATTTTGGTCTCGTTATGGGGTCGGATGTTTGGAATCATCCCGATAAGTATGGTGTCTCTGTAATGCCGAAGTCCCAATATGAGGATTTGCGCCTCGAAGTGGATTATGTTTCAGGCACTGGTTTAACTTTAAATGAAGCAAAATCCTTATCTGATGAGCATCATATTGATTTTTATATGCAAGAGGTCATAAACGGTAGCGACACAATTGACTTGCCCCAGCGGCTTCATATTTCAGAGGTGACCTGGATCCTAGATTCTATTCACGCTGTCAGGTATAAGGGACATTTGACCAAAGTAAAGCGACGGCTAACTAGTCTAAATCCAGCTGATCGAATCTGGCTGGATTCCAAGACCTCTGTCGTGCTCGTTGAGCCATTTGCCTACTTCTATAATTCTGAATACCATCATGTCTATGCTGTTTCCCAGTTGGTATACCTTAAGTTGGCCCGTTTATTGGAGGCCGATTGTAGCATTTCTCTTATTCTTGATCAGGGCGACCTCGAGCTGACAAGGGCGATAGAAGAACTGTTGCATTATGGATTGCTGAATACAAATATCGATGCCGATTATGTAATGCACGATAACGGTTTTCAATTGGTTAAAAGTTCGTTTGTTAAAGAAGTCGGACGCTCAAAAGAGGGGTTAAGAGTACTGCTGAGTTGTGCCACCCATAGAATGTGTGCGGTTAATGATTTTTCGTTCGCTTTGCTTTCGTTGTTTGAAAAGCCGATTACTAAGAACGAGGTGCGCGACATTTTGAAAAAAGAGGGACTATCGACAAACGAGGAGCAATTAAACAAGTTGGTTGATAATTGCATGAAAGCAGATATACTACAATTGATTAGATAGAGGAGGTTTCTGCATGGACGTTATTAACAAAGATCTCTTGGAGCAACTGAAAGAGTCTCAGGAAGAGGGCGTCGTGGTAGAAGTGTTCGACTTTGAGGACTACATGGATAAATTCTGCCATTAGTTTCGGAATTAACTTGCCTCGCTTAAAGGAGAAGTCGATTATCGATTTCTCCTTTTTTAATTTAAGATATTTTTGGAATACATGCTCTTAGCACAGGTTGGCGTCTCAGTAAACTGAGAGGTTGCTTTGGCTAGTTAGAGATATGTGAACGTCCGTTAGACTGAATCTCAGGGTAGAAGGGGCCTCCAGTGTCCAGATCAACAAGGCAATGCTGCGTTTCGGCTAATAAGAACGATGGCTTTTTGCGTGTGGCGGCGGCGTCGCCGCAGATTCGCGTGGCCGATGTCGAGGGTAATGCCGAGGTTGCGCTGGCAGCTGTTCGCAGAGCTGCCGAGCGCGGCATTCGCGCGTTGGTGTTGCCCGAGCTTAATCTGTGCGGCTATACCGCGGCCGATCTGTTCCATAACCGCACACTGCTGCATGCCTGCGAGACGGCGCTTGTGCGCATCCTCGATGAAACCCGTGAGCTGCCGATCGTCTTTACCATTGGCTTGCCCGTTGCGGTGGCCGAAAACATCTACAATTGCGCCGCCGTGTGCTGTGCGGGCGAGCTTTTGGGCCTTACGGCCAAAAAGTATCTGCCCAACTATGGTGAGTTCTATGAGCGCCGCTGGTTCGCTCCGGCGCCCGTCGATCCCGTGTGGGTTGAATTTGCCGGCCAGGGTCCGGTGCCGCTTGGCTCGGGGCTTGTCTACCGCTGCTGTGACGAGGGCGCCGAGGATCTGGTGCTGGGCGTCGAGGTCTGTGAGGACCTGTGGGTGCCGGCGCCCCCTTCGACCGAGATGGCGCTTGCCGGCGCGACGGTGATCCTCAACCCGTCAGCCTCGGACGAGATCATCGGCAAGGCAGATTACCGTCGCAGCCTCATCTCCAACCAGAGCGCACGCCTGTACTGCGCCTATGCCTACGCAGACGCGAGCGAGGGCGAGTCCACGACCGACATGGTCTTTGCGGGCGAGAACCTTATCTACGAAAACGGCTCCAAGCTTGCCGCGACCAGGCTTCTCACCTGTGACATGGCCATCGCCGACGTCGATCTTGACCGTCTGGTTGCCGAGCGCCGTCGCTCGACGACGTGGACACGCGCCGACGATGCGCCGGAGGCCACGACTGTTGAGTTTTCGTTTGAGGGCGTGTTGGCCGAAGAGCCCGTCCTGCGCGATGCCTGCGATATCGACCGCGTTTTCCCGCGTGCGCCCTTTGTGCCGGCCGACCACGGCGATCTGGCCGAGCGCTGCGAGACCATCCTCGACCTGCAGACTGCGGGCCTCAAGACCCGCCTTGCCCATACGGGTACCAAGGCTGCAGTCATCGGTCTTTCGGGCGGCCTGGACTCCACGCTGGCACTGCTTGTAACCGTGCGTGCCTTCGATGCGCTAGGGCTGCCGCGCACGGGTATCACGGCGGTCTCCATGCCCGGCTTTGGCACGACGCATCGCACCAAGTCGAATGCCGAGTCGCTTGCCCGCGACCTGGGTGTGAGCTTCCGCGAGGTTTCGATCCACGCGGCCGTGGAGCAGCACTTCAAGGACATTGAGCACGATCCGGCCGTGCAGGACGTGACTTACGAGAACAGCCAAGCCCGCGAGCGTACGCAGATTCTGATGGACTTGGCCAACCAGGCTGGCGGCTTTGTCATCGGCACCGGCGACCTGTCGGAGCTGGCGCTCGGCTGGGCTACCTATAACGGAGACCACATGAGCATGTATGCCGTCAATGCGAGCGTGCCCAAGACGCTTGTGCGTCATCTGGTGCGTTATGCGGCTGATGTCTTTGGCGGGCGTATTGCCGAGACGCTGCTCGACATCCTCGATACGCCGGTGTCCCCCGAGCTTCTGCCGCCCACGGGCGACGGCGAGATTGCGCAGAAGACCGAGGATTTGGTGGGCCCGTACGAGCTGCACGACTACTTCCTCTACTACCTACTGCGTTTTGGCTTTGAGCCGGGCAAGATCTACCGCATGGCGCTCAAGAGCTTCGAGGGCGTCTACGATGCCAAGACCGTTCACACGTGGCTGCGTACGTTCTATCGTCGCTTCTTTGCCCAGCAGTTTAAGCGCAGCTGCCTGCCCGATGGTCCCAAGGTGGGCTCGGTGACGCTCAGTCCGCGCGGCGATTGGCGTATGCCGAGTGACGCCAGCTCGCGACTGTGGCTTGCGCAGATCGACGCGCTTAATGCAATTGACTAAGGTTGGCTAAATTGAACCAATGCGGGGGTTGCAAGCGTTACACTTTTGCAATCTGATGGCCCGTATCGCGCGGCGCTCTTGTCGGAGCGCCGCGTTTTTCATATCGAAAGGTGGCACCATGCAGGCATCGCAGCGTCTCGACCGCTTTGGCGCGGAGGTCTTTGCCTCTCTCAACAACGAACTTCTCGCGCTGAAGGCTCAGGGCAAGACCATTTACAACATGAGCGTGGGCACGCCCGACTTTAAGCCGTACGACCATGTGGTCGAGGCGCTCACGCATGCAGCCCAAGATCCCGAGATGTGGAAGTATGCCCTGCGCGACCTGCCCGAACTCAAACAAGCCGTGTGCGATTACTATGAGCGTCGCTTTGGCGTTTCGGGCATTACACCGTCCATGGTGCAGTCGTGCAACGGCACGCAGGAGGGCGTGGGCCATTTGGGCCTGGCCCTGCTCGATCCGGGTGACACCATCCTGGTTCCCGATCCGTGCTACCCGGTCTTTGAGGCGGGTGCCAAGATCGCCGATGCCAAGCTCGAGTACTATCCGCTGGTGGCGGAGCACAATTACCTGCCCTATGTGGCGGGTATCGATCCCGAGGTGGCCGATCGTGCCAAGTACATGATTGTGTCGCTGCCCGCCAACCCGGTGGGCTCGGTGGGCACGCCCGAGGTCTACGAGGAGATCATCGCTTTCGCCCGCGAGCACGACCTGCTCATCGTTCACGACAACGCATACTCCGACATCGTGTTCGACGGCGAGCCGGGCGGCAGCTTCTTGCAGTATCCCGGCGCGCTCGAGGTGGGCGTTGAGTTCTTCTCGCTCTCCAAGTCGTTTAACGTCACCGGTGCGCGTATCGGCTTTTTGGTCGGTCGCGAGGATGTGGTCTCGGCCTTTGCCAAGCTGCGCGGCCAGATCGACTTTGGTATGTTCTTCCCGATCCAGAAGGCTGCTATCGCCTGCTTGAACGGTCCGCGCGATGAGGTCGAGGCGCAGCGTCTGAAGTATCAGGAGCGCCGCGATGCCCTGTGCGACGGTCTTGAGGGCCTGGGCTGGGAGCGTCCCAACGCGCATGGCTCTATGTTTGTGTGGGCCAAGCTTCCCGGTGGTCGCACCGATTCCATGGCGTTTTGCGAGGAGCTCATGGAGAAGGCCGGCGTTGTGGTGACGCCGGGCGCGAGCTTTGGTCCTTCGGGCGAGGGGCACGTGCGCATGGCGCTGGTCCTGCCGCCCGATCAGATTGCTTTGGCTGTCGAGGCCATCCGCGAGGCGGGTCTGTATTAGAAACCTGTTTTGACTCGTCAATAGCTCGAAACCGATTTCGTGCAGTTATTTTACGAATCCTGCAAACAATTTCGGTAAACGGTCGATTTTTGGCTGCGAATAGGAGCATAATCAAAGTCCCGATTGGATGTATTGGGATTACGACAAGCCGCTCGGGTCGTTCCCAGGTGGCTTGTTTGTGGAGAGAGATGGGAGTTTCTAATGGTTAACGAGAAGAAGGTCGCTATTGTCGGCTGCGGTTTCGTCGGTTCGTCTTCGGCGTTCGCGCTGATGCAGAGCGGTCTGTTCTCCGAGATGGTCCTCATCGACGTGGACAAGAACCGCGCCGAGGGTGAGGCCCTGGATATCGCGCACGGCATGACGTTTGCCGAGCCGATGAAGATCTACGCCGGCGATTATTCCGATGTCGCCGACGCCGCCATGATCGTCGTCACCGCTGGCGCTGCCCAGAAGCCCGGTGAGACCCGTCTGGACCTGGTCAACAAGAACGTCAACATCTTTAAGTCCATCATTCCCGAAATTAAGAAGTCTGGCTTCGACGGCATTCTGCTCATTGTCTCCAACCCGGTCGATGTTCTGACCTATGCCGCCATCAAGATGTCCGGCCTGCCCGAGGGCCATGTCATCGGCTCCGGCACCGTGCTCGACACTGGCCGTCTGCAGCAGATGCTTGGTGCCCACGTCGAGGTTGACCCGCGCGATGTCCAGGCCTATGTCATGGGTGAGCACGGCGACTCTGAGTTTGTCGCTTGGTCCAGCGCCCAGGTTGCCGGCGTGCCGCTGAACACTTTCTGCGAGCTTCACGGTCATCTGGAGCATGAGGCTGCCGAGAAGCGCATCGCCGAGGACGTCAAGAACTCCGCCTACACCATCATCGAGAAGAAGCACGCCACCTACTATGGCGTCGCCATGGCCGTCAAGCGCATCTGCACCGCCGTCATGCGCGATGAGCAGACCGTTCTGCCCGTCTCCTCGCTCATGGTGGGCGAGTATGGCCTGTCCGATCTGGCTATCTCCATGCCGACGGTCGTTGGCCGCGACGGCGTCGTCTGCCGCGTCCCCGTGCCGCTGAACGATGACGAGCAGCATGAGCTCACCGCCTCCGCCAAGGCCCTCAAGGACATCATCGACAGCGTCGACTTCTCCTGCTAAATCAAGCTCGCTAGAGCGAAAAGCTACAATGAAGGCGTCCGGGTCCACACGGCCCGGGCGCCTTTTTGGTGCAAAGTAACCTGACCCCAATGCACCATAGTTGATGGGAGGGCCATGTCGGATTCGCCTAATTTTTTGACCTATGCCCAGACAGCGTTTGATCCGTTTGAGGAACGGCCGTTCTGCGCGGTGGATAGCCTGGTCTTTGCGTGGTTGTCCTATTTGCGTTTGCCGGGTGATATGGCGGAGCTGACGAACTGGCAGGGCCTAGACGTACGCGAGCTGCTGCGCGCCGAGTGCTACCAAGACATGATTGGCGACCTGTGGGATCCGGAGGGGAGTCGTGCCCTGTTGGAGGCTGTGGCAGCAAGCCCTCGCTACCGTGGCGTTCGTGTTTGCGGCTATCGTAGCGTGAGTGATGCCGAGACAACGGAGCAGTTTGCGGCCATGACGTTCCGATTTCCGGCGGGGTTTAGCTATCTTGCCTTCCGGGGGACCGACAGCACGATTGTGGGCTGGAAAGAGGACTTTAACATGGCGTTCCGGTGTCCTGTGCCGGCCCAGGAATCCGCGGCGCGTTATGTAGACGAGGCGGCGGATGCGATTGACGGGCCGCTTTTGTGCGGAGGTCATTCCAAGGGTGGAAACCTTGCGGTGTACGGTGCGGCGATGTGCCCCGATGTCGCCCGTGAGCGAATCGAACGGGCGTATTCCCATGATGGTCCGGGCTTCGTCGAGGAGTTTCTGAGCGGCAACGCCTTCGCCGATCTATCCGGTCGAATCGACAAGACGCTACCTCGGTCGTCGATCTTTGGCATGATGTTCGAGACACAGGAGGACTATGCCATCGTTGAGAGCACCGAGTTCAGCCTGCTTCAGCATAATCCCTTTAGCTGGGTGGTTGATGGTCGCGACTTCGTGTACTGTGAGCGCCTGTCCGCCGGTGCTCGATACGTTGATGGCTCCATTCGCGAGATGCTGCTTGCGGTGTCGCCTAACGAGCGCGAGCGTTTTGTAGATGCGTTGTTCTCCGTGCTTGAGGCTACGGGTGCTGAGCGGTTTGCGGATATCGCTGGGAATCTGCGCGAGAGCCTGCCCGTGATGCTCCAGGCTGCGCAAGGCTTTGACAAGGATACGCGACGCTTTGTCTCGCAGACTATCGTTGCGATTCTTAAGTGTGCGCTTCTGCCCAAACGTCCCCAGATCGACATGCCCGCTGCCGGCAAGAGCTTGGCAGAACAGCTCGAGGCTTGGCAGTCCGAGCTCCTGCGCTAACCATTGGTGCAAAGCAACCTGTCCCCGATGCACCAATCTTCGATGCGCCTGGGGCGGGATCGACCGCTATACTGGTTCGTGCCGAAATCGATCTAGAACGGAATGCCGTATATGAAAATCAATCACGCGATTCTGCATATCCTGGACTTTGACTCTGCCGTCAACGTTATGAGCCAGCGCGAGCTCGATATCGAGAGCCGCACCGTGCGTAATTTCGTAACCACGCACCTGCGGCGCGCTCGTACCTCGGCTGATAACAAGCGTGCCACGTTTGCCGAGAACTCCGCATTCGGCGGCGAGCTCAAGGGCTATTTCTTTGGTGAGCGTGAGTTCGTGGATCTGTCTCAGCAGATTGCGGAGTTCATCTCTTCCGAACTTACCAAGGCCGAGAAAGCCGAGTCCACTGACGTGCTTGTGGCGGACTTTGATGACGATGAGGATGCCCGCTGGTTTGCCGTGATGCTGCTGGGCTCCAAGCAGGCTTTTATGCACGAGGTGGGTCGCGAAGAGGGCGAGGTGCGCAACGACATTGCGCGCCACTACGCCATTCTGCCGAATCCCTCGCAAAAGGTGCCGAGCTATGCAATCGTGCGTGCAAGCACCATGGAGATCGGCTATGTGGATAAGAAGCGCAAGATTGCCGGCGAGGATCGCATGCTCATTCCCGATGGCCTGCTGCAGTGCGACACGGGGGTATCGGGCAAGGAGGTCATCGACACCGTGACGCGTGTGGTCGAGGAAGTCGCCGAGGAGCACGGTGCCAACACGGCTGTAGCACTCGCCAAGGTTAAGGCTGCTGTTGCCGAGAAAGTTGAGGATGACGAGGAACTGCCCCCTTGGGATATCGTCGATGAGGTCTTTGAGGACGAGCCGGTTATCAAGGAGAGCGTGCGCGCGGCACTGACTGAGGAGAAGGTGCCTGAGCGTGTGCCCGTGGAGCGCAAGCAGGTCGAACGCGCGGCTGTGCGCAACCACAAGATCCGTACCGACACGGGCATCGAGATCAGCTTCCCGGCCGAGATGGGGT
>CAKXKM010000048.1:11779-15339 GCA_934876235.1 Collinsella sp. AF02-46-1 | reverse complement strand
GGACAAGCTTGGTCACAGTGCCCTCGACGATAGCGCCGACGGGGTACTTCTTGACCAGTGCGCGCCACGGATCCTCGGTGGTCTGCTTGAGACCCAGGGAGATGCGCTCGCGGTTGAGGTCGACGTCGAGAACCTCGACCTCGACCTCCTGACCGACCTTGACAACCTCGGAAGGATGGTTGACATGGTTCCAGGAGAGCTCGGAGATGTGGATGAGGCCGTCGATACCGCCGAGGTCGACGAAGGCGCCGAAGTCGACGATGGAGGAAACGGTGCCCTGGAGACGCATGCCAGACTTGAGCTTGGACAGGATCTCGGAGCGCTCGGCCTTACGGGACTCCTCGAGCACGACGCGACGGGAGAGGACGACGTTGTTGCGGTTGCGGTCCATCTCGATGACGCGGGCCTCGATGCGGGTGCCCATGTAGGAGGTGAGGTCCTTGACACGACGGAGGTCGACGAGGGAAGCAGGCAGGAAGCCACGCAGGCCGATGTCGAGAATCAGGCCGCCCTTGACAACCTCGATAACCTCGCCCTCGACGTTCTCGCCGGAGTTGAACTTCTCCTCGATGCGGTTCCAAGCACGCTCGTACTCGGCACGCTTCTTGGACAGGACCAGACGACCGTCCTTGTCCTCCTTCTGGAGAACCAGAGCCTCGATGGGATCACCGAGTGCAACGATGTCTGCAGGGTTAGCGTCCTTGCGGATGGACAGCTCGCGGACCGGGATAACGCCCTCGGACTTGAATCCGATGTCAACGAGCACCTCGTCATGCTCGATCTTAACGACAGTGCCGTTAACGAGATCGCCCTCATCAAAGTCGGTAATCGTACCGTCGATGAGGTTGTTCATCTCCTCCTCATTGACATCGTCAAGAGAGAAAATGGACGAGTTCTGAATCTCACTCAAAGGTGGACCCCTTTCGAACTACGGGGCCCCGATTGCTAGGACCTACAGAAGGGTGCGACAAGCACACAACGTTTAGGAACACTCGGGAGCCGACAGATACTAATGTGACGCTTATGCAATCACGTTCGTATAGGTTACGGGGAAATGAGTTCGATTTCAAGCGTGAACTGCGATTTTTTACTCGTGTGGAGACTTTTTCGTAATCTTATGAACACTCGTCTCCACAACTTGACGATAACCAGCCAGGCATTTGGCTTTGGGGTAAAGTATCCGGAGCCAACGACTCTAGATCAAATTTACGAGAAAGGTGCCCGCGTGCTCAAAGCAGTCGTTTTCGATATGGACGAGACGCTTCTTAGCATCAACCTCAACGCGTTCATCCTTCGCTATTTTAAGGATGTCTCATCGATGCTCGCGGATATCGGGCGCCGCAGCCGCGGTGGCACGATGGCACGTCTCGGAACCATCTTGGTCGACCTCAACGCCAATCGCCGCAGTGGCACGGACAATCGCACCAATCTTGAGTTCTACCGCACCGAGGTCGAGCGCAGGTGCGGCATCTGCCTCTCCGATCCTATCATCTACGAGGCATTTACCTACTACGATCGCGAAGTTCTTCCGCATAAGAATGACGACGTCATCAACGCCCACGCCATGCCGGGCGCACACGCCGCGCTTCAGGCCGTACAGGACGCAGGGCTGCGCTGCGCGCTCTTCACCAACCCCAGCTTTCCGCAGGGGGCCATCGAGTGCCGCATGGGTTGGGGCGACCTGGCCGACGCCCCCTTTGAGCTCGTCACGCACATGGGAAACACCACCCGCTGCAAGCCCGATGCCACCTACTATCTAGAGCAGCTTCAGGTGATGGGGCTCGAGCCGCACGAGGTCCTTATGGTGGGCAACGATCCCAAACGCGACTTCCCGTCCCCCGATTGCGGCATCCAAACCGCCTTTGTGGGCCAGGGCAAGCCCAGCCGAGCCACCTGGCGCGGAACCATGGAAGACTTCGCCCGCGACTTTAACGCCGTAATCGAAGCCTTCTACGAACACCAAGTAGCCAACGAACTGTCATAGGACCCCTCGCTCCAAACAAAATAACGCCGCAGGTTGAGCATAAGTCAGCGAAAACGCCCCTAAGCGAGCAATGTGCCTTGAAAGAGGAGGGCATAGGCCTTCTGGCCATGCCCGACGATTGAAAGGCAGATTGCCGCTTAGGGGCGTTTGCAGCGTCGGCTGGTTACGCGGTTTGGTAAAACCGCGTAACTAACAGATACGAGTCTTGCCGATCATGATGTTGAGGATCTCGACGTCGGTATCTTTCATACCCACACGGCCCACATAGCCCATGCTGGCGATTGTCTGCTCAACGGTATCCTGGATTAGGCCCTCGCCGGCACGGAAGCCACGGCCCTGCATGGCCATATCGTGGCCCAGAATCGCCGCATCAACGGCTGCGGAAATCTTGGCGGCACAGCTCGCCTTGGCGCCGTCGCACACGATGCCGCCCACGTTACCGAGCGTATTCGAGACCGTCGCGCCAATCTGCTCGCGCGTGCCACCGCACAGCCAGGTAATCGCGGCACCGGCGCCGCACGCGGCGCAAATAGCACCGCAAAACGCCGAGAGCGCACCAATATAGCTCTTGATATGCACGGCGATAAGATCGGACAGCATCACGGCGCGCACCAGGCGCTCGTGGTCGCAACGCAGGTACTCGGCATACTCCATGACGGGCAAGGCGCAGGTAATGCCCTGATTGCCCGAGCCGCACACAATGGCGACCGGAAGCGCGCAGCCGTTCATGCGGGCATCGGAACCGGCGGCCGCACGGGCACGGGCACGGCAGGCAACGTCATCGGCACGAGCACCCAGCAGCGTACGGCCCACCTCGGCGCCCCAAGCATGCGCAAGGCCCTCGGCACTGATCGCGCCATTCAGCTCAATCTGACGCTCAACGGCAGCACGGGCGTCCTCGATGTCGCCGTCCTCGATAAAGTCGATGATGGACTCAATCGACATGGGCGTGTCGGCCTTATCCGCCGCCCGCTCAGCCACGACGCGCTCGGCACAGGCGGCGCACTCCCCCGCCGACTTGCCGCACACCGGAATACCGTCGAGCGTATGGCACGTGACATTGGTGTGGTGGTCGGTAATCTCGACGACCGCGGTATGGCCCCCGGCCGTGGCAGTCACCTTGATGTAGAGGTTGGGCACACCCTCGACAAGCGATACATCGCAGTAACCGGCATCGGCGAGGAGCTCGGCCACGCGAGCACGATCTTTATCGTTAACGCTCTCGAGCACCTCGAGCGCGCTCTTGGCGTCGCCGCCCACGGCACCCAGCACGGCCGCGGCTTCAATACCGTGCATACCGCCCGAGTTAGGAACGGTCACGCTCTTAACGTTCTTGATGATGTTGCCCGAGCAGGCGACATCCATATGATCAGGTTCGCAACCGAGTGTCTGGCTCGCCAGCGCTGCTGCGTAGGCAACGGCAATGGGCTCGGTGCAGCCAAGTGCACAGACAAGCTCGCGGTTCAAAACATCGCAAAACGCGGCATCACGAAGGGAATCGGTAGGCATAGGTATCTCCTGCTTGCATAACGGGCTGGGCTCTCGAAAATAATTAGCTCTTTTATTTGATAACAAT
>CAKXKM010000048.1:0-11769 GCA_934876235.1 Collinsella sp. AF02-46-1 | reverse complement strand
TCAAGCACAAACTGGCGGCATTCATTCATAAGGAGCCGGTCTTATTGCCTGCTAAAGCGTTTGACCAAAAAACGCTCGAGCGTTTACGCAAAAGTCGCGCTATCATGCAGACGAACGCGGTAAAACCTTTAGCATTTGAGCCGCACAGACCAGAGAGGAACCATCCATGAAGATCGGTATCGGTAACGACCACGCCGCCGTCGAGCTCAAGAACATCATTTCCGAGCACCTGAAGGAGCGCGGCTGCGAGGTCGTGAACTTTGGAACCGACACCTCCGAGAGCTTTGATTACCCCATCGCCGGCTACAAGGTTGGCAAGGCCGTTGCCAACGGTGACGTCGACCTGGGTATCCTGATCTGCGGTACCGGCGTCGGCATCAGCCTGGCCGCCAACAAGGTCGAGGGCGTTCGCGCCGTCGTGTGCTCCGAGCCCTTCAGCGCCAAGCTCTCGCGCATGCACAACAACACCAACGTGCTCGCCTTTGGCGCCCGCGTCGTGGGCTCCGAGCTCGCCAAGATGATTGTCGACGAGTGGCTCGACGCCGAGTTTGAGGGCGGCCGTCACGAGCGTCGCGTTAACCTCCTCAACGAGATCGACCACACGCGCGGCCTCAAGATCGTCGACGAAGCCTAAACCACTCAGCGCCACAAGCTAACAGCAGGGGCCCGCTCGGAACACATGTCCGAGCGGGCCCCTTTGTAGATTTTGGAATAAAAAGGACGCCGCGGATGGAGTTCCGCGACGCCCAAGCCACACGCTAACAGCTTTAAGGAGTCAAAGCTGGTTTAGCCAAAGAAGCGCTTGATCTCGATCTCGGCGTTCTCCAGGCAGTCGGAGCCGTGAATCACGTTGGCGTTGACATCGACAGCGAAGTCGCCGCGGATGGTGCCAGGGGCAGCATCAAGCGGGTTGGTAGCGCCCATAAGGGTGCGCATCTTGGAGACAGCGGAAAGACCGGAAACGACCATCTTGACGACCGGACCGCTCGTCATAAAGTCGCACAGACCGCCAAAGAAGGGCTTGTCGGCCAGATGGGCGTAGTGCTCCTCGACGGTGGCGCGCTCAAGCGTGGTCATCTCCATGCGCTCGATAACAAGGCCGCTGCGCTCAATGCGAGCAACGATCTCGCCGATCTTGCGATCGCGCACGGCGTCGGGCTTAATCATGATGAAGGTCTTCTCGATAGCCATAAGGTAGCCTTTCAAGTAGGTTCGCGCGTGCCCAAGTCCCATTCCGGCACCCGCCTGGACTGCATCGTAACAGAGTTCTAGCTGCAGTTAAACAAAAAGCCGTTTATTGAAGCGTTATTATTTATTAAAGCGCTCCATATGTGTCACTTCTGTTTCGAAGCCCGACTAGAGTACCATCCGTCCCACTTTCAACTGCAACGAACAGAACGGGCGGTCGATTGTCGCCCGTGAACGCACCCCCTTCACAACCTGCGCAAATGTCCTACAGAAGTTCTCGACAAGCTCCTTCCTTCTCTATAACAAAACGGGTGCCCACCGTAGCGGGCACCCGTAAAGGCAAAATATGATGAACACACCAGACAGACGCATCCAATAAGCTAATTAGCTCCGTGGCCCATCTCGACGACCTTGGATAACGAGCCAAACACACCCTCATCGGCCGCGAGCTGCGCCTCGGCGCTTCCCAACTGCACGGCAACGGCAGCAGGGGCGGTACCACCCTCGGTCGTGCGCGCGGCGACAATCGACGGGATGTCGAGTGCCTCGGTAATGTCGCGCTCAAAGAGCGGACTTGCCTCCTGAAACACCTCAAACGGCAGGTCCTCAAGATTGCAGCCGCGCTTCTCACACATCAGGACAAGATGACCCACCACGGCATGTGCCTCGCGGAACGGCAGGCCGCGCTTTGCCAGGTAATCGGCAACATCAGTGGCTGCCAAGTGGCCCACACCACACTCGCGCGCCATGGCGTCCTCGTTGACAGTCCAGGTCGAGATCATGCCGGCCATAACCGACAGGCACTGCATGAGCGTATGGGCGGTATCGAGCGCACCCTCCTTGTCCTCCTGCAAGTCCTTGTTATAAGCAAGCGGCAGGCCCTTCATGGTCACGAGCAGCTGCACCAGGTTGCCGTACACGCGACCGCTCTTGCCGCGGATAAGCTCAGCAAAGTCGGGGTTCTTCTTCTGCGGCATGATAGACGAGCCGGTGGAATACGAGTCAGAAAGCGTGATAAAGCCGAATTCGGAGCTCGACCACAGCACGATCTCCTCGGAAAGACGCGACAGGTGCATGGCCATGACGGAGCCGGCGCAATGCAGATCGAGCAGGAAATCACGGTCGGAAACCGCATCGAGCGAGTTGGGAATCACACCCGCAAAGCCAAGCTCGGCAGCCGTCATCTGGCGATCGAGCGGATAGCTCGTACCGGCAAGCGCGGCGGCACCCAGCGGGCAGTTGTCAGCGGCATCAAAGGCGGCCTTCAGGCGTGTAAAGTCGCGCGCGAACATCCAGGAATACGCCAGCAGATGATGCGACAGCAGCACGGGCTGAGCATGCTGCATGTGCGTGTAGCCCGGCAGAATCACCTTGTCGTACTTCTTGGCCGCATCCACCAGCACATGGCGCAGCTCAAGATTGGCCTCCATGAGTTCCTTGGCCAGCGCCTTGACGCCCAGACGCGTATCGGTCGCCACCTGGTCGTTGCGCGAACGCCCGGTATGCAAGCGCTTACCGGCCTCGCCGATGCGGCGCGTCAGCTCGCTCTCGATGGACATATGAATGTCCTCATCGTTGATATCGAAGGTGAAGTTGCCGGCATCGATATCCTGTTCGATTCCGGTCAGGCCCTCGGCAATAGCCTGCTCGTCCTCGGCACTGATGATGCCCTGGGCCGCCAGCATCTTGGCATGCGCCTTAGAACCGGCGATATCCTGCTTATAGAGATGTTTGTCGACAGGCAGCGACGCGCCAAACTCCTGCGTGACCTCGGCCACTCCCGCCTCAAAACGACCGCCCCAAAGAGCCATGGAACCGTCCCCTTTCTCCAAATACCAAAACAAGCGCCCAAAGCAATGAGCCATGTCGCTAAAGCGATTTTTCAACCGCTAGTTTTACACATTCCCCACCGTGCACAGGGCCATGTAGCTAATATGCAAAGAAGTGACGCACGAGGCACTTGGTGCCCAACTTCTCCCTCCGGATGTTGCCTTGCGAACCATCGATCCAGGCCTTCAGGCTCATAGGAACATCCTCGACCTTTGCAGCATCGAACTCGGGCGCGAGGGCAAGCAAGGCATGCGCGATAGCGTTGAACATAATGGATACTCCTCATATATATAGGCACAGAGCCGCCAAATTGATAGAAGGAGCCCCGCCGGACAACCCCGGCGGGGCTCGGACTCAGCCGTAGACGCGGCATCATATATGCGGGCGGAACGTAGGGGCCACCGATGTTAAGAAGTGTCAGCAAGCATAACGAAAGGTAGGGACCCCGTGCGCCCGTTACGTATCACGCGGATGGGCCGCGCGGATACCAAGGAAGAGAAGCCTTAGGCCTGGGCTGCAGCAGAGCTGGGACCCTGGACCTTAGCCCACGTCTTGAGCGACAGCGTGTCAATCTCGATAAAGCCGGCGCTGGCCTTCTCGTCAAACGTGGTGTCACGGTCGTAGGTGGCCAGACCGTAGTCATAGAGGCTGAAGGGGCTCTTGCGGCCGACGACATGGCAGTTGCCCTTGAAGAACTTCAGACGGACGGTGCCGGTCACGAACTTCTGAGTGTCGGCCATAAAGGCATCGAGCGCGTTCTTGAGCGGGCTGTACCACTGGCCGTTGTACACGGCGGTCGCCCAATCCTGCTCGAGCTTAATCTTGGTCTTGAGCAGGTCGCCCTCGACGCAAATGTCCTCAAGTGCCTTGTGGGCGGTGATGAGCGTCAGGGCGCCGGGAACCTCATAGCACTCACGGCTCTTGAGGCCCACCAGACGATCCTCGACCAGGTCGAGACGGCCAAAGCCGTTGTCACCAGAGATCTTGTTGAGGGCGATGACGATCTCGGAGAGCTTCATCTTCTTGCCGTCGACGGCGACGGGCTTGCCGGCCTCAAACTCAATCTCGGTATACGTCGGGGTGTCGGGCGCGTCCTCGGGGTTCTTGGTCATAACCCAGGCGTCATCGAGCGGCTCGTTCCAGGGATCCTCCAGGTGACCGCACTCAATGGCACGACCCCACAGGTTGTCGTCGATGGAGTAGGGGTTGTCGTTGGCACCCTCGGGAACCGGCACGTTGTGGGCATGTGCGTAGGCGACCTCGTCGGGACGGCACTTCAGGTCCCACTCGCGAACCGGGGCGATAACCTTGAGCTCGGGGTCGAGGGCCTTGACGGCAGCCTCGAAGCGGACCTGGTCGTTACCCTTACCGGTGCAGCCGTGGGCGACGTAGGTCGCGCCAAACTCATGGGCGACCTCGACAAGCTTCTTGGCGAGCAGCGGGCGAGACAGGGCGGAGAGCAGCGGGTACTTGTTCTCGTACATGGAGTTGGCGGCGATGGCTTTGGTCAGGAACTCATCGGAGAACTCATCGCGCAGGTCGAGCACCTGGCAATCAAGAACGCCCAGGTCGAGCGCCTTCTGCTTCTTGGCGTCCAGGCCGGTCTCCTCCTGGCCCACGTTGCCGCAGACACAAACGACATCGAGATTCTTCTCGTCCTGGAGCCACTTGACACATACGGATGTATCAAGACCACCGGAATATGCGAGAACGACTTTTTCCTTGCTCATGGCTGTTTCCTTTCGCCCTTGGTAGCTAATTAGAACATCGGTCAGTTGCAAGTCATTTCAAGGTCATATACCGTGCAATATCAGGTTAAATAGCAAAAATCAGCACATACATGCCCTAGAAACATGCAGCAATGTCGTGCTAAAACCCAACGACCTCAAAATGACTCTGTTGAGGCAATTCGCCCCATGCGGACAGAGACGATTGTTATCGTCGTCGGGAAATTGCGCGCTGGCGTCGGATGGCATTGTCTGCAGTAGTGATGATCTTTACGAACTGCATCTGCCTCTCCTTTCACCTATCGCCGGGCGCAATTCTAATATCGTAAACGGTACCTTTTCCTCGGTAAGCGGCTCTTTTGCCGTCTCCGTTTTCGATGGTCTCTATATTACGCTAAAGTGCCTGCTGTACAAGCGGCAAATTCAAATTACTGAAAAGTTTTTTCATTAGTTTGTGAAGCGTGGTGCAAATACGCTCCGTTCCTGCGACAATACGCTCAGTTACTGGTTGATGGTTATAACGTCTGAAACAATTTCGAAACGAAAGGCGCGCTTTTATGCAAACTTACGAATCGGACACCCATATCGGAAACATTAAGATTCTCGCCGTCGACATGGACAAGACGCTGCTGACCGACGAGCGCGTGTTGCCGCAGGGTCTTGACGAGCGCCTGGACAAGCTCGCCGACGCAGGCATCGTATTCTGCCCCGCCAGCGGACGGCCTGCCCCCAAGCTCGAGGAAATGTTCGAGGGCATTAAGAACCGCCTCGCCTTTTGTCCCGACAACGGAGCGTGCGTGATCTATCGCGGCAGCTATATCTATAAGAGCAACATCGATGTGGCGCTGTATCAGCAGGTGCTTACTCGTGCCTCGGAGGACCCGCGCGCCGTTCCCGTCCTGTGCTGCTACGACGAGTTCTATGTGCTCGCCCGCGACCATCAGTACCACGACGAGATCAGCGTCTACTACAACACGATCAACTACGTCGATACCTTTGAGGGCCTTGACGTCGAGTCCAACAAGATCTCGATCTTCTTCCCCGCCTACGATGCCGAGCCCGCATTTCGCGAGGACTATAACCCCGCGTTCTCGGACCAGCTCTACGTTACCAATGCGGGCCGCGAGTGGATCGACTTTATGAACCTGGGCGTCGACAAGGGCTCGGGCGTGGCGCATCTGTGCGAGCAGCTCGGCATCGATATTGCAGACGCCGCAGCCGTGGGCGATACCTACAACGACATCCCCATGCTTGAGCGCGTCGGTCACAGCTTTATCGTGGACAACGCCGAGGAGCATATGAACGCACATGCTAAATGGCGCATTCCGAGCAACAACGACGGGGGCGTACTGACGCTCATCGACGCTATCCTGGCGGCACGTTAACGTTGCTCGTCGGACCTGGCCGGGCGAGTCGGGTAAGTTTTTCGTTCGGTCAGGTCCTGGGCTCGCTCGGAAAGCACATTTGGTGCTTTCCGGCTCGTGCGGAATCTACGAAAAACTAATCCGCGCCGCCCGGCCAGGTCCTAGGTTTACTTTCCTGCCGCCAAGATGGCGTCTTGAGTGTCTAGATACTTTGGCTGAATTTAATTGAATGAAGGGGGCTCCTTGTTGATGAGGAGCTCCCTTCTGTTTTGGTTACTTTGGAGTTGTGGGTGTACCCTTACTTGGCGTCGGCCCAGGTTATGCCGGTGCTGGCTTCGGCGATCAACGGTACGCGGAGGTCTACGACGTGTTCCATGGCGTCGCGGACCATGGTGGTTAGGCGCTCGACTTCGTTGACGGGGCACTCAAAGTCCAGTTCGTCGTGTACCTGCAAGATCATGTGGGCGGCAAAACCCTCTTCTTCCAGGCGGCGGCTTACGCGGGCCATGGCGATCTTGATGATGTCGGCGGCGGTGCCCTGCATGGGGTGGTTCATGGCCGTGCGCTCACCAAAGCCGCGGAGCTGTGGGTTTTTGGCCTTGAGCTCGGGAATATGGCGTCTGCGGCCATACATGGTCTCGGCATAGCCCGTCTGCTTGGCTCGCGCCACCACATTGTCGAGGAACGTGCGCACGCCCGGGTAGGCCTCGTAGTAACGATCGATCATATCGCGCGCCTCGGCCATCGAGATGTGCAGCGACTGCGACAGACCATAGGCCTGCTGACCGTACACGATGCCAAAGTTCACGGCCTTGGCGCGGCTGCGCAGGTCGGGCGTCACCTCGGACACCGGCACGCCAAACACGCGCGCGGCCGTCTCGGCATGGAAGTCCTCGCCCTCGTTAAAGGCGCGCACCAGATGCTCGTCACCCGAGAGATGCGCCAGCAGACGCAGCTCGATCTGCGAGTAGTCCACCGCCAAAAAGACGCTTCCCTCGCCTGCCGAAAACGCCGTCTTGACAGTACGGCCCAGCTCCGAGCGCGTCGGGATGTTCTGAAGGTTCGGGTCACTCGAGGACAGACGACCCGTCGCCGTGATGGTCTGGTTGTACGTGGTGTGCACGCGACCGTCACCACGACGCAACGGGCCCAGCGTGTCCAGATAGGTGGACTTGATCTTGGACTTCTCACGCCAGTCCAAGATCAGACGCACGATTTCGTGGTCACGGGCAAGGTCGCTCAGCACCTTGGCGTTGGTCGAATAATAGCCGCGCTTGGTCTTTTTGAGGCCCTTGGTCGGAAGGCCCATCACGTCAAAGAGCACGTGCGAGAGCTGCATGGGACTGCCGATGTTAAAGGTCTCGTCGCCGGCCAGATCGCGAATGCTCCGCTCGACCTCGGCAATCTGGGTCGCCAGACCCTCGGACAGACTATGCAGGCGGTCGGGGTCCACGAGCATGCCCGCGCGCTCCATCTTGGCAAGCACCGGCACGAGCGGCATCTCGATGCCATCGAACACGTTGGCGGCGTTCTCGCGGGCCATGCGGTCGCGCAGCGGCGCCACGAGCGCCAGCGTCAGGGCCGCAGTGCGGGCAGCAGGGGCAGGAGCGTCCTCGCCAGCACCCTCCGCGCCGCGCGCCGCAGGCAGCGTCATCTGCAGATAGGTATCGGCCAGATACGCCTCATCAAACTCGGAGCGGTCGGAATCCAACAGATAGGCGGCGACCACAGTATCGAAGATGCGCGTGGAATCGACGGCCAGCGGATCCATGAGCTCGGGCTCAGAGGAATCGATGGGCGAAAGCTCGTGCAGCAGCGCCTTCATGTCCGGGCTCGCCACGCGGCCCTCCATAAACAGGCGCGCGAGCACGCCGGCGACCACGCCGTGGGCAACGTTGAAGCCATCGACCACGGCAGACGCACCGCCGTCGCCCTCCTCGAGCGCAAGCAACCCCTTGGACGTCGCCAGCCACAGCGTGCGCGTCAGGCCAAAAAGTGCGCCTTCCTCCTTGTCATCGTCCACCACAGCGGCAATCCACTCGCCCGCATCAATCGCGCGAGCGACCTCGGCGGCGGCAGCAGCAAGCGCCTCGGCATCGCCGGCGGCGGCACGCAAAACAGCAGGCATCTCGAACGTGCTGGCAGCGGCCGCAGCCCCGCCCTCGCCGCCAATCAGCGCCAAAAAACGGTTCTGCATGGCCGTAATGCCGAGCGTGCCCAGCGTAGCGGACACCTCGTCGGCAGAAAACGCCGGGAAGGACGTCGCATCAAAGTCGAGCTCGACAGGCGCATCGGTACGAATGGTTGCGACCTTGCGGCTCAGCAGCGCGTCGTCGATATGCGCGCGCAGGTTCTCGCCCATCTTGCCCTTGACCTCGTCGGCATGTGCGATGACCTCGTCCAAGCTGCCGTACTGCGCGATGAGCGCGCTCGCCTTTTTGGGGCCGATGCCCGGCACGCCGGGAATGTTGTCGGAAGTATCGCCCTTCAGGCCGTAAAAATCGGGCACGAGCGCCGGTGTAATGCCGTGATACAGGTCGTCCACGCTCTCGGGCGTCATAATCGCCACGTCGGACAGGCCTTTGCGGGTCGAGACCACGTTGACGTGCTCGGTCACGAGCTGATACATGTCGCGGTCGCCGGTCACCAGCAGCATGTCGCAGCCGGCTTCCTCGCCCAGGCGCGCCATGGTGCCCAGGATATCGTCACCTTCCCAGCCCTCGGACTGCAAAATCGGCACATTGAGCGCAGCGAGCAGCTCCTTAATCATGGGGAACTGCGCGTGCAGGTCGGGGTCCATGGGCGGGCGCTGCGCCTTATACTGCGGCAGCATCTCCATGCGCACGCGCGGCTTGCCCTTATCAAACGCCACGACCACACCGTCGGGGTTAAAGGCGTCGATCATCTTGAGAAACATGTTTAAAAAGCCAAAGATCGCGTTGGTGGGGCGACCGTCCGGCGCGTTCATGGTGGGCGGCACGGCGTGGAAGGCGCGGTGCATGAGCGAGTTGCCGTCGATAACGGCAAAGGTGCGGCGCTTGTCAGACATATTGAATACCTCGCTTTGGGCTGGGCACGATTTGCTCCCACCAGTTTACACGCTCCCCGCCTCGCGGCCACCGCACATCAAGCTCCTCCGCCACCGCGCGCCCGCGCGTGATACGATGGCTCACGGTACATTAACCAGCACGATCGATCCGAAAGGAGCCTGCGTCATGGAGCGTCCCTGCGCATGGAAAAAGTACACGCCACAGCAGATCGAGGAGCTCGAGGAGCTTTGCCGCGGCTATAAGCAGTTTTTGAGTGAGAACAAGACCGAGCGCCTGTGCGTCAAGGCCGGCATCAAGATGGCCGAGGAGGCGGGCTACGTCGACCTGGAGACCGTGATCGCCGAAGGCCGCGAGCTCAAGGCAGGCGACAAGGTGTACGCCGCCAACCACGGCAAGGACCTTATGCTCGTCAACCTTGGAACCGCCCCGCTCGAGCAGGGCTTTAACATCCTGGGCGCCCACGTGGACTCGCCTCGCCTGGACCTCAAGCAAAATCCCGCCTTCGAGGCCGGCGACATGGCCTACCTCGACACGCACTACTACGGCGGCGTCAAGAGCTACCACTGGGTGGCCTCCCCGCTCGCGCTTGTGGGCGTCATCTGCAAAAAGGACGGCACCACCGTCGACATCAACATCGGCGACAAGGCTGACGACCCGGTCTTTACCATCTCCGACCTGCTGATCCACCTCTCGAGCGAGCAGATGTCCAAGCCGGCCAAGGACGCCGTCGACGCCGAGATCCTCGACGTGATCGTGGGCGGCCGCCCCGTCAAGTTCGATGAGAACGACAAGGACGCCCCCAAAGAGCCCGTCAAGCAGATGTTCCTGGACATCCTCAAGGAGCAGTACGACGTCGAGGAGGAGGACTTCCTCTCCGCCGAGATCGAGGTCGTGCCCGCCGGCCCCGCCCGCGACATGGGCCTCGACCGCTCTATGATTTTGGGCTATGGCCACGACGACCGCGTCTGCGCCTACCCCTCTATGCTCGCCCAGATCAATGTTGCAGATGTCGAGCGCACGAGCATCACGCTCATCGTTGACAAGGAGGAGATTGGCTCCGTGGGCGCCACCGGCATGACGAGCCGTTTCTTCGAGAACACCGTCGCCGAGATCATGACGCTCGCCGGCGAGAGCAGCCCGCTGGCCCTGCGCCGCGCACTCGCCCACAGCCGTATGCTCTCCTCTGACGTGTCCGCCGGCTTCGACCCGGGCTACGCCGGCAAGTTCGAAACCAAGAACGCAGCCTTTATGGGTCGCGGCCTGTGCTTTAACAAGTACACGGGCAGCCGCGGCAAGGGCGGCTCTAACGACGCCGACGCCGAGTATGTGGCCCTCATCCGCGACATCATGGACGAGGCCGGCGTGGACTTCCAGACCTGTGAGCTCGGCCGCGTCAACGCGGGCGGCGGTGGCACCATCGCCTACATCATGGCCAAGTACGGCATGAACGTCATCGACTCCGGTGTTGCCGTCCTGTCCATGCACGCCCTGTGGGAGGTCGCCAACAAGGCCGACATCTACGAGGCCTATCGCGGCTACAAGGCCTTCATCGAGCGCGCCTAACCAACCCTTCATCAGTTGCGGTGAAATACGGACTAAACTGGCCCATAAACAGCCAAAACAGACCGTATTCCACCGCAACTTCCTTTTTGGCAGAGGAGAGTCCATGCTGCAGGTCATCATTTCGCCCGCCAAGCAGATGCGCGCGGCCCAAGATGCTTTTGAAGTCCTGGGCATTCCACCTTTTGTGCACGAGACGGCTCGCCTCCACCGCGCACTGCTAGATATCGAGCGGAATGAAGGCAGCTGCGGTCTGCAGGCGCTATGGAACGTGAGTGACAAACTGCTGGGGCCTTGCCTCAACACCCTGCATGAGTTTGGGCCCATCCTGAAAAACGGCGATCTCGACAATCCCGCACTCGCCCGTCACCTCTCCCCTGCTGTCATGTCCTATCACGGAATTCAATACCAGAGTATGGCACCCGAGGTGATGGATTCCGCGCAGCTCGCCTGGCTGCAAGACCATCTGTGGATCCTCTCCGGCCTCTACGGGTGCGTTCGTCCCTTTCATGCCGTCGAACCGTATCGGCTGGAGATGGGCGCGAAGCTCGCCGTTGACGATGCCCGAGACCTCTACGCGTTTTGGAACGACAAGCTCGCGCGGGCCATCGCTCCGGCGGGCTCCAACGCTACGATCGTCAACCTCGCCAGCGTAGAGTATGCCAAAACCGTTCTGCCCCACCTCGCGGGCGACGCCACGGCCGTCACATGCCTCTTTGGCGAGGGTATCCGCAACGGGAAGCCCATCCAACGGTCGACCGCCAGCAAAAAGGCGCGCGGCTCCATGGTGCGGTGGATGGCAGAAAACAAGCTCGAGGATGCAAGCGAACTTACCGCATTCAACATCGGCTATCGGCACATCCCCGAGCTTTCAGACAAAAACACCCTGGTTTTCATGAACGCGCAGGCACAATAGGCCCGCCGTTTCCAAACACCCCGTTACTCCGCCAAGCCATCGGCCTTTGCAATCTCGCTCGTCGAGCCATCTTGGTAGGTAATCTTAACGTGCTCCACCTCGGATACCGCAGCGCCCGCCGGGGGCTCCAAGCG
>CAKXKM010000047.1:7685-15361 GCA_934876235.1 Collinsella sp. AF02-46-1 | reverse complement strand
CACTAATATTAGAGGCGTGATGTCTGCAGTGCCCATTTGTTACTTGACCTGCTGTTGAGTTGGTGGTCGACGTCCCGCTCGTATGGGTCTCAAACAGAATGGGGCAGCCATGGCTCAACCCAAGATTCTTCTTACGCGTATCGATGACCGTTTCATTTACGGGCAAGACGTTGAGCTGTGGAACGAAGCCGTGGGTTCCAACCTTGTCCTAATCGTCAACGATGAGATCGCGGCGGATTCGCGCCAATGGGCACCAATGAGGGTGGCGGTGCCAGAAGGCGTTTGGACGCGGTTTTTCTCGGTGCAAAGGACCATCGACATCATTTATACCGCAACGCCGCGCCAATGGATCTTGATCATAGTGGCCTCACCCGCCGATGCGCTCGCGCTGGTTAAGGGTGGTGTGCCAATAACCAAGATCAGCATTGGCCATATGCAGGCAGGGGAGGGCAAGCGCTCTGCAACGCCTACCATTGCCGTAGACGATACGGACATCGCCGCCTTCAAAGAGTTGCAAAAGCTCGGCATAGAGCTAGAAATCCGCTATCTCCCCAGTTCCGCCCCCGACCCCATTGGCAATCTGTTCAACTGATCCCTTGGGGACGGAGGAAAACGGATCATTTTGCCCTTGCGAGGGACGCGCGCGATGCCGCCTGTCAAAAACTATGCCCATTTACTACGTTTGATTGGCTATCGTCGAGCATGTCGAATTTGAGATAAACAAAACCGCAGGTATACTGCTCACAAATGTAACAAAAACCGGTGCATGGTCGAGCATCCCGGGCTAAACGTAGTAAATGGGCATAGTTTTGATATGTCACTCATACAGTCACAGAAAAAACGAGCCTAAAAGATGAAAAAGCGCCCGCTGGCGGTGGTGCCGGCGGGCGCTGCTGTGCGATATGTCGCGTTGCGGGCTTAGTGCCTCATAAAGTGGTATTCGATCACATTGCTGTAGGGATGGCCCGGGCCCACAATGCCCTGCGGGAACAGAGGCTGGTGCGGCGTGTCGGGGTACATCTCGGCCTCGAGGGCAAAGCCGGCGCCCCAGCCATAGTTGGCATCGTCCTTGGCGTGCTCGTCGCCCAGCCAGTTGCCGGTGTAGAGCTGCACGCCCGGGGCAGTGGTGTAGTAGTCCATCTCACGACCGGTCCACATCTCCTCGACGTGCATCGCGCGGCGCAGATTACGTCCGTACTGATAGCCATCGATGCACAGGCAGTGATCGTAGCCACGGGCCTGCTTGATCTGCGGGTCGTCGGCCTCCATGCCGGGTGCGACGGGGCGAAGCTCGCGAAAGTCAAACGGTGTTCCCTCGACCGGAGCAATCTCGCCGGTGGGGATGTTCTGCTCGTTAATGGGCAGGTAGTGGGCGGCGTTGGCGACAAAGAAATGTTCGCAGTCCATGCCGGCGTTATGGCCTGCAAGGTTAAAGTACGTGTGGTTGGTCATGGACACGTAGGTGGCGCGGTCGCTCTCGCAGCCATAATCGATGCGGAAGACGCCGGTGCGCGTAACGGTAAACACGGCCGTAAAGGTTCGGTTGCCGGGCAGGCCCAGCTCGCCATCCTTAAGCGAGGTGGTCATGCGCACGGCGTTATGGACCTCGTCGAGCTCAACATCCCACACACGTTTGTGCAGGCCGTGCTCAAGGTCGCTGTGCAGGTTGTTGGCGCCCTCGTTGGCGGGCATATGCCAGTCCGTGCCGTCGATGGCGATCGTGGCGCCAGCGGTGCGGTTTGCCACAGGGCCGATGGTCGCGCCAAAGCAGGCGGGGTTGTCAAAGTAATCCTCGAGCTTATCGAAGCCCAGCACCACATCGCGCACGTTGCCGGGGATATCGGGCACGTCGATGCCCAACACGGTGGCGCCATAGTCCATAATGCGAACGCAGATCTCGGGCCCGTTGAGGGTGTAACGATGAACGGGGGTACCGCACGGCGCGGTGCCGAAAAGCTCGGAAGTGATCATTTGGTTCCTAACATCGAGATATTTCGGACAAACTGTAGCGCGAACAGGCGAGATTATCACTACACCCCACTAAAGCAGGGGGTATTTTTCTCAAAAAAGTGATGATTGGAGCTGTGCGGGCATTCATTTTTGACGCGCACGAGTCTGATACAATTTGTTCGTTACTGTTTGAATGACATGCGCGCAAAGAACGGCGAGGATTCATCGTGATTAAGGCAGAGCGACAGGATAGGGTTCGTCAGCTGCTCGAAGAGCAGGGCACGGTCTCGGTCAAGGAGATTTCGGATGCGTTAGGTGTCTCGGATATGACGATTCGTCGTGACCTTGAGGAGCTTGCGAGCCTGGGCGAGATCGAGCGCGTGCACGGCGGCGCCCGCAGTGCACAGGGCCGTCCCCACGCTATGTTGCGCCACGAGTACTCGCACAGCGAAAAGCGTACCAAGCATGCCGAAGAAAAGCTGCAGATTGCGCGCCGCGCCGTGGAGCTTATCGAGGAGAGCTCGACCATCTTTTTGGGTACAGGCACCACGGTTGAGCAGATGGCCTCGATGCTGCCGGCGTTTCGCCTGCGCATTGTGACCAATTCGCTTTCGGTGTTTAACCTGCTCGAGGCGCGCGAGGACTGCGACCTGTGTCTCGTGGGCGGTATGTACCGTCGCCGCACTGCCGCTTTTGTGGGGCCAACGGCCGAGGATACCCTGCGTGCGCTGGGCATCGACGCGGCGTTTATCGGTGCCAACGGCATCTTGGACGGTGACGTATCTACGTCCAACATGGACGAGGGCCGTATCCAGCAGCTCGCCTTTAGCAAGGCCGACTCGCGCTATCTGATCGCCGACTCCAGCAAGATCGGCAAGCGCGACTTCTACACCTTCTGCCGCCTGGACAGTTTGGACGCCGTGGTGTGCGAGCCGGGTATTGCCGCCGAGGATCGCGCCGCCATCGAGGAACACACGCAGGTCATTTGCTAGCTAGCGCTGCAGGCGCTACTTCTGCCCTCTGCCGACGCGGGGATTATCGCTTCAATTTGACGTGCAGAATGACACATAAAAGTTAAAACGCCATTTCGCGCGTCATTTTACGTGTCAACGAGATGCGATTTGACGCGCAAATAGGAATTCGTGGGCGCTCGGAAGATCGACGGAGTTCGTGAACCTGCAACTTGGTTGGGTAGCGTACGAAGTCCTCCAGCGGGACCGAATATGTTTTCGGTATCATATCGGTATCAAATGATACCGAAAGTATGTTCGTGATACTGAAAACTAGAAACCGTGCTTCATAACTGCTTGGAAAGTTCGGATTTGACTATCTTATTGTCTCGATCTGTAACATCTAGACGGTCAAAAGTTGTCTACATGTTACAGATCGAGATTGTTCGGCCCGGGCCACCCGTTCGTCTAAATCTGTAACAGCTAGGGCCGAAATACTCGGCTAGATGTTACAGATCGAGACAAACGGCCTGTTCGGGCCGAGCCAAAACAAAAAGGCCGCATGCGAACCCGTGGAGGGATTCGCATGCGGCCGGCAGGGGGTATGCGGCGGAAACTAGGCCATAAGCAGGCCGGTCTCCGCGACGTTCTTGTACCAGTACGCGCTCGCCTTGGGATAGCGCTTCTGGGTCTCAAAGTCGATGTAGAACAGGCCGTAGCGCTTGTTATAGCCGTTGGTCCAGGAGAACTGGTCCTGCAGCGACCACACAAAGTAGCCGTCGACGTTCACGCCGCCGTCGATTGCCTTGAGGATCCACGCGAGATGCTGACGCATGTAGTCGATACGAGGGGCGTCATCGATAAAGCCATCCTCGAAGTCGTCCTTATAGCCCATGCCGTTCTCGGTGATGTAGATCTTCTTGTAGTTGGGGTAATCGTTCTTAATGCGGAGCAGCAGGTCGTAGAGGCCCTCGGGATAGATGATCCAGTCCCAATCGGTGGTGGGTATGCCTTCGCGCACGCATGACTCGCCCACGCCCTTGAGGAACCAGCGCGAGGAGCCCTTGTCGCCGGTGCCATTGTGGTTGATGTCGTTTTCGCCCTCGGCGGCACGCAGGAACTGGCACTTGTAGGTGTTGACGCCCAGGCAATCGTTGTAGGGGAGCGCGGCGGTCAGCGCGGCGATGTCCTCGTCGCGGACGTCGAGCTCGCCGCCGGCGATATGGGCCAGCTTGGTCGCAGCCTCCATGGTATCGGCTGCATAGTGGCCGCGGAAGGTGGCGTCGAGTACCCAGCGGTTGTTGATGACGTCGGCCATGCGAGCTGCCTCGCAGTCGGCGGCGTTGTTGGGGTCGAGGGGATACTTGGGCTCCAGGTTCTGGACAATGCCGATCTCGCCCTCAAAGCCGCCCTCATGGAAGGCGACGACAGCCTTGGCGTGGGCCACCATCATGTTGTGCATGAGCTGGAAGGCCTTGTCCAGGCGGTACTTCTCGCCGTGCGGCCAGTTGCCGACGATAAAGCTGCCCTCGGCGGTTGCGGGAATCTCGTTAAACGTGAACCAGTGCTTGACCTCGGTGAACTCGGCAAAGCAGAACTTGGCGTACTCGACAAAGGCGTCGATCGTCGTGCGCGTCAGGAATCCCTCGCCGCCGTTCTGGTAAAAGGCCTCGGGCGTATCGAAGTGATCGAGCGTGACATAGGGGATAACGCCAGCTGTGTTGCAGGTGGCGAAAAGCTCGTGATAGAAGGCAACGCCCTCGGGGTTGATCTCGCCAGTGCCGTTGGGGAAGATGCGGCTCCAAGCGATGGAGACGCGGATGCCGTTGATGCCGAAGCGCTGACACAGGTCGATATCGACCGGATATTTGTTGTAGAAGTCGCTTGCGGGATCGGGGGAGAAGCGACCCTGAGCAGCCAGGAAATCGTCCCAGGGCACTTTGCCCTTGCCGTGCGTACGGGTCTCGCCCTCAACCTGGTAAGCAGCGGTGGCGCCGCCAAACACAAAGCCGTCGGGGAACTGCATGGGGTTGGTCATGAGTCATCCTTTCTGTGGGATTCGAATAGGGAGAGGTGCCCGAACTGGGGATCCGGGCACCAACAGAGGGAGGAACCTAGTCGAGGTTCTCGCGGAGCCACTTGATGGCGCCAGCGGGATCGCGAGTAAGGTCGATATATTCCTTACCGCGCGGGGCGAGCAGCTTAATGCCCAGACGATCGGTGTCGGCCTTCATGTCGTTGTAGTAGCTACGAACCTGCGGGGCAAGCACGATAACGTCGTACTGATCCATGATGGCAGTGTGCTGGCCATAGGCGCCTGCGGAGGAAGCGATGTTCTCTCCGGTCTGCGCAGCACCTTCCTTGATAGCGTTGGCAAGCATGGCGGAGGTGCCGGCGCCGGCGCACAGGACGAGGACCTTCAGACCGTCGACATCCTTCTTAGCGGATGCATCGGCAGCGGGCTCGGGCTGATCGGCGACAGGCTCGCTGTCGGCGGCAGCGACGGTCGGCTCGACGGCAGCGGTGGCCTGCTCGACAGCGGGCGCAGAGGTGCTGGCGGCGATGGTGGCAGCACCATCGGACTCGAGACCCAGCTCGGCGGCGCGCTCGGCCTCCTGGTCGCAAAGCAACTTATCGTATGCCTTTAAGAACGGCAGGTAGATGATGGCGTCCAGCAAGATGATGATTGCGACAAACACCAGGGCGATAAGCTGGAAGTTTGTGGTGATGAAGATGCCGATGGGGGCAGGAGTAGCCCAAGGCACCACGAAGGAGAAGCCGTTCATGCCCACGTTATCGATAAAGAACTTGGCAACACTCACATTGACGCAGCCGGCGGCAACAAAGGGGATGAGCATGTAGGGGTTAAGGATCATCGGCGCGCCAAAGAGCAGCGGTTCGTTGACGGCGAAGGCAACAGGAACAATCGAGGCCTTACCGACGGCTTTGAGCTGCTTGGACTTCATAAAGAGAATCAGCAGAAGCGGCACGATGAACGTGGCGCCGGTGCCGCCGAACTCACCCACGAGCGACATGTTAAAGGTGAGGGAATGGGCGGGGTGACCACCGGCCAGCAGAACCTGCAGGTTCTCGGCCTGGTTGGCAAGACGGATGGGGTCGATGCCCGGCTGGACGATCGAAGGACCGTGGACGCCGATGAACCAGAAGAACGCGGTGGCCGCCTGAATAAGGATAAGGCCAGGATAGGTTTCTGCTGCAGTGAAGAGCGGGGAGAGCAGCTTGATGAGCAGCTCGGAGAACGGAACGCCCATGAGGTTGCGCACGACGACATCGATGATGCCGCAGATGATGACGGCGCCGCCAAAGGGGATGATGTCACGGAAGTTCTGAGCGATGGCGCCCGGGACCTCCTTGGGCAGCTTAATGGTCAGATCGCGAGAGACGCAGAACTTATAGACCCAAACGGTAATGAACGCGGCGATATAGGCCGAGAACAGACCACGCGTACCCATGCTGGTGCAATCGAAGACCGAAAGCTCGGAGCCGTTGAACTTGGTGGTGAACTGCGTGACTGCGAGCAGCAGCATGCTGCACTGGGCGGCCACCATGGTGGAACCGTCGTTGAGCACCTTGCCGGCGGGCATGCGACGGTTCATGGAAGCCGTAAAGTTCTTGGCAGTGGTGCCGGCGACCATGATGCCCATGACGCCCATGGTGAAGTTGTACAGCTTGTTGCACCAGTCGATGAGCGGCTGGGGCAGCGTGATGCCAACTACGCCAGGAAGGGTGGCAATGAGCAGAAAGATCGAAGAGGTGAGGACGATGGGCATGCACCCAAGGAATCCGTCCTTAATAGCCTGGAGGTAGATGTTCCTCGAGATCTTCTCAAAGAACGGCTGATGCTTTTCGAGCATCTTTACGATGGCGTCCATAAAGCTCCTTTGCTACTTGATGCGCGATGCATGTGGATGGAACTGGTCGTCGATGGATGGTCAGGACTGCCCGGAAACCTTCCTGCTTAAGGAAGGCATTGCGAAATGACAACGTTGTCATTTCGTTAATGACAACGTAAGACATTTTTGGAAGAGCAACAAGGATATACGGGTGAGCGGTCGATATTGTCCGGTAAACGGTTGATTTATCAGTCAGGCAGGTAGTGTATGCTAGAACGCAAAAAACAAGCGATAGAGAACCGAGTGGAGAAGCAGTGGCAACGATGGACAAGAAAAATGTCTCAATGAATGATGTGGCAGTTGCCGCGGGCGTTTCTCTCAAGACGGTTTCGCGTGTGATCAACGAGCCCAATAGCGTGCGAGAGTCGACACGCGATAAGGTCCATTCGGCTATGGAGGCGCTCGGGTTTCGAACCAACTTTGCCGCGCGTTCGCTCAAGTTGGGCCGTTACGGGTGCATCGGCGTGGTGCTGTTCCACTTATCGGGCGGTGCCGTGGACATGATTGACGGTATCGCCGATGCCGCCGAAGAACGCGGCTTTGCGCTCACGATGATTAAGAAGTGCGGAGGTGAGAAGATGACTCTTGCCGATGCGGCGCGCAGAATGTCGCAGTTGCCTGTTGATGGCATGATCTTCAACCTGCGTCAGATGGTCGATGACTTTGATACCTTTGAGGCGCCGAAAGACCTCAAGACGGTGATTATTACGCCGATGGAGCATCCTACCTGCTCCACCGTCAGTGACGACCAAGAGGGCGGCGCGCGCATGGCGTGCGAGTACTTCTTGAATCACGGGCACAAGAACGTGTACTTCGTCTCTGGTAAGAAAGAGTCGCTGTCGAGCCAGTGCCGTATGAGAGG
>CAKXKM010000047.1:0-7675 GCA_934876235.1 Collinsella sp. AF02-46-1 | reverse complement strand
AACGATTGCATGGCAAACGGCGTGATGATGGCTCTACGTGACAAGGGTCTGAGTGTGCCCGACGACGTGTCCGTGATCGGCTTCGACGATGAGCTCTACAAGACGATTCCCAACTCGATTCTGACGTCGGTGAAGTTCCGTCACCGCGAGCTGGGCATCCGTGCGCTTAACGAGGTCGTCGCAGGTCTGGAAGCCCCGAGTTCCAGAAGCCGTACGCTCGTCTCGGGCGTGCTGGTCGAGCGTTCCAGCGTGAAGGACCTACGGGCGTAGACTTGCTCAGCCTGTTCATCTTAATCTGTAACAGGTAGGGCCGAAAATCTCAGCTAGATGTTACAGATTTAGACAATTCGGTCCGGCTTATTCCGTTTGTCTCGATCTGTAACATCTAAGCGGTCAAAAGTGGTCTACATGTTACAGATCGAGATTGTTCGGCCCGGGCCGCCCGTTCGTCTAAATCTGTAACAGCTTGGACCCAAAAACTCGGCTAGATGTTACAGATCGAGACAAGCGGACCCCGAACCGCCCAAAAAAGGCCGGGGGCGGCGCGTCGTGTGACGTGCCGCCCCCGGCTGAGAAATGGGGACAGGTTATGTGAGCGGGGCAATTCCGCTGGTCGCAAGCCGCTAGTCCAGACGACGGGTCTGCGCTACGTGCTTATACCAGTAGGCGCTTGCCTTGGGCGTGCGCTTCTGGGTTTCAAAGTCAACGTAGAAGAAGCCATAACGCTTGTTGTAGCCATTGGTCCAGGAGAACTGATCCTGCAGGCTCCACAGGAAGTAACCGCCCACGTTGACACCCACCTCCATGGCCTTGAGCAGCCAGCGCAGGTGCTGCTCGATGTAGTCGATGCGCGGCTGGTCGTCCACAAAACCGTCCTTGCAGGGGTCCTTGTAGCCCATGCCGTTCTCGGTGATGAAAATCTGCTTGTAGTTGGGGTAGCGCTGCTTAATGTAGACGAGCAGGTCGAACAGGCCCTCGGGATAGATGATCCAGTCCCAGTCGGTGGTGGGGATGCCGGGCTTGTTTACGTGCTCGCCAATACCCTTAACGCGCCAGCGGCCGGTGCCCTTCTCGCCCGTACCGTTGTGGTGCAGGTCGTTCTCGCCATCGTAAGCCTTGAGGAAGCGACACTGGTAGTTGTTAACGCCCAAGTAGTCGTTGTAGAGCGCGGCCTCGCGCATGATTTTCAGATCCTCGTCCGGGATCTCGATGGTGCCGCCCGAGACGGCAGCCAGGCGGTTGGCGCACTCGAGGGTGTCGGGAGCATAGTCGCCGCGGAAGGTGGCGTCGAGCAAGAACTGGTTCTGCAGCACGTGCTCGTTATTGGCGGCTTTGATGTCGGCGGGGTCGTTCTCGTTGAGCGGATACTTAAACTCCAACGACTGGATGACGCCGATCTTGCCCTTAAAGCCGCCGTTGTGGAAGGCCAGTACGGCCTTGGCGTGGGCGAGCATCATGTTGTGCTCGCACTGGAAGGCCTCGGCAAGATGCGCCTTGACGCCACCGGGGAAGGTGCCCTCGATGTAGGTGTTGGAGGCGTTCGCCCAGATCTCGTTAAAGGTGAACCAGTAGGTCACCTGGTCGGCGTACTCCTTAAAGCAGAAGGTGGCAAAGTCCACAAATGCGTCGATGGTCTCGCGGTTGAGGAAGTCGCCCTTCTCAAAGAGGGGCAGCGGCGTGTCAAAGTGATGCAGCGTGACGAACGGCTCAACATGGTGCTTATGGCATTCGGCGAAGAGGTCGTGGTAGAACTGGACGCCCTCGGGGTTGATCTCGCCGGTGCCGTTGGGGAAGATGCGGCTCCAGGCGATGGAGAGGCGGATGCCGTTGATGCCAAACTCCTCGCACAGTTCCAGGTCGACGGGGTACTGGTTGTAGAAGTCCGAAGCGGGATCGGGGGAAAAGCGCCCCTGGGCCTCCAGGAAGTCGTCCCAGGCAACCTTGCCCTTACCGTGAGTGCGGGTCTCGCCCTCTACCTGGTAGGCAGCAGTGGCGCCGCCAAAGACAAAGTCCTCGGGAAACTGCGCAGGCGGGTTAGTGACGCTAGCAGGGTTAACGGACATGATGATCCAATCGTCTAAATTGAAGGGCCAGCCGGTCTTGGATGGTCGGCTGGCCCTGAGCGTTACTTACTTCGAGAGTTGCTCGCTTACGAAGGCGAGAGACTTGTCGCCGTTCTGGGAGAGCTCGATGTACTGCTTGCCACGGCAGGCGACGCACTTGTTGCCCACGCGCTCGCAGTCCTTCTGAAGGTCGGCCAGGTAGCTTGCGGCCTGCGGGGCCAGGACGACCAGGTCAAAGTCGGGGAGCATGTCAACGTGGTTGCCATAGGCCTCGGCAGCGGTCTCGAGGTTAATACCGCGCTCCCTGGCAGCCTTGGCCAGCGCGTTGGCGAGCAGGCCCGAGGTACCGCCGCCCTGGCAGAGTACGAGCACGCGCCTGCCGTTGAGGTCGCTGGCGGTCGCAGCCTCGGTGGCGGGCGCTGCGGAAGCGGCGGGGGCGTCGGCCTTCACGGCCTCGGCAGCAGCGCCGGCGGCAACGCTCTTGGCGTCAGCCTTGCCCTGGAAGGCGTCGTTGAGCTTGGCGGCCTTCTCAGCGTTCTTGGCGGCGAGCTCCTCCTGGGAGATCTCGGCCTCCTCGGTGCACTTCTGGGCGTCATAGGCACGGAAGAACGGGTAGTACAGGGCAAAGTCGACAACCAGGATAAGGGCGAGCATCACAAAGGCGAGCGGCTGGAAGCCCAGGCCCATGATGGTGCCGATGGGGCCGGGGACGGTCCAGGGCAGGGTGTACATAAAGCCGTTCATGCCCAAGAAGTCGATAAAGATCTTGAGGATCCAGATGTTGGCGATCGGGGCAAAGACAAACGGGACAAAGAAGACGGGGTTGAGCACGATGGGCGCGGCGAACAGCAGCGGCTCGTTGACAGCGAAGCAGACGGGAACGATGGCGGCCTTACCGACGGCGCGCATCTCCTGGGACTTGGCCAGGAAGCAGAACATAAAGACCAGGACAAGCGTGGCGCCGGTGCCGCCCATGCAGACGACGAAGTACTGGGCACCCTGGGTCAGGACAGCGGAAGCGTGCTGGCCGGCCTGGAACGCAGCCAGGTTGTCGGTCATGTTGGCAACGAGGGCGGCGGCGATGGCGGGCTCGACGATCGAGGGACCGTGGACGCCGACGAACCAGAACAGGCTCATGGCGCCGTAGATCACAGCGAGACCGATATAGCCGTCGGCAGCGGTGAACAGGGGCTGGAACACCTGGATGACGCCCTGGGCAAAGCAGAAGCCAAAGGCAGCGCGGAAGACGATGTCAAAGACCCAAAAGACGGTGATGCAGACGGAGAAGGGGATGATGTCCTTAAAGGTCTGCGAGATGTTGGGCGGAACCTGCTCGGGCATCTTGACGGTGATGTTGCGCTTAATGAAGAACTTGTAGATGATGCCGGTCACAAACGCAGCGATAAAGGCGGTCAGCAGGCCTTTGGAACCAAGGTAGGTGGTGTTGAAGCCGCTGGCAGCGTCCGTGGCGATCGTGTCGCTCGAAAGGAGCAAGAAGCCGATGATGGCCGCGCACATGCACGAGATGAAGTTGATCTGGTTGTTCTTGGGCAGATCGCGGTTCTGAGCGTCGGCGAAGTGCTTGGCCGTGGTGGCAGCGCAGGCGATGGCCAGGATACCCATGGAGTAGTTGTAGCACTTCCACAGGGCGTTGTTGATGTCATCGGGCCAGTAGAAACCCCAGATGTTGGGGACCGAGGCTACCAGGCAGAAGATGGACGAGAAGATGATGATGGGGATGACGGAGATAAAGCCGTCGCGAATCGCCTTGAGGTACTTGTTGCGGGCGATCGCGTTGAAAAAGGGCTGGCCCTTTTCGATGATGGCGATAAGTTGCTCCATGCAATGCTCCTAAGAGTCGGTGGGTTAACAACGATGGTAGCTTTTGGCGTTCGGTTGCCAAAATGTTGACGTTGCCATTTTGTGACACAAAATAAGACGCGAACCGATGGTCCCTGTGCCTGCGAACCGTCGATTCCTTGCGCGTAAACGTTTGAGCCGCCCGGTGGCTCTGTGTTTGCACAATGGCAACGTTAACATTTGGGCGACAAAAGCCGTTCGGGGAAGCAAAAATGTCGGTGAACGGTAGGTTTTGGGTGGTGAGCGTATGGTGGGGGAGGCGTTGGATATACTTGAAGACGTTTCATTTGACTGCGCAGGATGCCACCAATGGCATCGTTGACATAGAAAGATCGACCTATGGCCGCTGTTAAAAAATCGGTATCCGTTAAGGATGTGGCGCGTCTCGCGGGCGTCTCGGAGCAGACAGTCTCGCGCACCGTCCACGATTCGCCCAGCGTACGCCCTGAGACCAAGGAGCGCGTGCGTGCCGCCATGCGCGAGCTGGGGTATCGCCCCAATTTTGCCGGTCGATCGCTGCGCCGTGGCAAGTTTAAGACCGTCGGCGTCGCCATGTTCAACATTACCGGTACCGGCAACCTCGACCGTATGGAGGGCTTTGCCGCCGCCGCCGATAAGCACGGCTACGCCATCACCCTCACTAAAGTAGATGGACATCCCTATACCCTCGAGAGCGCATCGTCGCGCATGAGCGCGCTGCCGGTAGACGGCGTGGTCGTGATCATGAATCGCATGCCGGCGGACTTTGGCACCTTCGAGCCGCTGCCCGGTATGCAGACGGTGCTCGTTACGATGTTGGAGCACCCGCTGTGCTCTACGGTCGATAACGACCAGTTCGATTGCTCGCGCCAGGTGGTCGAGTACTTGCTGGGGCAGGGGCACAAGACCGTGCACTTTATCTCGTGCCCCGAGCGCTCGCTTTCGGGCATGCAGCGCGAGGAAGGCTGGCGCGAGACATTGCGCGCACATGGTATTGAGCTGCCGCGACTCATCCGTGGCGATTGGACGGCGCAGAGCGGATATGCCGCAGGCCAGGCTCTGGCGGACGATCCGACCTGTACTGCCATCTATGCTTCCAACGACGCCATGGCCTACGGCTGCATTCGCGGGCTCGAGTCGCGCGGAAGGCGTGTGCCCGAGGACGTGAGCGTGGTGGGTGTTGATGACAGCCTGGGCGATATCGTGCCCGACCGTCGCCTGACCACCGTGCGCTTTGACAACAGGCGTGTCGGCATGTGGGCAGTCGATAAGATCGCCGGTGCCGAGGGGGGTGCGTCTGGCGTGGAGCACATGCTGATCCCCGGCGTGCTCGTAGAGGGCGATACGGTGCGCGATTTGCGCTAGGGCGCGGTCCTGTTTGGGTTTCCGTTAATCATGTTTGATATTGTTCGAAATGGTTTGGAAACCGTTCACGGGTGAAAATTGACCGTTCATAGCTTGAAATTATGTTTTGCGTTGTTCTTTTTTGTTTGAATGTTAATGTTTCTGCCATACAGAACGCAGCGCGTATGCCCGGACGCGATGCTCTCCATTGGTTCATATGTGAAAGGAACGCAATATGGCAACCAAAGAAGAAATCTCGATGGTTGGATTCGAGATCGTCGCATACGCAGGTGACGCCCAGACCGATCTGCTTGCAGCGCTCGATGCTGCTCGCGAGGGTGATTTTGAGAAGGCCGAGCAGCTGCACAAGGATGCCAGCGATGCGCTCATCGGTGCCCACGACACGCAGACCAAGCTGCTTTCGCAGGAGGCCGGCGGTGGCGAGATGGAGATGACCTTCATCATGGCTCACGCTCAGGACACTCTCATGACCACTATGATCCTGGAGAAGCAGACCCGCTTTACCATCGATGCCTACAAGCGCATCGCCGAGCTCGAGGCCAAGCTCGCCTAACGAGTCCGCACAACCAAGTCCCCTTCCAAAAGCTCTGCCGCAGACTCGCGACAGGGCTTTTTCTTTTCAAGACTTTAGTCTGCTGGCCGCGCAGCGGCCAGCTTTGAACCACCCGCTACGCGGGTGGAGACAAACGGCTTTACAAAGCCACCCCTCCGACCGATATTGACGATTGTTCAGGCCGTCAAGAATTCGAGTCGAAGGGGTGGTCGCCATGGCCCAGAAGGCCTACAGCCTTTCCCACACGAAGTGGATGTGCAAGTACCACATCGTGTTCACGCCGAAGTATAGGCGCAAAGTGATCTACAACCAAATCAGGAGCGACATAGGGGAGATCCTCAGGAAGCTGTGCGAGTACAAGGGGATCGAGATAATCGAGGGGCACCTGATGCCCGGCCACGTGCACGTGCTGCTGGCGATCCCGCCGAAGTACAGCGTCGCGAGCGTCATGGGCTACCTGAAGGGGAAGAGCTCGCTGATGATATTCGACAGGCACGCCAACCTCAAGTACAAGTTCGGCAACAGGAAGTTCTGGGCGGAGGGCTACTACGTGTCCACCGTCGGCCTGAACGAGGCGACGATCGCCAAGTACATCAGGGAGCAGGAGTCCCACGACATCGCGCTGGACAAGCTGAGCGTGAAGGAGTACGAGGACCCCTTCAAGAGGGGGTGATCCCGCCGGTTCGACCGGCGCGCCACGGGTCAAGATGCACTAGGCCTGGACGAAGTCCGGGCCCGCGCCTTTAGACGCGAGCCCGGGGCCCGTGGGTTATACCCTAAGAGCAAACCACCCTTTTTAAGGGTGGTTCTGATTTGTTGAACACATGGTCGCTACGTCCGCGCCCGGCTCAAACGGTCAGCAATCATCCGTGAACGATATTTGTTCAAAAAAGAACAAAGATAAACAAATAGTTGTTGCAGTTACTGTTCGAATGTGTTCAAATAAACATGAACAGTGAAGAACCGCACATTCAGATGCCCGGACCTGAACGCGATTCAACACTTCCAAACAGAAACTACGCACCTGCGTATCTCTCAAGGAGGATGTCATGAGGGTTGTAATCGCTTCCGATGCCGACGGTATGTCGATGAAGGAGTCCATCAAGGAGATGCTCATCGCCGACGGTCACGAGGTCGTCGACTATTCCGAGACCCCTGCCGCGGACTTTGTCGATTCCGCGACCGCCGTTGCCAAGGACCTGCTGGAGCACAAGGATTCCCAGGGCTTCGCATTCGATAAGTACGGCGTCGGCTCCTATATGGCCGCCGTCAAGATCAAGGGCATGGTCGTCGCCAACATTTCCGACGAGCGTTCCGCTTACATGACCCGTGAGCACAACGGCTCGCGCATGGTCACCATGGGCCCGGGCGTTGTGGGCACCGAGGTCGCCAAGAAGATCGCCCGCGAGTTCCTGCGCGCTCAGTACGCCGGCGGCCGTCACCAGATCCGTGTCGACATGCTCAACAAGATGGCCTAACGAGAGCCACCGAGAACTCGAACTTCTACCTCAACTTGTGAATTCAGACGAAAGGACGTTCTGATGAAGAAGACCATCGCAATCGGTTGCGACCATATCGTTACGGACGAGAAGATCTATCTGGCCGACCGCCTGGAGCAGGCTGGCTACAAGGTGCTCGACTGTGGCACCTACAGCCACACCCGTACGCACTATCCCATCTACGGTAAGGCCGTGGGCGAGGCCGTTGCCAGCGGCAAGGCCGACTTTGGCGTGGCCCTGTGCGGCACCGGCATCGGCATCACCAACGCTGTCAACAAGGTTCCCGGCGCCCGTTGCGCCCTGGTTCGCGACATGACCTCCGCCCTGTATGCCCGTCGCGAGCTCAACGCCAACAT
>CAKXKM010000046.1 GCA_934876235.1 Collinsella sp. AF02-46-1 | reverse complement strand
TAGCATCACAGATCATGAACTTCGGCACCACCTTTATCGTGGTCAACCTGTCACTCGCGTTCTTCAACCTCATCCCGATCCCGCCACTCGACGGTTCGTCGATCATCGTGCCCTTCCTCAAAGGCAAGGCGCTCAACAACTACTACCACCTGCAGCAATACGCCATGCCCATCCTCATCATCGTGCTGTACCTGCTGCCTATGTGGACCGGCATCGACGTGATCGGCCGCTATTTCGACGTTACCGTGTATCCGCTTGCTGAGCAGCTGCTCAACTTCGCAATCGCCGGCATCTAAGGTAAACTTACAGGTCGACCGTGCAAAACGGTCGTAATATGCACCCAAACCGCGCCGCGAAGGCGCCGTCAAAGGAGGTCGAAGATGTCGTATCGCGTGTCGACGCAGGTCTACAGCGGACCGTTCGACCTGCTGCTGCAGCTGGTAACCCGCCAAAAAGTAGATATCGGCGCCATCTCCATCAGCGAGGTGGCCGAGCAGTACCTTGCCGAGGCCGAGCGCATCGAGGCGCTGGACCTGGACGTGGCGAGCGACTTTTTGTTGGTCGCAGCAACCCTTTTGGACATCAAGGCCGCCTCCTTGGTGCCGCAGGAGGCCCCGCGCAAAGCCGATGACGACGATGACGAGTTCGACGAAGACCTCGAGGAGCTCAGCACGCTCGACGGCGACGCCCTGCGCGAGGTCCTGATCCAGCGCCTGATTGCCTACAAGCAGTTTAAAGGCGCGGCTGCGGCCCTCGGTGCCCGCATGCAGGCCGAAAGCCGCATGCACCCGCGTGTGGCCGGCCCCGACCCCGAGTTCCTGGGCCTTATGCCCGACTACCTGGCTGGCATCACCCTGCGCGGTTTGGCCGTCATCTGTGCCGACCTGGACGGCAAGCGCCAGACCTTCCTGCTGGAGGCCGAGCACGTGGCGCCGCATCGCGTGCCGCTCGATCTGACCGTAGCCTCGGTCGACCGCTTTACCATGGCGCACCAAACTTGCACCTTCCGCGAGCTGTTGGACGGCGACGCCACCACCGAGCAGCTCGTCGTCACCTTTTTGGCCATGCTGGAGCTCGCCAAACGCGGCTCGCTCACGCTGAGTCAGGACGAAATCTTTGGGACCATTCAAATCAACCGCGTCGAGGGCGCCGAGGCATACGTGCCCGGCGAGGGCCCCGAGCTCACCGAATAGGAGCCGCAATCATGTCAACCCTTTCCACGCTAGAGGCAAACAGCCTCAAAGGCGCCCTCGAGGCGCTTCTGCTGGTGTCGAGCGACCCGGTGAGCGCGCCCGCGCTGGCAGGCGCGCTGGATATCGCCCCCGGCGAGTGCGCGTCGCTGCTCGCCGAGCTCAAGGTTGAGTACGAGGAGGCCAACCGCGGCTTTCAGCTGCGCGAGGTCGCCGGCGGCTGGCGCCTGTTCACGCATCCCGCCTACCATGACGTGGTCGAGGCCTACGTGCTGAGCTGGGACACGCAAAAGCTGTCGCAGGCGGCGCTCGAAACCCTGGCCGTCATCGCATACCACCAGCCCGTGACGCGCGAGGTGGTCAAGGGCATCCGCGGCGTCAACTCCGACGGCGTCATCGCGTCGCTCGTGGACAAGGGTCTGGTGCGCGAACTCGGCCGCGACCCCCAGCGCGGTCAAGCCATCATCTACGGCACGACCAACGCCTTCTTGGAAAAGTTCGGTCTGCGCTCCACCCGCGACCTGCCCGACCTGGAGCAGTTTGCCCCCGACGAGCAGTCGCGTCAATTTATCCGCGAGCGCCTGAGCGGCCGCAGCATTCAGTCCACGCTCGAGGAGCAGGCCGAGGACCTGGACGAAGAGCGCGAACTGCTCGATACCGATGTTGAAGATGTTGAGGCAGTCGAGAACTTGGAGACCCTGGTCGTCGACGAGACCTCGGAGGATTTGCATGACGAGGACTAACGAAGTAGGGGAGACGCGCGCCATGGGCAACGCAATACCCGCAACCGACACCCAGCCCGTCTATCCGCACACCATGCGCCTGCAGCGCTTTTTGGCGCGTGCGGGCGTGGCGAGCCGCCGCGGCTCGGAGGACCTGATGACCGCCGGCCGCGTGACCGTCAACGGCCAGGTCGCGACCGAACTAGGTACCAAGGTCGACGTCGACCGCGACCATATCGAGGTCGACGGCATGCCCGTCAAGCTCAACCAGGGCGCCGTGTACCTGATGCTCTACAAGCCGACCGGCTACCTCACCACCATGAGCGATCCGCAGGAGCGCCCTTGCGTGGCCGACCTGGTCCCCCGCGACCGCTTTCCGGGACTTTTCCCGGTGGGCCGCCTGGACCGCGACACCACGGGCCTTTTGCTCTTTACCACCGACGGCGACCTGTCGCAGGACCTGCTGCACCCCAGCAAGCACGTCTACAAGACCTACCAGGCGCTCGTTGACGGGACGCTGACCGAGCTCGATCTCACGCCGCTCCGCCGTGGTATCGAGCTCGACGATGGCCTGTGCCAGCCGGCAATCTGCCGCGTCATCAACGCGCGCGAGGCCGAGGCCGTAGCTCCCCAAGGCGTCAAGCCCGGCACCACCGCCGTGGAGGTCATCATCCGCGAGGGCCGCAAAAACCAGGTCAAACGCATGCTGAGCAAGATTCACCATCCCGTGATCCGCTTGCATCGCAGCAACTTTGCCGGCCTGGAGCTCGTGGACGTGGCCAAAGGCTCGTGGCGCGAGCTCACCGACCGCGAGGTGCAGATCCTCAAGGCCGGCGGCATCCCGCCCAAGCAGGCGAGCGCCAAGCGCAACGGCGGCAAGCCCCAAGACACGCCCGCCAGCCGCACGCGTCACCACGGCAGCCACGGCTCCGCACCCAAGCGCAACACCTACCGCGAGCGCTACACGGGCTAGGCAACCCGCCGTGCCCCAGCGCCCGCGAACCATACCAGCACGTCAACCATCGAAAGGAAGCATTGCATGATCGTCGCCATCGACGGCCCCGCCGGTTCCGGCAAGTCCACCATCGCCAAGGAGATCGCCCGCCAGCTGGGCTTTAACAAGCTCGACACGGGCGCCATGTATCGCGCCGTCACCTTCGCCGCGCTCGACCGCGGCGTCGATCTGGACGACGAGGCGGCCATCGACGCCCTCGCCGAGCAGATCGAGATTCGCTTTACCAACGGCACCGGCGAGGACACGCGCCTGACCATTGACGGCCAGGACGCTTCGACCGCCATTCGTACCCCGCAGGTCGACGCCAACGTGTCCAAGGTCTCGGCCTACCCGGGCGTGCGCGCCGCCATGCTCATCCATCAGCGCCGCGCCGCCGAGGACCGCGATATCGTGGCCGAGGGTCGCGACATCGGAACCGTCGTGTTCCCTAACGCGCAGGTCAAGGTCTTCCTGACCGCCGACCCGCGCGAGCGCGCCCGCCGCCGCGTGCTGCAGCGTCACCAAAACGACGCTCAGCCGCTCACGCCCGCGCAACTCGAGACCGAAGTCGACGATACCCTCGACGCCCTCAAGCAGCGCGACAAGCTTGATAGCAGCCGCGAGGTCGCCCCGCTCGTGCCCGCCGAGGACGCCGTGCACGTCGACTCCACCGCCCATACCATCGACGAGGTCGTCCGCATTATCGAGGGCCTCATCAACCAAAGGAGGTAGCCCATGCGCCTGTTTAAGCAGACGCCCGAGGACTATTACAACGCCCCCTACGCAGAGTTCCCAGCGCTCATCCGCGGCGCCGTCGTCGTAGTCATGGCCATCCTTTGGGCCTTCTCCAAGCTCATGTGGCGTTGGAAGGTCGAGGACGCTGACCTGCTGTTTGAGCGCCAGGAAGGCCGCGGCAGCGTGGTCATCTGCAACCACACCTCGATGGCTGAGCTCTTGGCCGTGGAGACGGCGCTATTCTTTGGCGGCCGCCGCATTCGCCCCATCTTTAAGTCCGAGTTCGCCAAGAGCAAGATTGTGCGCTGGGCTTTTAGCCGCGTTGGCGGCATCCCCGTGGAGCGCGGCACTGCCGATATGAAGTGCCTGCGCGCCGCCCAGCATGCGCTGCAGCGCGGCGAGGACGTCCTGATCTTCCCCGAGGGCACGCGCATCCGCTCGCGCGAGATCAAGCCCGAGGTCCACGGCGGCTTTGCGCTCATCGCTCAGATGGGCAAGGCGCCCGTCAACCCGCTCGCCATCTGCGGCTGGTCCGACATCACGCCCGCAGGCAAAAGGCTCATGCGTCCCAAGAAGTGCTGGATTCGTGCCGGCAAGGCCGTCTCGCTTTCCGATGCACCGGCCGAGCTCAAGCGCAAGGAGCGCTTGGCTTGGTTTGAGTCCGAGGCCATGAGCCGCGTATACGCCATGCGCGACGAACTGTGCGCCGAGCATCCGGGCAGGTTCTAGCCATGAGCGAGAACGTGACGAACACCGCCGCGACTGCGTCCGACCAGGCAACCGCGCCTACCATCGAGATCGCCGCCCACGCCGGCACCTGCTACGGCGTACAGCGCGCGCTCGACATGGCGCTTGCCGCCGCGCCCCAGACAGGGGAGAGCACTCAGGTCCACACCCTGGGTCCGCTCATCCATAACCCCATCGTGGTACGCGAGCTCGCTGAGGCGGGCGTTGGCTTGGCCGACACCTTGGACGACGCCGCATCAGGCACCGTTATCATCCGCGCACACGGCGTAGTGCCGCAGGTGATCGATGCTGCCCGCAAGCGCGACCTTAACGTCGTCGACGCCACCTGCCCCTACGTGAAGAAGGTTCATGTGGCCGCCGAGCGCCTGGTGCGCGAGGGCTACCGCGTGGTGGTCGTAGGCGAGCCGGGTCACCCCGAGGTCGAGGGTATTCTGGGCCACGCCGGCAATGACGCGCAGGTCGTGAGCTGTGCTGCCGACGCCGATGCCCTGTCGCTCAAGGGCAAGGTGGGCCTAGTTGTACAGACCACCCAGACCGCGCAGAACCTCGCCGAGGTCGTGGCCGTTATCACCCCGCGCGTACAAGAGCTTCGTGTGATCAACACCATCTGCGCCGCCACGAGCGAGCGTCAACAGGCGGCAGCCACGCTTGCCAACCGCTGCGACTGCATGGTCGTGGTGGGCGGCAAGAACTCGGGCAACACCCGCCGCCTGGCGCAGATTTGCGCAGACGCCTGCGAGCGCACGTATCACATCGAGGAAGCCTCCGAGCTCCAGGCCGCGTGGTTTACCGACGCTCACCACATCGGCATCACCGCCGGAGCCTCCACCCCGCAAGAACACATCGAACGCGCCGGCGCGCGCATCAAGGAGCTTTGCCGCTAATCATGGACCAGACCGTACCCGCATACGCCGCCGAGGTGGCCGATTACGGGCGCAGCCGCGACCCCGAGCCGGGTGAAGGCGCGCTCGTAAAGAACGTGCGTCCCGAATCGCCCGCGTGGGATGTGGGTATCGAGCCGGGCATGCGCGTGCTCACGGTCAACGGCGAGCAGCTCACCGACATGATCGTATGGCTTTGGGAAGCCGACGACGACACCGTCGAGCTGGAGGTATTCGATCCGCGCGACGGCACCGTCACCCCCGTTGAGCTCGATCGTTTTCCCGGCGAGGACTGGGGCCTTAAGTTCGATGGCCCCATCTTCGACGGCATGCGCACCTGCGTGAACGCCTGCGTGTTCTGCTTTATGACCATGCTGCCCAAGGGCGGCCGTTCCACGCTCTACATTCGCGACGACGACTATCGCCTAAGCTTTTTACAGGGCAACTTTGTCACGCTCACGAACCTTACCGACGAGGACGTGCAAAACGTCATCCAACGCAACATGAGTCCCATGAACGTGTCGGTCCATGCCGTGAGCCCCGACGTCCGCCGCCGCATGATGGGCCGCAACGCCCAGCGAGGCATGGACGTGCTCGAAGCCATCATGGCCGCCGGCATCGAGATTCACGCGCAGATCGTGTTGTGCCCCGGCATGAACGACGGCGAGGAGCTGGAAAAGACTCTGCGCTTTTGCGAGGAGCACGAGCAAATCACCAGCCTGGGCATTGTGCCGCTCGGTTTTACCAAGCATCAGAACCGTTTTAGCTGGTCCTATAGCGACAAACCCGAGCTAGCGCGCGAGACCATTGCCATGATCCGTCCCTTCCAGGACCGTGCCTTCGAGCGCCTTGGCCGCCACACCTTCCAGATGAGCGACGAGTTCTACCTGGATGCCGGCATCGAGCCGCCCGAGGCGGACTTTTACGACGGCTACCCGCAGTACTACGACGGCATTGGCATGATCCGCTCGTATCTAGACGAGACCGACGACGTGCTTGCCGCCGACGCCGAGCGTCTGGCCCGCGTCCGCGCTGGCATCGCCGAGCGCAACCAGCGCCTTCTATGCCTCTCGGGCGCCAGCGCACGCGACACGGTGGCCCGCTTTGTGGAGTCGCCCCAGGGACTCGCCGGCACCGTCACAGCCATCAAGAACCGCTACTTCGGCGGCAACGTGGACGTGACCGGCCTCATCGTCGCGTGTGACATTCTGGAGCAGCTGCCCCAAGACCTGTCGGGGGTTATGCTCTTTGTGCCTAAGCTCATGTTCAACGCTGACGGCATGACGCTTGACGAGTATCATCGTGACGATTTACTCGCAAGCCTTACCAGTCGCGGCGCCGAGGTTCATGTGGTGTCGACCATGCCGCATGAGCTGCTCGATACCCTGGAGCATATCCTTGGCATTGTGCCCGCAGACTCTACTAATTCCGCTGACCCTATCCATTAAAGGAGAGCAGATGAAACCTATCGTCGCCGTCGTCGGACGCCCCAACGTGGGCAAGTCCACGCTCGTTAACCGCCTGGCCCAAACCTCGGACGCCATCGTCCATGAGTCCCGCGGCGTCACGCGCGATCGCTCATACCACACGGCCGATTGGAACGGCCGCGAGTTCACCATTGTCGACACGGGCGGCATCGAGCCGCTCAAGAGCGATGACGTCTTTGCCACGTCCATCCGCGACCAGGCCCTCGCCGCCGCCGAGGAAGCCGCCGTCATCCTGTTTGTGGTCGACGGCCGCACCGGTGTCACCGAGGAGGACGAGTCGGTCGCCCGCATGCTCAAGCGCTGCGACAAGCCGGTCTTTCTGCTGGTGAACAAGCTCGACAACCCCGATCGCGAGAACGACAGTATCTGGGAGTTCTATTCGCTCGGCATCGGCGAGCCCACGCCGCTCTCGGCCCTGCACGGCCACGGCACGGGCGACCTGCTCGACGATATCGTGGCCCTGCTTCCGGAGGAAGAGGACGAAGTCGCCGACGAGTTCCCCGATGCGCTGAACGTGGCCATCATCGGCCGCCCCAACGCCGGTAAGTCCTCGCTGTTCAACCGCATCCTAGGTGCCGACCGCTCCATCGTGTCCAACATTGCCGGCACGACGCGCGACGCCATCGACACCGTCGTGGAGCGCAACGGCAAGCACTACCGCATGGTTGACACCGCGGGTATTCGCAAGAAGAGCACCGTGTACGAGAACATCGAGTACTACTCGATGGTCCGCGGCCTGCGCGCCATCGATCGCGCCGACGTGGCGCTGCTCGTCGTCGACGCCTCTGTGGGCGTCACCGAGCAGGACCAGAAGGTCATGGGCTTGGCCATCGAGCGCGGCTGCGCCATCGTGGTGCTGCTCAACAAGTGGGACCTGCTCGACGACGACCGCAAGCGCGAGGCCTGCATGGAGACCGTCGACCGCCGTCTGGGCGTTATGGCTCCCTGGGCCCAGTACCTGCGCATCTCTGCCCTGACCGGCCGCAGCGTCGAGAAGATCTGGGCGATGGTCGACGCCGCCGAGAAGACGCGCTCGCAAAAGATCACCACCTCGCGCCTCAACACCTTCCTCACCGACCTGCGCGAGTTCGGCCACACCGTGGTGGACGGCAAGCGCCGCCTGCGCATGCACTACGTGACTCAGACGGGCATCAACCCGCCGACGTTCACGTTCTTCGTCAACCACAGCGACCTGGTCAACGACACCTACCAGCGCTACGTGGAGAACCGCATGCGCTCGACTTTCGATTTTGCCGGCACGCCCATTCGACTCTTCTTTAGGAAGAAGGAGCAAAAGGATGCATAATCCGATCCTGCTGACCGCCATCTGCGCCGTGGTCTCGTTCTTTATCGGAGCGATTCCGTTTGGCCTGATCCTGGGTCGCGTGTTCAACCACACCGACATTCGCAAGGCGGGCTCCGGCAACATCGGCACCACCAACGCCCTGCGCGTGGCCGGCCCTAAGGTGGCCGCGCTCACGTTGTTGCTCGACTGCCTTAAGGGCGCCATCTGCGTCCTTATCGCGCGTCCGCTCATTGCCGACTTGGGCTATGGTTTTCCGCCGAACATCATGGCGCCTGGAGCCCCCGGCGATTGGATGCTCGGCGTCATCTGCCTGGCAGCCGTATGGGGCCACATCTTCTCGCCGTACCTCAACTTCCACGGTGGCAAGGGCATCGCGGTCGGTCTGGGCGTCATCCTCGCCTGGTACTGGCCTATTGGCCTGTCGCTGCTGGGCATGTTTATCGTGGCCGTCGCCATCACCAAGTATGTGTCGGTGGGCTCACTCGCCGCCGCCATCGGTCTTCCCATCGCTGCTTGCGCGGTCTTTCCGTACAGCAGCCTGGGACTTAAGTTTTGCATGGCGATGATCGGCATCACCGTGGTGTGGGCCCATCGTGCGAACATCAAAAAGCTCATGACGGGTAAGGAGTCCAAGCTCTCGTTTACCAAGCGCGTCACCGAGCCCGACGATAAGTAGGAGAGAGTCATGAATGTTGCGCTGATTGGCTCCGGCTCCTGGGGAACCGCCGTCGCCGGCCTCGCCGCCGAGCGAGCCGAGCGCGTGACCATGTGGGCCCACAGCGAGCAAACGGCCACCGGCATCAATGCCGAGCACCGCAATCCCCGGTATCTGGTGGACTACGAGCTGCCCGGCAACGTTGTCGCCGCCACGGACCTGTCGCAGGCGCTCGACGGCGCCGAGGCCATCATCTTTGCCGTGCCCTCCACGCACCTGCGCAGCGTATGCCATCAGGCAGCACCCTTCATCGCCGCCGACACCCCGGCACTCTGCCTCACCAAGGGTATTGAGCCCGAATCCGGCCTGCTTATGAGCGAGGTCATCGCCAGTGAGATCGGCAACGAGTCGCGTGTCGCGGCGCTCTCGGGCCCCAACCATGCCGAGGAGATCTGCCGCGGCGGGCTTTCTGCCGCCGTCATCGCCAGCAAAGATCCGCAGGTAGGGGAGACCTTTAAGGACCTGCTCCTATCCACGGCCTTCCGCATCTACCTGTCGCAGGACATGACCGGCGTCGAGGTTTGCGGCGCCATGAAAAACGTCATCGCCATCGTGTGCGGCATTTCAGCCGGTTCTGGTGCGGGCGACAACACGCTTGCCCTCATCATGACGCGCGGCCTGGCCGAGATCAGCCGTCTGGTGCACGCCCGCGGCGGTCAAGCCATGACCTGCATGGGTCTTGCCGGCATGGGTGACCTCATTGCCACCTGCACCTCCGAGCATTCGCGCAACCGCACCTTTGGCTACGAGTTTGCCCACGGCGTCTCGCTCGACGAGTACCAGGCACGTACGCATATGGTGGTCGAGGGCGCCGTCGCGGCCCGCAGCGTCAGTGAGCTTGCCCGTTCACTGGGCGTAGACATTCCGCTCACCTTTGCCGTGGAGCAAACGCTCTACAACGGTGTTACTTTGGATAGGGCGCTCGAGATTCTTACCGACCGCGTACCCTCCCAAGAGTTCTACGGACTCACCGACTAGTGCAGAAAGGCTACTACCATGGGTTCCATTAAAATCGCTCCGTCCGTCCTCTCGGCCGACATGGCCAACCTCAAGGGCGAACTCGACAAGATCGCCGGTGCCGACTACGTGCACTTCGACGTCATGGACGGTCACTTTACCGGCAACCTCACCTTTGGCGTTGACATCCTCAAGGCCGTCAAGCGCTCCACCAATGTGCCGGTCGACGCGCACCTGATGGTGTCGAACCCCGACGAGACGGTTGATTGGTACGCCGATGCCGGTGCCGATATGATCACCGTACACTACGAGGCCTCCACGCACCTGCACCGCACGCTCACGCATCTGCAGCAGCGCGGCGTCAAGGCCGGCGTGGTGCTCAACCCCGCCACCCCCGTGTGCGTGCTCGAGAGCATCATCGACGTCGTCGATATGGTACTGCTCATGAGCGTGAACCCGGGCTTTGGCGGCCAGAGCTTTATCCCGGGCACCATCGCAAAGCTTCACGAGCTCAAGGCCATGTGCGAGCGCCACGGCGTGTCGCCCCTGATCGAGGTCGACGGTGGCATTTCTTCCAAGAACATTGTCGAGGTCGTCAAGGCCGGCGCCAACGTGCTCGTGGCCGGTTCTGCCGTATTTAAGTCCGAAGATCCCGCTGCCGAGGTTGCGCTGCTGCAGAAGCTGGGCAACGAGGCCGCACAGGAGGCATAAACCCTTATGACCGCAGGTCAAAACCGCATACCCGTGAATCTTGACTATGCCGCCTCGACGCCCATGCGCGCCGAGGCGCTCCTTGCGCAGCGCGAGTACGACGACAGCGAGCTTGCCGGCGTCAACCCCAACTCGCTGCATTCGCTCGGCCGCAAGGCTGCCGCGCGTCTGGAGGTTGCACGTCGCGAGATCGCCCGCAGCTTTGGCGCGCGCGTCCGCCCGTCCGAGATTGTACTGACCAACGGCGGCACCGAAGCCAACCAGCTGGCGCTGCTCGGTCTTGCCGAGGGCGCTCGTCAGCGCGATCGCAAGCGCGGTCGTGTAATCGTTTCGGCCATCGAGCACGATTCGATTCTGGACAACCTGCCGCTGCTGCGTGCCGCCGGCTTTACCGTCGACCTGGTGCAGCCCTGCCGCGCGGGCTACGTTGAGCCTGCCACGCTTGTCGAGCTGCTCAGCGACGACGTGGCGCTCGTGAGCATTATGGTCGCCAACAACGAGACCGGCGTGGTGCAGCCTATCCGCGAGCTTGCCGCAGCTGCGCACACCGCAGGTGCCCTGTTCCACACCGATGCCATCCAGGGCTACTTGCATATTCCGCTCGATGTCACCGAGCTGGGCGTCGACGCCATGTCCGTCGCAGCCCACAAGATTGGCGGTCCCGTGGCATCCGGCGCACTCTACCTTAAGAGCCGCACGCCGCTGCGCCCGCGCATCTTTGGCGGCGGACAGGAGGCCGGTCGTCGTGCCGGCACGCAAGACCTGCGAACGCAGCTCGCCTTTGCCGCTGCCGCCTCGTCTCTGACGCCCCAAGTGGCTCAGGAGCGCGCGAAGCTGCAAGCCCTTTCCGACAAGCTCTACGCCACGCTTACGGCCCACCAGCGCATTCACGCCACCATGGGTGACTACGCGCAAGCCGACCGTCTGCCCGGCATGGTATCGATCTACATTGACGGCATGGACTCCGAGGAACTCATCATCAAGCTCGACGCCGCCGGCTTTGAGGTGTCGGCAGGCTCGGCATGCTCGAGTGGCAGCATGGACCCGAGCCACGTGCTCAGCGCCATGGGCATCGGCCGCGAACAGGCGCTGGGTGCCTTGCGCATCTCCTTCGATGATCGCGTGAATCCAGGCGATCTGGACGACTTTGCCCAGACGCTGCTCTCGATCGTAGGTGCCGCATGATCGTCGCCGAGCTCGAGCGCGCCCTACTGGCACGCTATCCCAAGACGGACGCCGAGGGCTGGGATCATGTTGGGCTATCTGTGGGAGATCCTGCTGCCGAGATCACCGGTGTTGCCTGCGCACTCGACGCGACTGAGGCTAATGTTCGCCGCGCCCAAGAAGCAAGCGCCAACGTGCTGCTGACGCATCATCCCATATACATCAAGGCACCCGAGGCCTTTTGTCCGGCGGATGCCACACGACCCCAGTGCAGTGCGGCCCTCTACGAGGCTGCCCGCTGCGGGGTGAGCATTATCTCGCTCCACACCAACCTGGACCGCTCGCACGAAGCCCGTGTCTGCCTGAGCAAGCTGCTGGGTGCCGCACCCGTGAGCTCACTGGAGCACGTGGACGACCCCGAGGCCACCGGCCTGGGCGCACTTGCAACGCTCAACGACCCGTGCACGCTGCGCGATCTTGCCACCCGTGCTGCCACGGCCTTTGGCAGCGACCCGCGTGTGTGGGGCAAAGCTGATCGCCCGTGCCGCACCGTCGCCATTTTGGGCGGCTCCCTGGGCGACTTCGGAGAGCTCGCCATCGCCGCGGGCGCAGATGTTGTCGTGACGGGCGAGGCGGGCTACCATGTGGCGCAAGACCTTGCCTTGCGCGGGCTGCCGGTGATCTTGCTCGGCCACGACCGCTCCGAGGAGCCGTTCGTTGATATATTGATGAACTCTGCAGTTGACGCCGGGGCCGACCCCCGTCATGCGATTAAAATACTGAACCCTTGCCAATGGTGGACTGTGACAAAAGGAGAGAACTTATGAGCGCCGGCGCTACGCTACTCAAGCTGCAACAGATCGATTTGGAGCTCGCCCGCAACAAGAGCGAACTTGCCAATATGCCGGAGCTCAAGGAGCTCGCTTCCAAGCGCAAGACCTACGTTAAGCTCAAGGCCGAAATGACCAAGCTCTACGCCCAACGCAAGGACCTGGATATTGAGCTCGACGATCTCAACACCACCGAGATCCAGACCAATAACGCCATCGAGGCCGCTAAGAAGCGCCACGTCGACGGCTCCGACTACCGCGAGGTACAGGACCTGGAAAACGAGCTCGCCACCCTGGCCAAGCGCCTGGACAAGATTGAGCACACCCGCAAGGATGTCGTTGTCGCCCACAAAGAGGCGCTCGACCGCGAGACCCGCGCGCAGGCCATCATCGCCAAGTTCGAGGAGGGCGTGAAGGCCGGTACCAAGGCCGCCCGCGCCAAGGCTGCCGACCTGCAGGCTCAGATCGAAGCCGCCACTAAGGAGCGCACCGCTCTTGCCGCCACGCTGCCGGCCGACGTGCTCACCGACTACGAGCGTCTGCTCAAGCAGTTCCGCGGCTTGGCCGTCGAGACCATCCAGGGCAACATCCCCACGGTCTGCCACACCGCGCTGCAGGCATCGTCCATGAGCGACCTCAACCACGACGGTAGCGAGATTACGCACTGTCCGTACTGCCACCGCCTCCTGGTGCTCCCGAGCAAGGAAGCCTAGCGATGACGGCGGCATCCAACAATTCAATGCAACTTGAGGGAAAAACGATCCTGCTGGGCATTACCGGCGGGATCGCCGCCTATAAGTCGTGCAATATCGTGCGCCTGCTCCAAAAGCGCGGCGCGCACGTCAAGGTCGTCATGAGCGAGCATGCCACTGAGTTTGTGGGGCCGCTCACCTTCCGCGCGCTCACCAATGAGCCGGTCGCGGTTGGGCTATTCGACGACCCGTCTGACCCCATCCACCATATCTCGCTGGCGCAGGAGCCCGACTTGGTGGTCGTGGCGCCCGCGACGGCCAATATCATCGCCAAGATGGCCAACGGCATCGCCGATGACCTCATCTCCACAACGTTGCTTGCGACACCGCGGCCCGTCGTTATCGCGCCGGCCATGAACAATGGCATGTGGAAGGCGTCGGCCACGCAGGCCAATATGGCCACGCTGTGCGAGCGCGGCGTCCACGTGGTGGGACCCGGCAGTGGCTACCTTGCCTGCGGCGACGTGGACACGGGGCGCATGAGCGAACCCGAGGACATCGTCGAGGCCGTCTGCGAGGTGCTCAATCCCGTGCAACAAGACCTGGCGGGCAAGCGCATCGTCATTACCGCCGGCCCCACGCATGAGCCGATTGACCCCGTGCGCTTCATTGGCAACCGTTCTTCGGGCAAGATGGGTATCGCCCTGGCGGGGGAGGCCGCACGTCGCGGTGCCGCCGTCACGCTCGTGCTGGGACCGACATCGCTCGACGTTCCCCACGGCGTGGAGTGCGTGCGCGTGCAGACCGCCGCTGAAATGCTGAAGGCAGCGCTCAGCGCCTTTCAGACGGCCGATGTGGCCATTTGTGCGGCCGCTGTCGCCGACTACACCCCCGTATCCCCTGCGGACCATAAGCTCAAAAAGGCCAACGAGCGCTTGGATCGCATCAAACTGGTCGAGACGGTCGATATTTTGGCTGAGCTTTCGCGCCAGAAGGGGGAGCGGTGCGTGATCGGCTTTGCGGCCGAGACCGATAACGTCCTGGAGTACGCACAGCGAAAGCTCGACCGCAAGGGTTGCGATGCCATTATCGCCAACGATGTCTCACGCGCCGATTCGGGCTTTGGAACCGATACCAACAAGGCCTGGATTGTGAGCACAACGGGTACGCAAGAACTTCCCGTTCTAACAAAACCCCAGCTCGCAGATACAATTTTGGACTTGCTTCAAAATTTGTAAAAAAGTTCTTGCACAAGTCTAAAGTTTCGGGTTAATATACTCCCTGTTGCGAGCGAGAGCAGAGCAACAAACAAAAGCTTCGGGACGTGGCGCAGCTTGGTAGCGCACTTGACTGGGGGTCAAGGGGTCGCTGGTTCGAATCCAGTCGTCCCGACCAGAAGTTTGCAGGTCAGGCACCTAGTGCCTGACCTTTTTGTTTTAAGCAATTGCTTAATTTTGATTAATCAACAGGGTGCCAAAAATCTACCTGCGCGATAATCGCCTTTTGCGGCTGCTTGCGCGTTTTGCACACGCTTGAGCCGATTTATTAACGCGATATGAATCTACATACGCGTAGCTGGTATGCAGCCGAGTACAGGCTGTATTTATCGCGGCGATTAACACAGATATAGCGACTATAACGGACAAGCGTGTCGCTGTATTTATTCCAGTAGTTCACTTGATCGGTGGACAAGTGGGCTGTTGCAACGAAACGCCAAGCAGGATGGGCTCTATACGAGGACGCCGCAGGGTAATGGCGGGGGAGTGCGGCGGGCGCTCTGAGAGCCGCTGTGTGACCCCATGTCTCCTTAACTCGATAATTTGTGTTTCAAGCCACGAATCGGTCGAGCAATTGCCAAAAGAACGGCCCATGCAGGATTGCACGAGCCTTACATCAGATCAAATTTGAGCTAGAAGCACCAAGCGGGGCAGACGCAACACCATCTCGTCGCGGCCTCGGCGAGCGACATATCGCAGTCGAGGTAGACATCGAGGAAGTCGTCAGATCCCGCACAGGGGGACCGCGATGGTGACCACCGCGCCGCCCGAGGGGCTGTTGGCGAGCGAGACGGAGCCCCCGTGGGCGCTCGCGGCCTCGGAGGCGACATGGAGGCCGAGCCCGTAGTGGCGGCCTCCGTCGCGCGAGGAGCGGGACGAGTCGTCTGTGAAGAGGCGCTCGCAGCCGCGTTCGAGGGCGGCGGGAGAGAAGCCCGGTCCGTCGTCGGCCACCTCGATGACGAGGTGTCCGCCCGCGACGTCGCAGGAGACCGCCACGCGCGAGCGCGCGTGCTCGGCGGCGTTGGCCACGAGGTTCGCGGCGGCTCGCGCCAGGGCGGTTCGGTCGAGCGGGGCCTCGGGCGCGCCCGCGAC
>CAKXKM010000045.1:13308-15749 GCA_934876235.1 Collinsella sp. AF02-46-1 | reverse complement strand
TCGAGAAGGTCTCCGGGTTGGCAACGAAGGGCGAGGCATAGCTGCTCGAGTGTGTTGAAGCGAATGCCGCGAATATGCCCTTTTTTAATACGGGACAGGTTCACGGGCGTGGTTCCAATCCTTTCGGCAAGTTCGTTCGAGGAAATCTTTCGCTCGGCCATGATCTTGTCGAGGCGAACAATTACGGGCATGGCGTTTCCTTACGCAATCTCGTCGGAGTCGAGGTACAGCTCTCGGGCGTACAAGAAGAGCTGGGAAAGCATGAACAGGACGATGCCGAGAACCAGAGAGGTCCAATCGAATGATGAAGCGATCTCTTGGGCGCCGACGGCCCCCTCGCCGCCAAACATCGAAACGGAGGTTTTGAGTGAGCCGGCGTAGAGGCTGGTGGCAGCTTGAACAACGAAGAGAATGCCGAGCACCTTCAAGCATGTCGCAGACCCTTTCTTGAAGGGGTCTCCGCTCTTGATCGTCCACACGAGAACGGCGCTGAGGATGGTCGTAGCGATACCGATGACGGCAGGGACCAATGTCGAGATCGCAAGGGCTGGATACGCGGGGGAGTCTGCAATTACAGGGTTGTCGAGCACTTCGATTGCTGGCTTTAAGGAGAACGCCACTTGTGCGATGGCGGTGGCGCAAAGGGTCGCAGAGGCTATCGCACATGCGATGCGGAAGGAATGAAGCCGGGGAGTGCGATTGTCGGAACTCATAATAACCTCCGAAGAATTTAAAAAACTCAGGTTACTTTTTAACAGTTTATGTTAAATTGACTTTGCCGGCAAGTAATAAGGGCCGAGCATTTTGTTCGGCCCCTCTGTTCCGACTGGATGAGGTTAAGGTTGGCGATGAATATGCTCAAAATCTCGAAGGCGATCTTTAGGTCGCTTCTCTCCTCCAGGTCGCTCTGTGTTGTCGTTGTTGCGTTGATGGTTCTTTGTGCTCTGCCCGTCTTCAGGAGCGCGGCTGGCATCGACGGACGGGTCGAATACCTCGAGTCGGGAATAACCCGTGTTGAGCAGGAATTGTCAGCATCCTATGCGGATGCGCTTGTGAATGCGGGGGAGGACGGTGTCTATACCTCTTCATCAAGCATGCCCGCGCTTCTGTACCCTCTTGCCGCGGGACGTCTTATCTTGGCACCGCTCTCTCCCCTACTTCCGTTTCTGCAGATATCGGATGGAGAGTACACCTATTATGACGGATCGAAGGAGTACTTGCTATGGGTCGCAACGGCCGTTGCCGTCTCGTTCCTTGCCGCGCGTCTTAACAAACGTGAAAAGCTCATCATCCAGGCACCGATGGGCGAGCTGGGTAGACTTGTTGCATCGAGCGTATGGGCGAGTGTTTTTGCAATGCTTGCCGTCCTCGCCATCAATCTTCCAGGGATAATCGCCGCGCTTGTGAAGAATGGCCCGGGCTCGCCGTTCTATCCGATAGGCTACATTCAATATGCGACTCCGGTTATCAAACCGGCTTGGCTGGTGTTCGCGCAGACGGCCATCTTGCAATTCTTGGTGGCAGCGTTCATCTCGCTTGTCGTTCACCTTGCCGTGAAGATTGCCAATAACCCTACGCTTGGAATCGTGTTCGTATGTGCCCTGATGGGGGTGACGATGGTTCCCGGGTATTACGGAAGATCCATCGCTTTACGTGAGTTCGCCCTGTTGAATCCCCTTACGTATGCGAACACTGAGTTGACCGTCGGCGCCTATAGCCCGTACCCGACAACGCAGATAGTGAATCTGCCTGGACTTTGCTTCGAGCGTGGCGCGATTGCCCTCGTATGCGCAATCGGGATCGAGGTGCTGGCAATTAGCCTGCTTTGCGTTGCTGGAAAGAGCGGCTGCGCGTGCCCGATATCCCCGATTTGTCTTGAGAGAGGTTCCTTCACTGCATCGAGAACGGCAACTCGTTCGAGCGCTTGTGCCTCCGCCGTTGCATACGTAAGAACGATGGGGAAACTGCTCCTGCGTTCTCCTACCCTCGCCGTATGCGCGATTGCAATGTCGACGACGATGCTGGCCCCGGCTCTGGTCGAGATGTTTCCTGACGCTGATAACGTTTCCGCTGTTCGGTATAGGGATGGGGAGCTCCGTTCAATAGATCGGTATTTAGAGCAGAACGCTGCGAATATGGACGTCGAGGGCAAAGCGGCCCTGGAAGACATGCGGGATGCTCTTTCGGGTTTCGTGTACGCGCCTATGCCTGCGGAGGGGTTTCGAAGCCTTGCGACGTACGAGCGCGCTCGAGGTGAGCTGGGCGCGGCAGATGCGACTCTCCTGCAATCGATCGGAATCGAGCCGGAGACTCCTTCTCGTGCGGAGGCGCGCGCCCTTCTGCTTGAGTCGATCGCGAGCTTGCCGGACCCCAAGGTTTACGAGTTAAGTACGAAGATGCCCCCATTAATCCTCCTTTCGTATCTCCAGGCAGCGCTTCCC
>CAKXKM010000045.1:0-13298 GCA_934876235.1 Collinsella sp. AF02-46-1 | reverse complement strand
TCGCTCGCGTGCACCCACCTGCAGTGTCGTTCCCTTCTGGTTCTCCAGATCCCCGCAACAGCGCATGTGCGTTTTCTGACGGCTGTTGCGCTGGCTCTCCTGCTTGGCTTGGTGCTGCTTTTGGTGTCGATGGTTCCCGCTGTCGTTGTGTCCGTGATTAAGAACGGTGCGGGTGGATCGGAGTATCCCGTCGCTCTCATTCGGGCGGGAGCTTCGACAACGTCCATGGTGGGGGAGGCGGTGTTGTGCAGTATTCCGTTGCTGGTCATGGCATACGGCGTGATTTCCGTCGTCGCTGCGTTGACAGCAGCGATTAGCCGCAACCCCGTTGTCACCGGAATGGTTTGCGCGGTTCTCTTGGTGTTGGGTTCGTTGAGTGCTCATGTTGAAAGCGTGGGCATGGGTGTCGCGCTGCTGGCTCCATTCGCCTCGTTTGATCCCGCTTCCCAGGTGGGGACGATTGGGTTCCTTGGGCGAGGGACGAACGCGATGCCTTTTGTAGAGGTCGTCGGCGCATCGGGCGCTCTGCTGGTGGTCTTGGGCGCCGTATCTCCGTTGATGGTGCGCCTGAGTGTTCCAAAGATCGAAAGGGGATGATCTCGATGATTGACCTTCAAACGCTGACGATCTCTTATGGAAAGAAGGTGCTCGTAGATTCGGTGAACGCTGAGTTTGCCCCGGGTACGGTCTACGGTCTCGTCGCTCCGAACGGGCATGGAAAGACGACGTTGCTGCGTGCGATGGCAGGTTTGCCGGGTCCTCGCGTGGACGGGAGCATCGTTCTGGATGAGGTACAGGGTACGGGTGCGAGAGAGGTCCGTTCTATGATCTTCTATGCACCTGGTGAGGGGACGCTGCTGTATCCCGGATTGCGTGCGGAAGATCACCTCAAGATGGTTTGCGATATGTGGCCGCATGCTCGCGATATCGAAGAGATAGTGGAACAAACGCAGATAGGCGAGTTCGCGAAGATGAGGATCCGCACTCTGAGCCAGGGCATGAAGCAGCAGCTTACCCTGGCGATTGCGTATGCGACGGGCGCGCGGTACCTTCTATTAGATGAGCCCATGAACGCGCTCGACCCCAGCAGGGTGGACTTGCATTCCGAGATTCTCAGGAAGCTGGCCGATTCTGGTACGTGCATCATCATGTCATCCCACATCTTGGATTCGGTCGATAGGCTGTGCGATGAGATTCTGTTTTTGAAGGATGGGAGGCTCATTAGAAGCATTCCGCAAGATGATGCTGCGCCGAAGTCTCCTGGATCCCATTTCGCAAAGCCTGCTGGACGCGCCGAGGGTGCGCTAAGCACGTATCGGCGACTCTACGAAAAGGGCGGGTAGAAATGCAAGTTAAAAATCTATGTGGCCAATGTGATACCGTTGAACCCGCATATCGATACCGCTCAGCCATTCGCCTCGCCCCCGTCGCACGTATCTTCATCCGGTCTGTTACTTTTAATCTAACGATTCTTTGAGGAACGTAGGTGCTTCCAAATGTACTGTCGACTTCTTCTCAAACTGATCCTAAGAGACAGGGCCGCATGGATCTCTACGCTCGTTCTCGCTGCAGCCTTTTCCATCCCCATTGCGTTCAATTCACCCATCTACGGGCCCTTCTTTATGAAGCAGGGCATGCAGGGCTTTGTCGACGCATTCAATACGCGCGCGCCCCAGGCCAGCGGCACAGACCTATCGCCAGAGCAGCAAGCTGACGCGGAGCTTGCAAGATACGCGAACGCCGCCCTTGCCGCTCAAACCGACGCCGCCTTTCTCGATTCTGCCGAGAGCTACTACGCGCTCATGGACGAAGGCTTCCAATCCGGGTCCATCGTGGGAGACCGAGAGACCAATGACGCAGACCTCGCGTATTGCCGTGCCCTGAGCAGCTCCGGCATCACGGATATCCCGGCCTCCGCAAACGACCTGCCATTCCTTTCCTTCCTGCCTTACGCCATTGCCACGGCGCCGTCTTTCCTTCCCTTCATCCCCTTCCTTCTCTCGTCGATACTCCTGCTCGGGGTCACAAGGCCTGCGACCCTGGCGGCGAAGGCGCCCGCGCCCAAATTCCGGCGCCTTATCCAGATCGTGTTTTCGATAATCGTCGCGGGGACCGCGATGCTCCTCGCCGGCCTCGCACCCGGGGGCATTTACGTCTTGGCCCTAAACGGCTTCGGGCAAATTGGGTACCCGATCGCCTTCTTCCATGACGGCGCGCTTGCCACCACGACCGCGGGAAACGTCTTCACGACCCTGCTTCTCGCGCTGCTTGCGGGCGGAACCTTGATATCCGTTTGCTCCGCCGTCCTATCGACCGCAACGAGGCGCGTCCTCGCGGGCCCCCTTACCTCCGCGCTGCTTGTCGCGGCCCCGGCATTCCCGTTACTGTCCGATTCGGCGCTGGAGCATAACGCCGCGCTCAATCTCCTGCCGCTGGCCGTGTTCTCGCCTATCGAGGCAACGGGCTACGTAGGATGCTTCCCGACAGAATTCATTGGCTCCGGTTCAGGCAGCGCATCGATGCTTGCCGTGGCCCTGGCATACGTCGCGGTCCTTTTTGCGGTCGGCGCCGTTGCGACACGTTCGCCCAAACAGCCTGGACCCGCGAAAAAGCACCGTGGGCTCGAGCTTCTGGACGCGAGCGTGGGATACGGAAGCACGACGATACTTTCAATCGGGTCGCTTTTCCTGAGCCCGGGAACGGCGGCGGGCCTCGTTGCTCCCAACGGCTCGGGGAAAACCACCCTTCTTGAAGCGCTGTCGGGCCAATTTCCCACCCGCATCCGCTCGGGAAGCCTGGCGGCAGACGGAATCTGCCAACGTCGATCAGCCGAATTTGCAGAACTCGTCTACCTGAGCTCTTCGGGCAGCGCGGATCTCTATCCCACGCTATCGGCCATCGAGCACCTTGCTTTCGTTAGGGAGGCGTGGAAATCGGCCGCCGACATCGACTCGCTCTGCGACTCCCTCGGAATCTCCCCATATCTCGACAAGCCGACCCGTAAACTCTCGACAGGAATGAAGCAGCAGGTAAAGCTTGCCATGGCGATAGCGACCGATTGCCCGTACCTCATCCTCGATGAACCGCTGAACGGCCTCGATCCGGGAAAACGGAAAACCTCCTGCGACGCGATGCGCAGCGAAGTGGCGCGGGGACGCAGCGTGCTCATTTCAAGCCATCTACTCGACGACCTGGCAGACCTTACCAACTCGTTCTACTTCATCGAAGCCGGCACGCTCGTGGAAAAGATCAAGTCGTCCTCGCAGACGCTCAAGCAGGAATACCTCGATACATACGAGGAAGGTGAATGACATGAAACTATTTGAACAGCTGAAGTCCAACGCGTCGCGCATGGCTGTCTACGCCATCCTCGTGGCAACGGCTTTATGCGGAATCGCGGCACCCGTCTATGCGCTCAACGGAGAGAAAGGCGATGTCGAACCCGCGTACATGGCTTCGACGGTTAAAGACCGGTACAAAGCCTTCTCTGGAGACACGTTTTACGTAGCAGAGTACGACACGACCTACCGTCAGCTTCGCTACAACAAGGGCTACGACTATCTAGGCGCAGAGGCAATCAGCTATACGTCGGGTTGGTACCGCTCCAACTATGGACACATAACCCAGTTCAAGTGTAACTACCGTGTGTACAACTAAAGCAACCGGCCGGGACGAGGGGTGACGCAAAAGCGTCGCCCCCGTTTTTAACCATGCCAGCTGAACCTAGTTCAGTTTGGCTGATTTCCGATCTCAGCCGAACACATTGAGCGGAAAGGCCGTTCCCGCAGTCAGTCGAACGTCCCCGGGGCCCTTCTCAGGCCCCGGGGACGGCATTTTCCCAGTTGAAGGAACGGTGGAGATGTGTTTCGATGGGTCAGATTCGTGTCGTTCCGAAAAGACCGTGAACCTTTTGTGGGACGCGCGGCGCCGTGGTACCATAGCCGAGTTTGTTGTCTTGGTCGGAAACCAAGACGCCTTATGCGCTGATCGGTAACCAGCGCCTGACCAATAAGGAGTCCTACCATGAAGCAGGGTATCCATCCCCAGTATGTCGAGTGCACGGTGACGTGCTCCTGCGGCAACACCTTCAAGACGCACGCTACCGTGTCCGAGATGAAGGTCGAGCTTTGCAACGAGTGCCACCCGTTCTACACCGGCCAGCAGAAGTTCGTCGACACCGGTGGACGCGTCCAGCGCTTCGCCGACAAGTTCGGTGGCGCCGCTGCCGCCCAGCTCAAGAAGGCTGAGGAGGCCAAGGCTGCCAAGGCCGCCAAGGCTGCTGAGGCCGAGGCCGCTCGCAAGGCCGCCGCTGAGGCTAAGGCTGCCGAGAAGGCTAAGCGTGCTGCTAAGTTCGCCGAGGAGGCTGCCAAGCAGGCCGCCGAGGCTCCCGCAGAGGCTCCCGTCGAGGAGGCCGCTGCCGAGGCCGAGACCACCGAGGCTGCTGAGTAAATAGCTCGCCGCGGAATCGCTCGCATTCATGGCATAAGGGCCGTGCATCCATTTGGGTGCGCGGCCCTTTTCTTTTTATTGGTGCAAGCTAACCTGTCCCCGTGGCACCAAATGGGGCTTATAGGACAAAATGTGTGTCTACTTTAGGGGCATCGGCGCAGGTCGATGCCCCTTTTTCAGCCGTTTAAATTCTGTGCACGCTTTTAACCGCTCGGACAGAATGTGTGTCCGGTTGCCTATCGTTCCCGCCGGTAGATACCCTTTTCCGGAACCGTTAAACACCCTTTCGGAAGAGGTGTCCATGAAGGCCGTTTATTGCCCCTACTGCGGCGGTCGGACCAAGCGCAACGGCAGGACCTCATCGGGATCCCAGCGGTGGAGGTGCACGGCCTGCGGCGCGTCGACGACGGTGAGGTACGACGACACGGCGGCGAGGCTCGAGGAGTTCCTCGGGTGGCTCCTCTCCAAGGACTCGCAGGCCGCGATGCCGGGCGGCGGGCGGTCCTTCAGGCGCAGGACGGCCGAGCTCTGGGAGGTCTGGCCCATGCCCGTCCCCGACGGCGAGCTCCACCGCGTGCTCCACGTCGACGGGATCTGGGTCGCGCGCGACCTCGTCGTGCTCATATGCTGCAGCGGCGAGAGGGTGGTCTCCTGGTACACGGCAAGGTCGGAGAACTCGAGGGCGTGGTCGGCCCTCATGGCGCCGATCCCGGCGCCCGACGTGGTCGTCACCGACGGCGGGAGCGGGTTCGCCAAGGCCGTGCGAGAGACCTGGCCGCGCACCAGGGTCCAGAGGTGCACCTTCCACGCCTTCTCGCAGGTCAAGCGCTACACGACGACGCGGCCGAAGCTCCAGGCGGGGCGCGAGCTCTACCTCATCGCGCGCGACCTCATGGGCATCGAGACGCTGCACCAGGCGGAGCTCTGGGTCGAGCGCTACCTCGACTGGTGCGGGTTCTGGGCCGACTTCCTGGAGGACAGGACCGTGGTGGACGGCAGGAGGGTCTACACCCACGAGAGGCTGAGGCGGGCGCGCTCGTCGCTGTCGTCGCTGGTGTCGGCGGGGACGCTGTTCACCTACCTCGACCCCGCCCTTGCCAAGGCCGGCCCGCTGCCGTCGACCAACAACATGATCGAGGGAGGGGTGAACTCGCAGCTGAGGGCCGTCCTGCGCAACCACCGGGGGCTGACGTCCGTCAAGCGCGTTAAGGCGGTGTTCTGGTGGTGCCACGCTCATTCGGGGGACGCGAGGACGGCGCGCGAGAAGCTCGCCGCGATGCCGACCGACGCGGACATCGACTTCCTGTTCAGCGTCTACTCCGCCTCGCCGTCGCGCGAGGACGGAGGGCCGGAGTGGGGCGACAGGGCCGTGTGGGAGGATCTCCGCCACAGGGACCCGTACCCGTTCTGGCTGGATTAATGGATGGAAACGGATGTTCTATCGGGACACACATTTTGTCCTATAAGCCCCAAATGGCAGAGAGACGGCGTTTGCTCAGATAAAACTTGCCAAAATAAACCTGTCCCATTGTGGCAGGTTGGTCATAGTTATTACGTGGCGGTCGAGGTCGACCGTATAGGCCGCGCCTTGTTTGGCTACAGTACAATCATCTGTGTTTAACTCGCCCGCAGCTGCACGGCGTGGGCGATGGCCAAAAAGGAAAACCACATGGGATTCATGTCAAAGCTGCTGTCCTTTGGATCCGATAAGGACCTTAAGCGCTACTACAAGATCGTCGACCAGATCAACGGTCTTGAGCCCCAGTTTGAGAAGATGACCGAGGAGGAACTCCGCGGCCAGACCGATAAGTTCCGCGAGCGTTACGCCAACGGCGAGTCGCTCGACGACATGCTCCCCGAGGCTTTTGCCACCGTGCGCGAGGCTTCCAAGCGCATCACGGGCATGCGTCACTTTGACGTACAGCTCATCGGCGCCATGGCGCTGCACGAGGGGCATATCGCCGAGATGAAGACCGGCGAAGGCAAGACGCTCGTCTCCACGCTGGCCGGCTACCTCAACGCTATTGCCGGCAAGGGCGTGCACGTCGTTACTGTCAATGATTACCTTGCCAAGCGCGACTCCGAGTGGATGGGCCGCATCTACAAGTACCTGGGCATGACCGTCGGTCTGCTCCAGAACAACATGCCGCTCGAGCTCAAGCGTCCGGCCTACCAGGCAGACGTCACCTACGGCACCAACTCCGAGTTCGGTTTCGACTACCTGCGCGACAACATGGTCACCCGCCCCGAGCAGCGCGTACAGCGCGGCCACAGCTACGCCATCGTCGACGAGGTCGACTCCATCCTGATCGACGAGGCACGTACCCCGCTCATCATCTCGGGCGCCGGCACCAAGTCCGCCAGCACCTACAAGGACTTCGCGCGTGCCGTGCGCGGCCTTGAGCGCGGCGAGGACGTGTCGCACGACATGCTCACCGCCACCGAGGACGTTGAGCCCACGGGCGACTACGTCATGGACGAGGCCAAGCACACCATCGCCGCCACCGAGCGCGGTCTTAAGAAGATCGAGCGCCGCCTGGGTATCGATGACATCTATGCCGATCTCTCCGGCCAGCTGGTCAACCACCTGCAGCAGGCGCTGAAGGCCCAGTACATGTTCCACCGCGACAAGCAGTACGTGGTCACCAACGGCGAGGTCAAGATCGTCGACGAGTTCACCGGCCGCATTATGGAAGGCCGCCGTTACTCCGAGGGCCTGCACCAGGCCATCGAGGCCAAAGAGGGCGTGCTCGTACGCGAGGAGAACCAGACGCTGGCCACCATCACCTTGCAGAACTACTTCCGTCTGTATGACAAGCTCTCCGGCATGACCGGCACGGCACTCACCGAGGATGCCGAGTTCCGCGAGATCTACAAGCTGCCCGTCGAGGTCATCCCCTCCAACAAACCCGTTCAGCGTGTTGATCACGAGGACCTGGTGTACCGTACCATTCAGGCCAAGTACAACGCCGTCGCCGACGATGTCGAGCAGCGTCACGCCAAGGGCCAGCCGGTCCTGGTGGGCACCGTCTCCATCGAGAGCTCCGAGAAGCTGTCGGCCGCCCTTACCAAGCGCGGCATCGCGCACGAGGTCCTCAACGCCAAGCACCATGAGCGCGAGGCTCATATCGTTGCCCAGGCCGGACGCTACGGCGCCGTGACCATCGCTACCAACATGGCCGGTCGTGGTACCGACATCCTGTTGGGCGGCAACCCCGACGAGCTGGTGCGCGAGCGCCTTGAGTACGAGGGCCTGACCATGGAGGACGTGACGCCCGAGCAGCTTGAGCAGTTTAACGCCGAGGCCAAGGAGACCTGCAAGGCCGAGCGCGAGCGCGTGCTTGCCGCCGGCGGCCTGACCGTTATCGGCACCGAGCGTCACGAGTCCCGTCGTATCGACAACCAGCTGCGCGGCCGCTCCGGCCGTCAGGGCGATCCGGGCGAGACCCAGTTCTACCTGTCGCTCGAGGACGACCTCATGCGCCTGTTCGGCGGCGACAAGATGGACCGCGTCTCCAAGATGATGGTCACGGCCGACATGGGCGACGACATGCCCATCCAGCACAAGATCATCTCCAAGGCCGTCGAGAGCGCCCAGCACAAGGTCGAGAGCATCAACTTCTCCATGCGCAAGAGCGTCCTTGAGTACGACGACGTCATGAACAAGCAGCGCCAGGTCATCTACGCCGAGCGCAATAAGATTCTGGACGGCAAGGACCTGACCGACCACATCACCGAGGTCATGCACGACACCGTGTACCGCTGCGTGCAGGAGTTCTGCACCAAGGACAGTCACGATGGCGAGCGCGACCTGGAGGGCCTGCGCAAGTGGGTTGTGGAGCTCACCGGCCACATCGATACGCCGAAGTTCCCCGACGAGGATTATGAGGCCCTGGCTGCCGATGTCCTGGCTTACGTAGAGAAGTGCTACAACATGAAGGCCGAGCGCTTGGGCGAGGACCTGATGCGCGAGCTCAACACCCAGGTTATGCTGCGCGTCATCGATACCCGCTGGATGAACTACCTGCAGGAGATGGACTACCTCAAGACCGGCATCGGCCTGCGCGGCTTTGGCCAGCGCGACCCGCTGGTCGAGTACAAGACCGAGGCCTACGGCGCGTTCCAGATACTCGTCGACACCATGTACGAGGATTACCTGCGCACGGTTCTGCGCATCGAGATCAAGGCTGCCCCGCGTGCCGTGGAGCACAAGGAGGAGCCCGCGCTCGAGCGTGCGCACTTCTCCGGTCCTGCCGAGGTCGATGGTGACAACGGCGACTCGGTGCTGCGCAAGCAGGCGCAGGTGCAGGCCCGCACGGCTGTCCAGGGTGGTCCGGCTGCCGTCAACAACGGTGGCAAGGTGACCACCTATCGCAAGTCCGAGAGCGACGATCCGTACGTCAACGTGGGCCGCAACGACCCGTGCCCCTGCGGTAGCGGCAAGAAGTTTAAGTACTGCCACGGCAGGAATCGTTAATGGCTGAGGCTTTAGAGGTAACGCCCGCCGAGCTGGACGCGTTTGCGGACCGGCTCGGCGAGGTCGAGTCGTATCTCCACTTGGACGAAAAGCGCACGCGCGTGACCGAGCTCGAGGCCAAAAGCGTGGCCCTCGGCTTTTGGGATGACGCCGACGCCGCCCGTGCCACCATGGAGGAAATCGCGCGCACCAAGGAAGATATCGCTGCCGTGGACAACGCGCGCGGCGAGCTTTCCGATGCCCGCGCCGCGCTGGAGCTTGCCGAGGAGATGGGGGATGACCCCGATGCCGCCGCCCTTCGCGAGGAGGCTACAGCCACGGCTGAGCGCCTGGCCCGTGCCATCGATGAGTTTGAGCTTTCGAGCTGGTTTACCGGTGAGTTCGATCACGGCGATGCCATTGTGACCATCAAGCCCGGACAGGGTGGTCTGGAGGCCCAGGACTGGACCTTCATGCTCTTTAAGATGTACATGAAGTACTGCCAGCGTCGCGGCTGGAAGGTCACGATTAACGACTGCCCCGCTGCTGAGGTCATCGGCATCGACCGCGCGACCTTTACCGTCGAGGGCAAGGATGCATTTGGCATGCTGCGCGCCGAGGCCGGCGTCCACCGCTTGGTTCGCATTAGCCCCACCGACGACAAGAAGCGCCGCCAGACCACGTTTGCCGGCGTCGAGGTCATCCCCGTGCTACCCGATGATATCGACATCGAAATCAGTCCCGATGACATCCGCGTGGACGTGTACCACGCGAGCGGCCCGGGCGGTCAGGGCGTTAACACCACCGACTCCGCCGTGCGCGTGACGCATTTCCCCAGCGGCATTGTGGTCACCTGCCAAAACGAGCGCAGCCAGATCCAGAACAAGGCCGCGTGCATGCAGATCCTCAAGGCTCGCCTGTACGAGATTGAGCTCGAGAAGCGCGCCGAGGCCCTGGATGAGATTCGCGGACCCAAAACCACGATTGGTTTTGGCAACCAGATCCGCAGCTACGTGCTCTACCCGTATCAGATGGTTAAGGACCTACGCACGGGCGTTGAGACCGGCAACGTCGAGGCAGTTCTTGACGATGGCGACCTGGACCCGTTTGTTATTGGCTACCATCGCTGGGCCACTGGCAACGCTGACGCAGAGATCCCATCTGCATAAACCGCCCGGTTTATGTGGAAATGGATAAAACCCTCCGAGCAGGGTGGTTTTGTATCCAAAGCAAACCCTGCGCAGGGGTGGTTTTTGTTCGGCGAATCGGTAGAATCGAATACAGCAAGAAGTTCGAAGCGCATCCGTTTGGGTGCGCTTTTTTGAGGGAGGTAGCATGGCATATCGTCTGGACATCAAGCGCATTCTATCGATGAACTTCTTTCACGACCTGCCCCAGATTATGTTGGGGTGCGCTCTGGCCGCTATTGCGACCGACCTGTTTTTGATTCCCAACGGCCTTGCTGCCGGTGGTGTTACGGGCCTTGCCACCATTATCCAGGCGGTCGGCGCATCGCGCGGCATATCGCTTCCCGTTGGTATTCAGACGATTGTGATGAACGCCTTGCTGTTGCTGGTCGTTATGCGCGAGGGCGGCATGTTCTACGTGGTGCAGACCGCGACGGGCTTTGTGCTGCTGGGCTTCTTTACCGATCTGTTCGCCCCGTTTGTAGCACCTCTGGCGGATGCGGACCTGATGCTCCCTGCCATGTGGGGCGGCATTATTACAGGCATCGGTTACGGCATGGTGCTGCGCGCCGGCGCCAACACCGGCGGCTCGGACACGATTGGCCAAATCATCTCGCGTAATACCTCGCTGCCCGTGGGCTCGACCGTCATGGCGATCGATGTTGCCGTATGTGCGCTGTCGGCTCCGGTCTTTTCAATCGAAAATGCACTATATGCAGGCCTTTCGATGGTCATTAGCGGCTACGTGATCGATGCCGTGGTCGATGGTGGCAACAAACGCCGTATGGTACTCATCATCTCGGACAAGTTCCCTGATATCGCTGCCGATATCATGTATGGCCTGGGTCGTGGTTGTACCAAGTTTAAGGCGACTGGCATGTATTCGGGTGCCGAGAAGCCGGTGATCATGGTCATCGTGAACCGTCGAGAGCTCAATACCCTCAAGACGATCGTGCGCGAGCGCGATCCTCACGCCATTGTGACGGTCGCCGACGTTACGGAAGCTTTCGGCGAGGGATTCAAGGACATTAGCGCGTAGGGCCGACCGCGTCCCATCCAAAAGACGTTCACATTGATAAACCGTTTCATCAGCGGTTCTGCCTGCTAAATTGTTCAAATAATGATAAAAACTCTGGTAAAGCCATCAGTTTCCAGCATAATGAATGACGTACGTGCATTGCGGCTGTGTTGGGATTACCTTCGGTGCCGTGCGCATTTTGTCTAATGAGGATGAAAGGAAGGCACAATGAGCGACGAAGAGCTCAAAAAGGTTGCCAACGAGGTAAGGAAGGGCATCGTCACCGGCGTGCACGCTGCCAAGTCCGGCCATCCGGGCGGTTCGCTCGGCGCTGCCGACATCATGACCTATCTGTACTTTGAGGAAATGAACGTCGACCCGGCCCATCCCCGCAAGGCCGACCGCGATCGCTTTGTGCTTTCCAAGGGCCACTGTCTGTACGCTGTGCTCGCCGAGCGTGGGTTCTTCCCCAAGGAGGATCTCGAGACGCTGCGCCACATCGGCAGCCATCTGCAGGGTCACCCCAACATGAACGACACCCCGGGCGTTGACATGTCCACCGGTTCGCTCGGCCAGGGCATCTCCGCCGCCGTGGGCATGGCCGTTGCCGCCAAGCACTGGGGCGACGACTATCGCACGTACGCCCTGCTGGGTGATGGCGAGAGCGAGGAGGGCCAGGTCTGGGAGGCCGCCATGTTTGCCGGCAACCAGCAGCTCGATAACCTCTGCGTGATCGTCGACCACAACGGCCTTCAGATTGACGGTCCCGTCGAGGAGGTCAACGACCCCATGCCGCTCGCCGACAAGTTCCGCGCGTTCAAGTTCCACGTGGTTGAGCTCGCCGACGGCAACGACTTCGACCAGATCCGCGCCGCCTTTGCCGAGGCTCGCGCCACCAAGGGGCAGCCGACCGCCATTATCGCCGAGACCCTGAAGGGCAAGGGCGTGTCCTTTATGGAGAACCAGGTTGGCTGGCACGGCAAGGCCCCCAACGATGAACAGTTTGAGCAGGCCATGGCAGAGCTCACGGCCGCCGGAGAGGAGCTCTAGGATGGCAGACGTCAAGAAAATCGCCACGCGTGTAAGCTACGGCGAGGCCCTCGTCGAGCTCGCCAACGAGCACGATGACTTTGTGGTCCTCGACGCCGACCTGGCCGCCGCCACGCAGACCGGTAAGTTTAAGGCCGCTTGCCCCGACCGCTTCTTCGATGTGGGCATTGCCGAGAGCAACCTGATGGGCGTCGCCGCCGGTATCGCGACCACTGGTCGTGTTGCCTTCGCGAGTACCTTTGCCATGTTCGCTGCCGGTCGCGCCTTTGAGCAGGTCCGCAACTCCATCGGCTACCCGCACCTCAACGTTAAGATCGGTGCCACGCACGCCGGCATCTCGGTGGGCGAGGACGGCGCCACGCACCAGTGCTGCGAGGATATCGCCCTCATGCGCGTCATCCCCGGCATGACCGTAATTGTTCCCGCCGACGACGTGGAGGCCCGCGCCGTGACGCGCGCCGCCTACGAGTGCGACGGTCCGGTGTACATGCGCTTCGCCCGTTTGGCCTCGCCGGTTATCAACGACCCCGAGACCTACAAGTTCGAGTTGGGTAAGGGCATTGTCATGCGCGAGGGCGCCGATGTGACCATCATCGCCTGCGGCCTGATGGTCGGCGAGGCTCTCGAGGCCGCCGAGCAGCTCGCTGCCGAGGGCATCGATGCCGAGGTCATCAACATGCACACCATCAAGCCCATCGATGCCGACCTGATCGTCAAGAGCGCCACCAAGACCGGCCACGTCGTGACCGTCGAGGAGCACTCTGTGATCGGTGGCCTGGGCAGCGCCGTTGCCGACGTCCTGTGCGAGCAGTGCCCGACGCCGCTCAAGAAGATCGGCGTCAACGACGCCTTCGGTGAGTCTGGCCCGGGTGCCGAGCTCTTGCACAAGTATGGCCTGGACGCCGCCAACATCGTGGCGACCACCAAGGAGTTCTTGGCATAAGGCAAGACGAGGCAAAGTATCGTCTCAACAACCACATCCAAGCCAGAACAGGGGCATCCCCAAAGAGGGCGCCCCTGTTTTTGTTGAATTTAAATTAGAGTCCTGCCAAGCAAAGTTCCCATGGGGAAACGGGCCCATCCCAACAAAGTGCAATTCAGACCCTCCCAAGCATGCATTTGCTGCACCTAATAGAAA
>CAKXKM010000044.1 GCA_934876235.1 Collinsella sp. AF02-46-1 | reverse complement strand
GCAATACCCTTATCCACTGGGTCGGCTGGGCCATGGTCTTTATCGGCCTGATCGTGCTCAACGAGGTCGGCCGCCGCACCAAGCTGGGCGCGGCAATCATCTTTGGCGTGGCTCCGCTGGCCATGACCATCTACTGCGTCGCTATCGCCATCGGCGTTTCGCAGGGCGCCGAGTGGGCGCTCACCAACCCCACCCATGTGTACCAGAACAGCTGGTTCCACTACGCCAAGGTCTACGCGGCGTTGGCCGGTTGCTGGGGCTTCATCGCCATTAAGTATCAGTGGGGCAAGATCGGCAAGGCACACTGGTTCCGCGCGTGGCCGTTTGTGATCGTCGCCATCAACATCATGATCGCCGTCGTGTCCGACTTTGAGAGCGCCTATCACTTCTTTGTCCTGGGCCAGTCCACTTGGGTCACCTCCGAAGGTGCTACGCAGCTTGCCGGCTGGAACAACGTGTTCAACGGCATCGCCGGTATCATCAACATCTTCTGCATGACCGGTTGGTGGAGCGTCTACGCCTCCGAGGACAAGACCGACATGCTGTGGCCCGACATGACCTGGGTCTACATCATCGCCTACGATATCTGGAACTTCTGCTACACCTACAACTGCCTGCCCACCCACTCCTGGTTCTGCGGCTTTGCGCTGCTGCTGGCGCCCACCGTCGCCGCCTTTATCTGGAACAAGGGCGGCTGGATCCAGAATCGCGCCTTTACGCTTGCCATTTGGTGCATGTTTGCCCAGGTGTTCCCCTACTTCCAGGAGGAGTCCATTTTTGTGACCCACTCCACGCTCGACCCCGGCGCCGCTACCGCGGCCTCGATCGCCGCACTGGTCGCCAACGTCGCCGCGATCATCTACATCGCCTACCGCGCCAAGAAGCTCGGCCGCAATCCCTACAAGCAGGATGTCTTTGAGGGCACCAGCGATTGGGAGAAGGCCACCGCCCGCCGCGCCAAGGTGGATTACGCGCACGCCGAGTAACATGCCCGGCGCAAACGCCGCTTGAATGTGAAGCAGCATAGCCGGCTCCGCGCAACTCAACGCATTGCAGAGCCCCCGGAATGTGATTCGTCCGCGTTCCGGGGGCCTTTTGCTGCCGCGAGGATGCGGCCGAACGATGCGCTCAGGTTAAATCGGATCTTATATTTCGTATGCGCTTTATATGGCTCCATTTTTGGGTACAGTGTTGAGCCGATATTGCATTGGGGGATATATGAGCGATGAGACGTATGGCCGCGAGGATGCGGCCCAGGATGCGGAAGCATGTGCCGAAGCCCTGGAGAGCCTTGACCGGATCGCGCTAGACGAGCTCTCGTTTAGCGATTCGGTCGTCGACGCGCAAGACGAGGTGCACGAAGACACTGAGGACGAAGGCGGCGACGCCAAAGACGCTCCTGACGAAGCCGAAGAGGACGATAGCGAGGCCGACGACCAGCCCGAATCCGACACGGGCGAGGAAACCGTCTTGCTCGACAGCTTACCGGCCGAAGATTCGCTGACTCGCGAGCTTCCTGGCCTGGGTTCCGCACCAGCCGTGGATGAGACCATCGCCATGGGCGATATTCCCCTGCCGTCCGTTCCCTCGGCACACGAAGCCGAGGTCCGCCATCGCAAGATGTCGCCCAAGCGCCGCAATCTGATGGTCGCCGGTGTCGTGGCCGTCGCGCTCGTCGCCGGCGGTGCAGGCCATGCTGCCTGGAACGGATATCAGCAAGAGCAGGCTGCCGCTGTCGCCGCCAATGCCCACACGATGATGTCGGTGCAGATTGGCGTGCATGCCGCGGGCCTCGACTGTTCCGCCGGCTCCAAGATTCCCGTACAAGTGAGTGGCCAGGATTCTGACGGATCCTCCGTGAGCGAAACACTCTATGTTGACGAGCACGGCCGTGGCATCAAACTGCTACCCGGTGACTACACGCTCTCCATCGCTGCCTCCCCCATCGCGTCCGACGGCACCGTCTATACCGTGCCGACCACCAAGGCGCAGGTCACGATCAAGAGCGACGGACAGGACCTAAGCAGCCAGGCCGCCTTTAAGCTCAAGGTGCCTTCGGCCGACACGGTAACCGACGACCAGATCGATGCCGCCGCCAAATATGCCGAGGAGGGAGGCGCGAGCTCCGCCGCCACCGCCAAGGTGCTCCAGCAGGCGGCAACCGCGCGGCGCGACGCCGCCGTCAATGCCGTGAACGCGCAAAAGGCACAGGCAGCCCGCGATGCTGACGCTCGCCACAAGGCAACCGACCTCTACCAGCTCGATATCCCCGTCGAGTGGTACGGCAAGGTCGAGACTTGGCAAAATGGCAGCACGCTATGCATCTATCTTGCCGGCGACAGCGATACGCCGATTGTGACGCTCGTCGCGGTGCGCGAGGGCGAGAGCTTTACGCCCGATGAGGGCGATACGGTTTTGGGTGCGGCCAATCTAGGCAACGGTTATACCGTCTACGCCAGCGGCCCCGTCTATCCGTACGTGGTGTCCCAGACCATCAACGGACGGACGCAGAATCCCGTGTCAACCTACCCCATGGACACGGCCATTGAGCTTGTCGAGCTCACGACCGGTAACCGCTACACCTATAGCCAGATCAAGAACGTACTGGTCAGCAAAGACGGCAAGGCAGACGCCGCGACCAAACTCGAGACCGACTACCTCGCCCAGATTCTCCTGCCGAGCATCAAGGCCCAGGACTAGCCGCCCACAACCCAGAGCAGTCTTTTTGAGACGGGGGCTTTTAGCTACCCCGTCCCAAATCTTGATTAGCAGATAAGCAAGATTGATGTGCATCTTGATTAGTAGCTAAGCAAGTTTTTCCGCTGCCGCTCCCCCGAAAGATATCGAACGGCTGGGGCAAAGATAAATCATCGGGCAGGTAGGGCGGCAAAAGGAGCTAAAAAAGCCCCGTCCCAAATGAGCTACTTAACGCCAGGGGTCGGCTTCGAAGAGGGGCTCGCGCTCGGGGCGACGATCGCTATAAGGATCGTAGCCGTCGTCATCCTCGTTCTCGGCACGGATATAGGGGTCGCGCGGCTTGGGCGCCGGTTTAGGCGCAGGCTTAGGTGCGGCGGGTGCGGCATCGGTCGCCGGCGTGTTCGTCTTGTTCTTGTCTGTCATCTGCATAGCTCCTTGCCATGTACTCACGTTCAACACCATCGATTGTCGCACGAAAAAGGGCGGCGGACCCGATTGGATCCGCCGCCCTTGGCGTTTTGCGATGAGGGGCGGTTTTAAAGCCGGCCCAAAATCTACTCGGCGTCGGGGACTTCGTAGGTGGCCGCCGGCGTGTTGTCGCACACGACGGTAAAGCCGCCGTCCTTGTCGACATCGACCGTCACCTGATCGCCCTCGCGCACCGTACCGTCGATGATAGCGGCGGCAATGGCATCCACGACCTCGCGCTGCACGAGACGCTTGAGCGGACGGGCACCAAAGACCGGGTCCAGGCCGCCCACGGCGAGCATCTGCTTGGCCGCCGGGGTGATGGCCAGCGTCATGCGCTCCTTGGCCAGACGCGCGCGGACGTCGGCGAGCTGGATGTCGACGATCTTCTCGATCTGCGCCATGCCGAGCGGATGGAACACCACGATATCGTCGATACGGTTGAGGAACTCGGGGCGGAAGGTTTGAGCCATGGCCCCGTCAACCTGATGGCGCATCTCCTCCTCGTCCTTGCCGGACAGATCGGCGATAGCCTTGGAGCCCACGTTGGACGTCATGATGATAATCGTGTTCTTGAAGGACACTTGGCGACCCTGACCGTCGGTCAAACGGCCGTCGTCGAGCACCTGCAGCAGCACGTTAAAGACATCCGGATGAGCCTTCTCCATCTCGTCGAGCAAGATCACGGAGTAGGGACGACGGCGCACGGCCTCGGTGAGCTGGCCGCCCTCGTCATAGCCCACGTATCCCGGGGGCGCACCGATCAGACGCTGGACGCTGAACTTCTCCATATACTCGGACATGTCGATACGCACGAGCGCGCGCTCGTCATCGAACAGGCACTCGGCCAGCGCCTTGGCGAGCTCGGTCTTGCCTACGCCGGTGGGGCCCAGGAAGAAGAAGCTGCCGATGGGCTTGTCTGGGTCGGAGAGACCCGCACGGCTGCGACGCACGGCCGCGGCTACAGCGGAGACGGCCTCGTCCTGACCGATAACGCGCTTATGCAGCTCGCCCTCCAAGCCCTTCAACTTGTCGAGCTCGCCCTGCATCATCTTGGACACGGGCACACCGGTCCAGGCGCTCACGACCTCGGCGATCTCGTCGGAGGTCACCTGTTCGTTGAGGCCCTCGCCGTCCTGCTGCTTTTGCGCCTCGAGCGCAGCCTCGGAATCCTGAATCTGCTGCTGCAGACCCGGGATCACAGAATAGCGAAGCTCGGACGCACGGCCCAGATCGCCGTTGCGCGTCGCGCGCTCCTCTTCGCTCTTGGCCGCGTCAAGCTGGCCCTTAAGCTCCTGCACGTGGTCGATGGCGTTCTTTTGGTTGAGCCAGCCGGCCTTTTGCACGTTGAGCTTTTCCTGGACTTCGGCAATCTCTTGGCGCAGAGCCTCCAAACGCTCCTTAGAGGCGTCGTCGGTCTCTTTCATGAGCGCCTGTTCCTCGATCTGCAGCTGGGTGAGCTGACGCGTGGTGGCGTCGATCTCGACCGGCATGCTGTCGAGTTCCATGCGCAGGCGGCTCGCGGCCTCATCGACCAGGTCGATAGCCTTGTCGGGCAGGAAGCGGTCGGCGATGTAGCGGTCGGAGAGGTCGGCGGCAGCCACGAGCGCGCTATCGGTGATGTGTACGCCGTGGAAGATCTCGTACTTCTCCTTCAGGCCACGCAGGATTGAAATGGTGTCCTCGACGGTAGGCTCGCTGACCATCACGGTCTGGAAACGACGGGCGAGCGCCGCGTCCTTCTCGATGTACTTGCGGTACTCGTCGAGCGTGGTCGCGCCGATCGCGTGCAGGTCGCCACGAGCGAGCGCCGGTTTGAGGATGTTGCCGGCGTCCATGGAGCCCTCGGTGGCACCCGCGCCCACGATGGTATGGAGCTCATCGATGAACAGGATGACCTTGCCTTCGGATTTTTGCACTTCCTTGAGCACGGCCTTCAAGCGGTCCTCGAACTCGCCGCGGTACTTGGCGCCGGCGACCAGCGCGCTCATGTCGAGCTCGATGAGGTCGCGGTCGCGCAGGGTGCTCGGTACGTCGCCGGCCACGATTCGCTGAGCAATGCCCTCGACGATGGCCGTCTTGCCGACGCCCGGCTCGCCGATAAGCACGGGGTTGTTCTTGGTGCGGCGGGACAGAACCTGAATAGTACGACGGATCTCGTCGGTACGGCCGATGACCGGGTCGAGCTTGCCGGCGCGAGCCAGATCGCAGATGTTGCGACCGTACTGCTCCAACGCCTCAAACTGCGTCTTGTCCTCGGCAGACGTCACGCGGTCATCGCCGCGCAGTTCCTCGTAGACTTGCTCGATGCGCTCCTTGGTCACGCCGGCGTCACGCAGCACGCGACCCGCCTCACCCTTGTCCTCGGCAAGTGCCATCAGCAGATGCTCGGTCACCACAAAGCTGTCGCCCATCTTGGTGGCCTTTTTCTCGGCCTTCTCGATCACGCGAACGAGCTCGTTGGACAGGCCCATCTGCTGACCCTCGCCCGACACCTTGGGCGCATGGTCGATGGCATCTTGTGTGGAGTGTGCGAGCTGAGCCGGGTCGGCACCGATGCGCTCGATGATCACGGAGATATTGCGCTCGCCGGCACCGAGCAGGGCAGACAGCAGGTGGATCGGCTCCACCGCGCCGGCCTGTGCATCGGCAGCCGTGCTCATGGCGGTCTGCAGCGCCTCGCGCGACGTCATTGCTAGCTTATCGATTCTCATGGAATCACCTCTCTTGGGGCGGCCGCCCTACGGGGCGGCTTCACGTTGTTCGAGAAGTATTGTTGCCAGCTTTACGCGATCTTATACACAAATCTAAGTCTCTATATATAAGATTTTCTGAGTGATTGAAAGATAGGGAGCAGGTGCGCTCACCCGCTACGGCCTCGTCCCCTTACTATCTCAATCTGTAACATCTAGCGGCTGTTTATGGCTCTAGATGTTACAGATCGAGATGAAATGACCAGCGGCACCCATTTATCTAAATCTGTAACATCTAGTCAGCAAATAGAGCTCTATCTGTTACAAATCGAGACGAACAGAAAACACCCGGATCAAAAATCTAAATCTGTAACACCAGGCCCACTTTTAGCGGCCAAGATGTTACAGATCGAGACAGACCGAAAACCACCACAAAGAGGACAGGCGCCTTTGTGGTGGTTGCAGCCTCTATTTACTTGTCGAGCCCGTGCTTCCCGATTCGGCGTTCCAGGGCATCTCATCCTCGAACAGCCATGTACGGGCAGACCCACTATCGCGTGCAGTCTGCGGGTCAGGCAAGCAGGTCTGTTTATAGGCATCTTGGATACACTGACCCATAAAATCGTTGAGCTCGGTCTGGTCGCCCTCCATGACATAGGCGACATCGCCGTCCATGATGTAGATGCCCGGACCCTCATTGCCCTCGTAGCCCGGATCGTACGAGACATCACATAACTTTGCGCCGTTTGCAGTGTCCAGCTCGATGGACGAGTGGCATCAGCCAACCATGTCGTTCGCTTTTGCCCGATAGGACGCATATCCGTACCAACGCTTAAATGTTTTGCCCTTGAGTAGCTCGGACGCCCTATCGATCAGGCTTGTATCCGTGGTATAGCGCATGGCCCCAAGCTGAATACGCGGATAATTGCTAATACCCAGCACAGCCGGCTGCTCATCAAAATCAACGGTAATGGTCTCGGGCTTGTCGTCGCCGGTCAGAAGTTCGACAGATTGAGTCACAGGCTTGACCACCGGCTCCGTCACCGCAGCAGGTAGAAATGCCATACCGACAGCGCCCGCGCCAACCACAGCGATCGCAAGCGCCAAGACAATCAATCCAATACGGGCAGAACGGCTCACGGCAAAACACCCCACAATGCAAACCTTCGCCACCTGCACTAATGATACCGCCAGCTAACACTATTACCAAAAGAAGCCGCGCGCTCCTCACCACCACAAAGGGGACAGGCACCTTTGTGGTGGTTTTCGACGCTAACGGTCGACCATCTCGCGCAATGAGATTAAACTTGAATTGCTCTCTGAACATATCCATTTCTGCCTATCCTCAACAGATCTTTGTCTCGAGGAGCGCATATGAAGCCGCCTCATTCCACCGGTCGCAACGTCATCGCCATTCTCGCCATACCCATCGTGATGCTCTTCCTTATCGTCATCACGCCCTTTTCCCTTGGTATCACCTCGCCCTTCGATTTATGCGGAATGGTCGACGCCAGCTCGCGTGCCACCTCGCTCTCCTTTATCTGTCGCGGCGTGTTTTACGAAGATGGAATTCCCACCGGAAGTTGGCAGTCAAAGTTGCCACTGCTCGGTCAGATCGACGGATGCTCCCCCTATTTCTGCCTTGGACCTCAGACGCTAAACTATCTAATCGACGACCAGCCACTCGACTTCATCACCCTCGCCTACGACTACGCACCAAACACCGATGAGCGCCACATGAACCAAGTCCTAGACAAGATGCTTGGACAGTGCGGGCTCACCGAGGAGGCCGGTCGAACCATCTATAGCAACCAGAAATTAAAGCGAACAGAACTCCGCCGTGTCGGAAAAATCAAAGGGCGAAACGGGGCCGCCTACTGGGATGCCTGGGCAACACGCGACAAGGGCGAATTCGGACACAGCACCTATATGGTCACTGTCTACACCAAAGACGGAATTAAGGACAATGTTGACGATTTCGCGTCATCCAAACTCGGCATCCCCAAAACAACCAAACCCGCCAGCCCAGATGAAATTCTGTAGAGCCGCCCATTAACATGCCGCTCAACGATCACAACAGCATCGAGCTCGTCCCCACCACCACAAAGGTGCCTGCCCCCTTTGTGGTGGTTTTCAACAAAAAGAAGCCGCCCCGATAACAGAGGCGGCATCAAGCAAGTCTATTTATTAGCGTCCCTCAAGACCCAACGAGAACGCAGAAATGTAGCCCGGGGCTTACCCTTTCCCGAACGCGGCCCTCGCGAAGCGCGTGAGCGGGCGGGAAAGGGTAAGCCCCGGGCGGACAATTAAGTGCGCTACTCGGCAGCGGCCTTGAACTTGTTGTAGTTGATCAGGCAGCCGGCCTTGACGATGGCACGCTCCTCTGCCGTCATATCGGCAATGTAGAGCTCAATCTGCTCGACCGCACCATCGGCGCGCACCACGTAGGCGGCGATGTCCTTCAGGTCGCCATCGAGCGCGGCACGGATACCCGGCACAAAGACGTAATCGCCCACCTCAAAGTTGGGCTCGGCCTCCATCTGGAAGGGCACCATGCCCCAGTTCATCACGTTGGAGCGATAGCGCTTGGTGGCGTACTCGTGGACGATGTTGGCCAGGCCGCCAATTACGCGCTGGCAGCTCGCGGCCTGCTCGCGGGCGCTGCCGTCGCCAGGCTTCTTGGCGTAAATCATGGAACCGAACTCGGTCGCCTTGGCATCGGCCGCGACACCCGCGCCGGCCAGCGCCTCAAACACACCGGCAAGCTCGGCATCGAACGCCGCCAGGTCGCCCGCGGACTCGCCGGCAACGCGACGCTTCTCCACAGCGTCGACCTCCTTGGAGCGACCCACGTAGGCCGGGTCGCGGCGGCTCAGCGTAAACTCAGCCAGCCCCAGCGGGTTGGAGCGGAAGGAGCTCGTCTCGCCCGAGGGAATGAGCTCGTCGGTCGTGGTGACCGGGTCCATGATCTTGGAGCAAACCTTGAGCAGGATGTCGTCGCCGAGCGGCTCCATCGCGGGCCACGGCTTGATGTTGGGGCCTTCGACCAGCTCGTCGGCAGGCTCCGCCTTGCCAAAGCCCCAGTACACGCGCTTCTTGTACGGCGCGTCGTCAAAGGTGTACTCGCAGGCCTCGTCCCAAGTGTCCTCGGGCAGGTCGGTCGCCGGCGTCAGGACGCCGCCGTTGGCAGCCGTTGCCGCAATGGAGCGGGCGTCCATCAGGGCCACGGCGCTCAGCTGGCCATTACCCGGCTTGGAACCCTCGCGGTTGGGGAAGTTGCGCGTGGTGTGACGGATCGAAAGGCCGTTGTTGGCGGGCGTGTCGCCGGCGCCGAAGCACGGGCCGCAGAATGCCGTGCGCACGATTGCGCCGGCCTCCATGAGGTCGTAGATGTAGCCGCGGCGTGTAAGTTCGAGCGCCACGGGCTGGCTCGTGGGATAGACCGACAGCGAGAACTCGCCGCAGCCGGTATTGGCGCCCTTGAGCACGCGGGCAGCCTGGACCACGGAGTCATAGTTGCCGCCCGAGCAGCCGGCGATAACGCCCTGCTGCACGTGCAGCTTGCCGTCGACGATCTTGTCGAGCAGGCTAAAGTGCGTCTTGCCCTCGCCGATCTTGGCGGCCTCGAGCTCCACCTCGTGCAGGATGTCCTCGAGGTTCTCGTTGAGCTCGTCGATCTCAAAGCCGTTGGAAGGATGGAACGGCAGTGCGATCATGGGCTTGATGCTCGACAGGTCGACCTCGACGCAACCGTCGTAGTAGGCGACATCGGCGGGCTTGAGCTCGCGATAGTCGTCGCCGCGGCCGTGCATGGTCAAAAACGCGTGCGTGTCCTCGTCGGTGGCCCAGATGCTCGACAGGCAGGTGGTCTCGGTGGTCATGACGTCGACGCCGTTGCGGTAGTCGGTCGTCATGCTCGCGATGCCGGGGCCCACAAACTCCATGACCTTGTTCTTGACGTAGCCCTTGGCAAAGACAGCGCGGATGATGGCGAGCGCCACATCGTGCGGGCCGACGCCGGGGCGCGGGGCACCCGTGAGGTAGATGGCGACGACGCCGGGATAGGCGACGTCGTAGGTGTCGCGCAGCAGTTGCTTTGCCAGCTCGCCACCGCCCTCGCCCACGGCCATAGTGCCCAGAGCGCCGTAGCGGGTGTGCGAGTCGGAACCCAGGATCATCTTGCCGCAGCCCGCGAAGTTCTCACGCATAAAGGAGTGGATAACGGCGATATGCGGCGGAACGAAGATGCCACCGTACTTCTTTGCGGCCGAGAGGCCAAAGACGTGGTCGTCCTCGTTGATGGTGCCGCCCACGGCGCACAGCGAATTATGGCAGTTGGTGAGCACGTAAGGCAGCGGGAACTGCTCCATGCCCGAGGCGCGCGCCGTCTGGATGATGCCGACAAAGGTGATGTCGTGGCTCGCCATGGCGTCGAAGCGAATCTTGAGTGCCTCGGGATCTCCGGACGTATTGTGTGCCTGGAGGATCGAATACGCGATGGTGCCGCGCTTGGCATCCTCGGGCGTCTGCGTAATACCGCGCTCGGCAGCCTCGGCCGCAGGCACAACCTCGCTGCCGCCGCGCAGGTAGATGCCGTCCTCGTACAGCTTGACCATACTGTCTCCCACTCTGCCCAAAACGATTTGGGCGCATAGCATACATTCGTTCAATATCGTGCCATAGAACGGTTGCGAGTGGGTTACGAATCTGCACGTTCACTTTATCTCAGTAAAGCAAAGAACGAGTTGGGTGCCGGGGGCAGACTTAGACGCCGAAATGACGAGAGTGGATAATCTCCCACTTTGAGCCTGCAAACAGGCCAAAAACGGGAGATTATCCACTCTCATTCTGCAGGTACTCATTTAAGTCTGTCCCCAATGAGTGCCTACAGGTCTCCGCCGGCGCCCAGCAGCTTGCGCATGACTTGCTCGGGGTTGACCGAGCCGTCGCGCGGGGCCAGGGCGGTGATCTTCTTCTGCATCTTGTACTCGTGCAGCTCGTCCTCGAGCTGGCGCACGCGTGCGCGGAGTTTTTCGTTCTCGCGCTCGCGCTCCTCGGCACGCTCCTTCATATCGAGGATGCGCACCACGCCGGCAAGGTTGATGCCCTCGTCAGTCAGCTGGTTGATGAGCTCCAGGCGCTCGATATCGGCACGCGAATACAGACGCGTGTTGCCGCCCGAGCGCTGGGGGTTCACCAGGCCCTTGGACTCGTAGACGCGCAGAGTCTGCGGATGCATGCCGGTCAACTCGGCCGCCACGCTGATCATGTACAGCGGTTTATTCCTATTGTCCTCGGCCATGCTACCTGACCCCTTTCCGTCTCGTTATCGTCCATCATAAGCCCGCGGGCGCGGGTGTGCGCCACGACCGCCCTAGTACGTCGCCTTGTAACGGTTGACCTTCTCGCGATAATCGCGCGTGTCGACCTCGCGCAGCTTGGTCATGGCATCGCGCTCGTCATCGGATAGGTTCGTGGGGACCTGCACCTTGATCTCGACGAGCAGCGCGCCCGTACGGCCACGGTGCTTAACGTCGGGCGCCCCCATTTCCTTAAAGCGGAACTTCTTGCCCGTCTGGGTACCCGCGGGCACCTTCAGACGAACCGTCGCACCGCCGGGCGTCGGCACGTCCACCGTGCAGCCGAGCGCCGCCTCGTAGACCGAGACCGGTACCTCCATGGTCACGTCGGCACCTTTACGCTTAAACAGCGGATGCTCCTCCACGTGCGTGGTCACGACCAGGTCGCCGCGCTCGCCGCCGGCAACGCCATACTCGCCGCGACGTTTGTAGCGCAGCTTGCCGCCGTCGACCGCGCCCGCGGGCACCGAGACCGTAATGGTCTGCTGTTCGCCCGTCGAGGGAATGCGGTAGGTGACCTTGTGCGTCACGCCGCGAAACGCGTCCTCGGCCGTCACATCGACGGTCAGCGACAGGTCGCCGCCCTTGCGAGCGCGGCTGCGACCCGCGCCGGCACCGGCGTTACCCGCAGCCCCGGCAAAGCCCGAGCCCCAATCGCTGCCCCAGGCGCCGTTGCCGCTAAAGATGCTGTCGAAGATATCGCCCCAGCCGCTGGCGCCCGCGCCGGCACCGTAGCCGCCGCCATACGCGCCGCCTGCGCCCGGCATGCCGCCGAACATGAGCATCTGGTCGTACTCTTTGCGCTTCTTCTCGTCCGAAAGCGTCTCGTAGGCCTCGCTAATCTCCTTAAACTTAGCCTCGTCGCCGCCGGCATCGGGGTGATATTTTTGCGCGAGCTTGCGAAACGCGCTCTTGATCTCTTTGTCGGAGGCGCTCTTGGATACGCCCAGGATGTCATAGAAGGTTTTGCCTGCAGCCATCGTAGCTCCTCTCCTGTTACGTCCGCCGCCCCTGCGGACGGCGGCTCATGCTTTCATATGGCACTAGGTCAGAAAGGGCCCCGGGTGTTGCCCCGGGGCCCTTCTCAATTACTCCTCGGTGCTCTCAGCCGTATCGGCCGCAGCATCCTCGGGCGCCGCTTCGGGCTCCGGTGCGGGGCGCTTCTCGCCACCGTAGGTCACCGTCACCATCGCGGAACGCAGAATGCGATCCGCCATGCGGTAGCCCTTCTGGTACACGTCGTTGACGGTCTCGTCGTACTGCGATGCGTCCTCGACGCGACCCACAGCCTGGTGCTCGAGCGGATCGAACGCCTCGCCCTTGGGGTCGATGGGCTCAACGCCCTCGTGTGCAAACACGTCGAGCAGCTTGGCATGAACCGCATCGACGCCGTCGACGAACTGCTTAAAGTCGTCAGAAAGCTCTTGGCTGCGGGCATGGTCGATCGCGCGCTCGATATCGTCAACCACCGGCAGCAGCGCGGTGACGAGCTTCTCGGTCGCACGCTCGCGCTCGGCGATGCGCTCGCTGGCGGTGCGGCGACGGAAGTTCTCCCAGTCGGCCTGCAGGCGGGCGGTGCGCTCGGTAGCGTCCTTTGCCTTGTCCTCGGCGGCCTTCTGAGCCTCTGCCGCAGCATCGAGCTCGTTGCGCACGTCGGCAAGCTCCTTTTGGGCCTGCTCGAACTTGAGCTTAAAGTCGTTGTCGGCGGCTTCTTCACCGGCGCGGATAGCGGCTTCCACCATCTCGTCCTCGGTCATCGTCGCCTCCTTGTTGGAATCCTCTACCTGGTTCTCGGCAGCCTCGGCGGCCGAGGCCTCGTTGGCCTCGGTATCGTCAACGGCCTCTACGGGAATCTTCACGTCCTTCTCCTCAGAGTCAACGGGGGCGGCGCCAGCGGCGGCCGCCTCCGTGCGAGCTTTACGGGCGGACATGATTATTTGTCCTCGTCGTCCACAACCTCGTAGTCGGCGTCGACAACGTCATCGTCGGCAGGCTGGGCGCCAGCGGCACCGTCGGTCTGCTGCTGAGCGTCGGCGTAGACAACCTGGGCCAGCTCGTAGGCCACGGACTGCAGGGACTCGCCGGCGGCCTTGATAGCCTCGACGTCAGAGCCCTCGAGCGCCTTCTTGGCGTCGGCGATAGCGGCCTCGGCCTTGGACTTCACGTCGGCGGAAACCTTGTCGCCCAGCTCGTTGAGGGTCTGCTCGGTGGAGTAGCACAGGCTGTCGGTCTGGTTGCGGACCTCGACCTCTTCCTTCTGCTTCTTGTCCTCCTCGGCATGAGCCTCGGCGTCCTTGACCATACGATCGACTTCGTCGTCGGACAGAGCGGTGGAACCGGAAATGGTGATCTGCTGCTCCTTGCCGGTGCCCTTGTCCTTAGCGGAGACCTTGACGATGCCGTTGGCGTCGATGTCGAAGGTGACCTCGATCTGCGGCACGCCGCGGCGGGCAGCCGGGATGCCGGTCAGCTGGAACTTACCGAGCGACTTGTTGTCGCGGGCAAGCTCGCGCTCGCCCTGGAGCACGTTGATCTCGACGCTGGTCTGGTTGTCGGCAGCGGTGGAGTAGACCTCGGTCTTGGAGGTCGGGATCGTGGTGTTGCGGTCGATCATCTTGGTCATGATGCCGCCCATGGTCTCGACGCCCAGCGACAGCGGGGTAACGTCGAGCAGCAGGATGCCCTCGACGTCGCCGGTGAGCACGCCGCCCTGGACGGCAGCGCCGTCGGCAACGACCTCGTCGGGGTTCACGGACATGTTGGGCTGCTTGCCGGTCATGGTCTTGACGAGCTCCTGGACGGCGGGCATACGGGTGGAGCCGCCGACGAGGATGACCTCGGTCAGATCGGAGAGCTTGAGCTTAGCGTCGCGCAGGGCGTTGGTGACAGGCTGCTTGCAGCGCTCGAGCAGGTCGCGGGTGATCTTCTCGAACTCGGCGCGGGTCAGAGTGTAGTTGAGGTGCAGCGGGCCAGACTGGTTCATGGTGATGAACGGCAGGTTGATGGTGGACTGCTGGGCGGCGGAGAGCTCCTTCTTGGCGTTCTCGGCGGCCTCCTTCAGACGCTGCAGGGCCATGGGGTCCTGACGCAGGTCGACACCGTTCTCCTGCTGGAACTTATCGGCCATCCAGTCGATGACGCGCTGATCCCAGTCGTCGCCGCCCAGGTGGTTGTCGCCCGAGGTGGACAGAACCTCAAACACGCCGTCGGCGAGGTCGAGGATGGAGACGTCGAAGGTGCCGCCGCCCAGGTCGAAGACCAGAATGCGCTGGTCGGTGCCCTGCTTGTCCAGGCCATAGGCCAGAGCAGCAGCGGTCGGCTCGTTGACGATACGCTTGACGTTGAGGCCGGCGATCTTACCGGCATCCTTGGTGGCCTGACGCTGGGCGTCGTTGAAGTAGGCCGGGACGGTGATGACGGCGTCGGTGACGGTCTCGCCCAGATACTTCTCGGCGTCGGCCTTCATCTTTGCGAGCGTCATGGCGCTCACCTGCTCGGCGGTGTAATCCTTGCCCTCGATATCGACGACGGCGCGGCCACCCTGGCCCTCCTTGACCTCATACGGCACGGTCTTGATCTCGGAGGTGCACTCGGAGTACTTGCGGCCCATGAAGCGCTTGATGGAGAACACGGTGTTCTTGGGGTTGGTGACCGCCTGGTTCTTAGCGGCCTTGCCCACGACGCGGTCGCCGTCGGCACGGAAGCCCACGACAGACGGGGTGGTGCGGTCGCCCTCGGCGTTCACGATAATGGTCGGAGAACCGCCCTCGAGGACGGCCATTGCGGAGTTAGTAGTACCGAGGTCGATACCAAGAATCTTGCCCATTAGAAATTCCCTCTCTCTTGTGCGTTTGCACCGACTCGGCGGTCTGCCGCGCGGTGTTTCGGCTTGTCTTTCAGGATGTAGTGTATCCCCTTATGGGCCGGAATATACAAAATCTAAGTCAATTCATATAAGATTTCTTATTGTCGAGAGTTTAGGTTCTTAAATGCGCAGGTAGATGCGCTGATTGAGTTCTCGGCAAATCTATTGAGATCTATGTAGAGATGGCTGAGGTTTGCGTCCGGGGGTGCCTGGGGGCCGTCTTGCGGCAAGCTCATCCCGGTTTGAGCGTGGATTCCGGGTCGCAGTTTCCGCAACCAGAGCCTTCGGGAAAATACATCCCAATCTGAGCGAAAATTCCGGGATGCAGTTTCCGCCGGGCGGTCCATCCGGAAACTGCGCCCCGGTTTTCGGCCAAATAACGGGATGCCCTTTCCGCAGGCGCGCTCAATAGCTCAATATTTCAAGTCACCTTTAGCTAACATTTTCGCAGCTCAACGGCCCCACCTGCGCGTTTTTTAGTAAACCTTGGCATACTCGGCGAACGGTATGAAGATGCCGGCCAGAGGGTATTGCAAACGGTCGCTCCCGTGGTATGTTTTTGCCCGAATCTAACCGGCGCGCATCGCCTGTAGCGTCGGTCAACAGAGAGGAAACTACCATGGCTCATCCCGTAATTGATGCCGACGAGTGCATCGCTTGTGGCGTTTGCGTCGACTCCTGCCCCGCTGGCGTTCTGGAGCTCCAGGACGTCGCTACCGTCGCCGACGAGGACTCCTGCGTCGCCTGTGGCGCTTGCCAGGACGCTTGCCCCGCTGGCGCGATCACCGAGATCGTCGAGGAGTAACAACTCCCCACTTGCACACTCAAAAGTACAC
>CAKXKM010000043.1:4009-15940 GCA_934876235.1 Collinsella sp. AF02-46-1 | reverse complement strand
GTCTGGTGTCGAGCGGCATTTCGGTACCCGTCGGCATGAAGAATCCCACTGCCGGCTCTACCACCGTTATGCTCAACTCCATTTACGCCGCACAGGCGCACCAGAGCTTCATCTTCCGTAACTGGGAAGTCGAGTGCGATGGCAACCCGCTTGCGCACGCCGTCATGCGCGGCTACATCGGTCTCGATGGGCGCACCTACCCCAACTATCACTACGAGCACCTCGAGCGCCTGGCCGAGCGCTATACCGAGCACGCCGGTTATGCCAATCCGGCGGCGGTCATTGACTGCAACCATGACAACTCGGGCAAGCGTCCGCTGGAGCAGTACCGCATTTGCAAGGAGGTGCTCGACAGCTGCCGCCGCAACGAATCCATCTCCAAGCTGGTCAAGGGCTTTATGATCGAGTCTTATCTGGAGGACGGCAACCAGCCGGTCGACGGCGGCGTCTTTGGCAAGTCGATCACCGACCCGTGTCTGGGCTGGGAAAAGACCGACTACCTCATCCACGAGATCGCGGAACGTATTTAGTTACGCGGTTTTACCAAACTGCGTAACGGGCCGACGCTACGCAGGCCGCATTTGGACAATCTGACGTTCAACTTCAAGGGCGCGACCAGAAGGTCAGCGCCCTTTCGTTTCACGTCACCTTGCAATCAAGTAGCCCCCGTCCGATTGATCGGCTGGGTTTCTGAGGTGCGGCAGATTCCCGTGAAAGAGGAGCGCCGCGTACTTTGGTACGCAAGCGACAAATGAAGGGCAAGGTGCCGTGCCTCGGGAAGACAGACAGTTACGCTGACGGCTCCTGCTGCGTAATGCAGTGGATGTTGCCGCCACCGAAGACGACCTGCTCGGACTGAACGCCGACGCACTTGTAGACGCCCTCGCCCCAGACCTCGTCGTAGATCTTCTGGAGCGTGTCAACGGCAAGCTGGTCGTTCTCGTCGCCGTACTGCGGGACGATAACGCCGTGGTTGGTGACCAGGTAGTTCATGTAGGAGGCGATCAGCGGCTCGTCGGCGACGCGCGGCTCGGCGTTCTCGTCGGCGTCGATGGTGTCGCAGGAAGCCTGGTCCATAAACAGCGGGTTCACGGGCATGCAGAGCTTGTAGACCTTCATCTTGCGGCCCTTGGCGTCAACGGCGTTGGAGAGGGTCTCGTAGATGGCGTGGCACTGCTCGTAGAACGGATACTCGGGATCGTCAGTCCAGATGCAGGCCATGACGCCCGGGGCGATGAACGTGGCGACGTCGTCGATGTGACCGTTGGTCTCCTCGGGGTCGATGCCCTCCTTGACCCAGATGACCTTCTCGACACCCAGGTAATCCTTGAGGTGCTCGTCCATATAGGCGCGAAGCTCCTCACTCCAGGGCTCAAACTTCCTCTTGAACTTGGGCCAGATGGACTCGGAATCCTCTTCCTCCTCCAGAACCGCAGAGCAGGTGCGGCCCGGGGAAAGCAGGCACTGGTCGGTCACGACCACGGTACCTTCGCCGTCGACGGTGATGGAACCGCCCTCGAGGATCATGTCATCGGGACGATAGCGACGGCAGCCGGAGAGCTCAGCTATCTTAAGGGCGATCTGCTCGTCCTTGTCCCATGGGAAATAGAGGCCGTCGACGAGGCCGCCGTAGGCGTTGAAGTGCCAGTGGTTGGCGCGCTTATCGCCCTTGCCGTTGATAACAAAAGTGGCAGCGGTGTCACGGAACCAAGCGTCGTCGGTGGTCATCTCGATAACGGTGACGTTTTCGTCGTTCTCGAAGAAGGCCTTGCAGTTGGCGTAGTCAGCCTGGTTGGCGCACATGGTGACCGGGGTGAACTCGGCGATGGCGCGAGCGATGGCGGCATACTGCCTCTGAGCCGGCTTGGCGCCGTGGGCCCAGGTGTCGGTGCGGTGGGGCCAACCCATCCACACGCGATCCTGCGGGGCAAACTCAGCAGGCATAAAGAAACCGTCGGCCTTGGGGGTGGACTCGGACTCGGTAATCGTGCGCATAAGGCTTCCTCCAAATCGAACGACCATTGTCTCGATCTGTAACATCTAGGGGCCGAATCCCCGTCTTGTTGTTACAGATCGAGACAAACCGTATGGCTCGGGACAAACAATCTCAATCTATAACAGATAGAGGCGATTTTGCCAGCCATATGTTACAGATTGAGATAAACGTAAAAACCACCACGAAGGGGCTCGAGTTACGCGGTTTTGCCAAACCGCGTAACGGCTCGACGCTGCAAGCGCCCTAGGCGGCAATCTGACGTTCAATCGTCGGTCGCGTACCGAAGTACGCTTCCCTCCTCTTTCACGTCACCTTGCTCGTCTAGGGGCGCTTTCGCTGATTTATGCTCAACCTGCGAATGTTTTGCTTTGAGTCGGCTATTCGCTGTAGCGGGTGGCGATGGCAGCTTGTACCATGCCGGCGCTCATGAGGTACGTTACCAGGAAGTAGCCACCATAGGCCGCCAGGAAAATCGCGCAGGTGAGGCCCACGGTGCCGCCGATGCTCATATCGCCGAATACGCTCACCAGCTCGATGATCACCTTGAGCGCCACAAAGGAGTGCGCCAGGCCCACTGCCAGCGGGAACAGAAAGAATACCGCTTGCTGCGCCATCACCGAATGGCGAATCTGGCGGTCGTCACAGCCGATCTGTGCCAGCACACGATAGCTGCGGCTGCCGTCGGCCACATTGGAGAGCTGCTGGATCGATAGGATTGCCGCGCACGCAACGACCAGTACAAAGCCAATGTAGATGGCCAGATAGCTAATCATGCCGTTCATCTGCGCTGCTTGCGTGTACATCTCGGAACGCGTGATGAAGACTCCCCACGACCCCGGCTCCTTGCCGTCAACGAGCAGATTGTCGAGCAAGGTGTATTTAATGCTCTCGTCTGCCTCGGTCGTATCCATCCCCTGTTTGTAGTTAACGAGCAGATTACTGGAATACGGCTGCAGGTTAAGCTGGGACAGCAGTTCATCGGCTACGACCACGGTACCGGGATTGCTGCCCATCGCCGAGTTGGCGATGGCCGCCGTGTCCTCGTCCGACTTATCGGTTGCGGGCTTGAGCTCATGCCCGCCCAAGGTGAGGGCATGGCCGCCGGCCATGTATTTGGTGTACAGGTCGCCCAGCTCACCGCCCATATCACACGTAAGCAAGTACTGGTCCCGGCCAATGCTCACCAGCTCCTCGCCCATCATCTGGCGCAATTTGTTGTACTGGCTCGCCGGCGTCACAAACAGACCCATCGCATCGGCGTTGCTTCCCTCGAGCGCCTTGGGAAGCTTTTCGCCCATGGCCTTGCACATCTCACCCGCCACCACCGAGGGGCCCGAGCCGCCAAGCGGGTAACTCAGATACGAATCGATCTGCACATGTTCACCGGCAACATCGGCGATATTGACCTTCTTGCCGGTCTCGTCGTTGTTGTCCGCCGACTTGCCCTTAATACCGTCTGCAACGTTATCGGGATCTTTACGATCGCCATGCCATGCAGCGTACAAATCGACCGTTGCATCGGCCAGCACCATGCGATCGGCCTCAGACGGATTGACATACTCCTTGTAGTAGTCGAGCGTTTCGGGCGTGTAATAGACATACGTCTGAGACACGTCAACAGGGTTATAGCGCTCCAGGTTTTCGTTCATCACGTTGGCAATCGACATACCGCAGGTCACCGAGGTAATGGCCAAAAACAGAATCATCGCGATGACGCCCATCGAAAAGCACACCGTGTTGACCTTGGCCGCAAGCTGGCGCACGGTAAACATGTTGAGGCCGCGCCAGTACACGCCGCGCAGGCTCTGCAGCAGCTTGATGAGCATGCCCGAGAGTCCCCAGAACAGCGCAAAGGTACCCACTGTAACCATAGCGGTCGTAATGCCAAACTGGCTCATGGCCTCTTGCAGCTTGCTGTCCGTCGCAGTCAGCGGGAACCCATCACGTAGCAGACGGTAATAGGCCACGCCCACAAGCGCCACGCCCACGGCAAAGATGGCAATCGCGATCCAGGGGTTGCGCGTCTTGATGCTCTCGTTGCGACGCTCGGCACCCATGAGCTCAATGAGCCTGGTGCGGCGCACGGCGCGAAGGTTCAGCAGCAGCGTGAGCACAAACATCACGAGCATGCAGGCAAGGGTCAGGTTGAACGCATGCACCGAGAAAAAGAAGTGGAAATTAGCGATCTGTGTCTTAAAGAGCGAGGCCGTAAAGAACGTCATGAGCTGGGAGAGCCCCACGCCCAGCACAATGCCGGCGACAAAAGCGCCGACCGAAACAAATACGGTCTCGAGCGCCATGATCGTGGCGACGCGCCCGCGGCGCATGCCGAGCACCTGGTACAGGCCGAACTCCTTTTTGCGGCGCTTCATGATGAAGTTGTTGGCATACACCATCAAAAAGGCCATGACGCCGGCCAAAAAGCACGTCAGGTAGCCGAGCATGCTGCCCATGAGCTCGGACAGTCCCTCCTCCTTGATGCCGGCAATGTCGACCTGCATCGAGACGGTGTTGAAGGCATAGAAGACCGTGACGCCCAAGGTGAGCGTCAGCAAGTAGACAAGGTAATCGCGGCCGGCGCGGCGGACGTTGCCCCAAGCGAGTTTACAGAGCATCGGAGCCCTCACCGCCCATCATGGCAACGACCTCCATAATGCGGTCGAAGAACTCTCGTCGGTCGGTGTCGCCGCGGCGCAGCTCGGTGAAAATCTTGCCGTCGCGGATAAACAGCACACGGCTCGTGTAGCTGGCGGCAAAGCTGTCGTGCGTGACCATGAGCACGGTGGCGCGCAGGCGGCGGTTGAGGGCCTCTAGGCTCTCGAGCAGCAGGCGGGCGCTCTTGGAATCGAGGGCGCCGGTGGGCTCGTCGGCCATGATCATAGTTGGGTCGGTGACGAGTGCGCGAGCCGCGGCAACGCGCTGTTGCTGACCGCCGGACATCTGGTAGGGATACTTGTCGAGCACCTGACTGATAGACAGACGCGCGGCTACATCCTGCACGCGGGTCGAGATCTCTGCCGAGTTTGTGCGGGCGATGGTGAGCGGCAGGGCGATGTTCTCGCGTGCCGTGAGCGTATCGAGCAGGTTGGAATCCTGGAAGATAAAGCCCAGCTCCTCGCGGCGGAACTGCGAGAGCTTGGCCTGCTTCATGCGCGTAACGTCCTGCCCGTTGATGCGGATGGTGCCGCTCGTGGCGCTATCGATGGTTGAGACGCAGTTGAGCAACGTCGACTTGCCCGAGCCCGAGGCGCCCATGATGCCAACGAATTCGCCGCGGTTGACGGTAAAGCTGACGTCGTTGAGCGCGCGGGTCACGTTTCCCAACGCTCCATATACCTTTTCGAGATGCGCGACCTCCAGTACCGGGGTCGCCATGTGCGTGGTTTGCATACCGAGTCCTTTCTTGCGATTAGTCTACGGCATCTATAGTCGCAGGGAGCCGAGTCGGCTACCATCGATATGGCTTACGCTTGCCTTACCGTTGTGTAAGGTACGGGTAGCTAGCCTGTCACTTGTTGATGTTGAGAGAGGACTCCTTTTGAAAACTGTTCATGTTGCCGCTGGGATCATTCGCAAGGAAGGATCCGACGAGCTGCTTGCCGTGCAGCGCGGCTACGGCGACATGCAGGGACTTTGGGAATTCCCAGGCGGCAAGCTCATGCGCGGCGAGACGCCCGAAGACGCCGTGCGCCGCGAGCTCATGGAAGAGCTGCAGGTGAAGGTCACCAACCTGCGTGACTTCTACACCGTTGAGTACGACTACCCCGATTTCCATCTCTCCATGGAGTGCTACTACTGCTCGCTCGCCGATGAATCCGATGAGCCCCAGAAGCACGACCGCCAGCTCGATATCCGCTGGATTCCGCGCACCTCGCTTGCCACGGTGGAATGGATGCCCGCAGACAAGGGGCTCATCGATGCCCTGATTGAGCTGAAGGAAGACCGGCTTGAGGCAAGCTCCGCTGATGACGCCGCGCCCAACACAGCCGACAAACCCACCGCCAAACCCAAGCGCGCACCTAAGCGCCGTAGCAAAAAACGCCCCAAACCAGGTCTGCTCGACGGCATCGATACCTCGGACCTCTCCGCTGACGAGCGCGAACTGGTCCGCCGTCGCGCCGCCATCAAAAAGTCCATGAAGGGCAACAAACGCGCCAATACCAAGCCCGAGCTGCTCGTCCGCCAGCGCCTGCGGGCAGCAGGCCTTACGGGATACCGTCTGGAATGGAAGGTGCCCGGCAAGCCCGACATCGCCTTCCCCGGCCGCAAGATCGCCATCTTCGTCAACGGTTGCTTTTGGCACCGCTGCCCCAAGTGCAACCCAAGCCAGCCCAAGCGCAACGTTGAGTTTTGGGAGGCAAAGTTCCGTCGCAACGTCGAGCGCGACCGTGCTGCTGTGGCAGCGCTCACTCAAATGGGCTGGACGCCCATAACCATCTGGGAATGCGAACTCAAAAAAGACCGCATCGACGCCACGATGGAAAAGGTCATCGAGCAGGTGCGCGCCACAGAGCCGCAGCGCTAACAGCGAGCATTCACACGCTACGCACGTCCGCGCCACATCCACGTCACAAACCTTAGAAAGCCCTTAAGCTCAAAACCTTTCAAGAGTGTTACTCGATACCTCTGACCTGCAGTTTCATCGTAACACCAAACCAGGTTAAGCCTTTCTTTAGCGCTTCTTTGCGGCAGCCGCGGCATAATGTAGCCAGCGCACGGGACCTAGCAGCAAACCCCGAGCGCATCCTTTTGGTGGATATCGAGGAGGCCGCAAAAGCATGCATTCTTCCAATGACGCAGCACAGCAGCCATCCCTAAAACATGCAAACCTTTTCTCCTTCCCCCCGACACAGAGAAACGGCCTCCTCGACTCCCCCACCACAAAAACCAAGCGCTCAGCCGATCAGAGCCTCAACTTACGAGCATCCTTCGAAAAGCTCCAAGCATCCCTAGACAAGGCGTTCCCCGAACAGGCAAGAGCAATCTAAGCCCATCGCGCTTTATACTGATGCCATGCGAAACATGGATCACATAGAATTGCACCGCGGAGGACGCGAGGAAGCGTTTCCCGAGACCGCCGAAGACTGGCCCTATATTGCCGAACGCGCAGAATTCGCTCGCTATCCGGGCAATTCCGTCCCCTGGCACTGGCATTCCGAGGTTGAGCTTTTCTACATGGAGCAGGGAGCAATTGACTATCGAACGCGCGCGGCTCATGAGCACGTACGCTTTGGGGAAGGGTCCGCCGGCTTTATCAACGGCGGCGTTTTGCACAGCACGCTGCAATCACCCAATTCGGCGCCAGCCATTCAAATGCTGCATATCTTTCAGCCGTCGATGCTCTGCGATCCCACGGGACGTCTCCAAAAGCGCTACATCAACCCATTGCTTCAATGTCGAGGCGTCGATGTGCTCAAATGGTCGCCCACCAACCCCGACGATATGCCCTTTATCGATTTGCTAAAGAGTTCCTTTAACCACGACCTTCAACGGCCGCAGAACGAGATGGCGCTTCGGAATAGCTTGTCAGAGCTCTGGATTCAGATTTACGCCAAGGCCGAACCGCTCTTTTCCTCCGACAACGCCTCTTGGATGACCAACCGCGACGTACAGTTCAAGGCAATCCTGGACTATATCCGCGCAAACTATGCAGCCGCTATAGATGTGCCCCAGATGGCATCTGCAGCCGGCGTAAGCGAAAGAGAGTGTTACCGCATTATCGAAGCTTGCGCAGGAACGACCCCGGCGGCATATCTGCGCGCATACCGCGTAAACCGTGCTTGCGAACTTTTGGCACACACCACGCGAACGGTCCAGACAGTCGCGCGCCAATGCGGCTTTGCGACAGCAAGCCATCTTGGCCAGGTATTTAAAGAACAAATGGGATGCACTCCTTCGAGCTATCGAGCAGCGAGGCAGAATCTCGATAGTACCAGGCAGAAATCCCGCTAGCCCTTCTTCTGTCACTGCATCAAACTTGCAGGCAAACAATGGATAGGAGCTACTATATGAAGTACTTTGACTATATCGTGTTTGACGTTGATGGGACATTGGCAGATACAGAAGAAAGCGTGCTGTCATCGCTTGACCAGATTGTCCAAGAAGAAACCGGCAAAACGCTCCCCCGACACGAGCTTGAATTTGCCCTCGGCATACCCGGCAAGGATGCCCTTGAGAAACTTGGAATCTACTCGCAGGCAACGTTGGATCGCTGGTGCCAAGTTGCCGCCAGCTTTAAAAGCACCATCAGCGTGTTTCCAGGTTTGCTTGAAGTCATCGCAACACTCGCCGATAGCGGCTGCAAACTTGGCATCGTCTCCTCACGTGCGCGCGACGAATACGCAAAAGAAATTGCACCCCTTGGTTTCGATAAGTATTTTGAGCACATCATCCTTGTCGAAGACACAACCGAACATAAACCCGCACCCGCACCCATGCTCGAATATCTCCGACGTGCGGGCGCGAATCCTGGCAACGTCGTCTACGTTGGCGACACCGTCTACGACGAACAATGCGCAACTTCAGCAGGGGTCAGTTTTGCCAGAGCAGCATGGGGATCACACCAAGACATCCCAAATGCCACCTACAACCTCGAAACCCCCAACGACCTGCTAACCCTAACAACCAAGTAACCCCCGCGCCCCACCCTTTCCGCCCCAACGCCACAAGGGCGATTGAGCAGGACGGTTTGGGCGGGTCCCGTACTTAGTTTCCAAAATCATTCCGCAGCGCGAAGGCTTCTTATTATTTTCAGACCTAACGCCACAAGGGCGACGACCTCGAGTAGGTCAACCTGGGAGGGACGAGGGCTTAGCTCCCCAATCTTTCCGCAGGGGGCAAAAAGCCTCGCCGCACGAAGTGCGCAGCGAGGCTTTTTGCATGCCCGAGGACGATTGGGGAACTAAGTCCTCGTCCCTCCCCGGGATATGTAGCGAGTCGGAGTACCCTTGCTATTACTCTGCTTTGCCCACGGAGTTGAGGTTGGTCATGCGGATCTTAACCAGTTCGGTGATCTCGCGCATGCCCTCCTTGGCCGGCTTCTTGGGATCGAAGCAGGCGGGGTTCTCGGCCATGTAGGCCATGAAGCCCTTGGTGTAGGCCTGACGCAACTCGGTAGCGTAGTTAACCTTGCAGATGCCGTTCTTCACAGCCTCGGCGACCTGCTCATCGGGCACACCGGAGGTGCCGTGCAGGACCAGCGGCACGTCGACGGCGTCGCGGATGGCCTTGACCACGGACTGCTCGATGTGCGGATCGCTCGTGTACACACCGTGGCTGGTGCCAACGCCAATAGCGAGGGAGGTGCAGCCAGTGCGCTCGACGAACTCCTTAGCCTCGGCAGGATCGGTGTAGGGGCTCTCGCCCTCAACCGCGGGGCCGTCGTCCTCCTTGCCGCCGACCTTGCCGAGCTCGGCCTCGACAGGCACGCCCATGGCGCGACCAGCGTCGGCGACGGACTTGGTCAGGGCGATGTTGTCCTCGAAGGACTCGTGCGAGCCATCGATCATGACGGAGGTGTAGCCAGTGCGGAAAGCCTGCATGCAGCGGTCATAGCCATCGCCGTGATCGAGGTGCAGAGCGACGGGCACGGAAGCGCGCTCGGCGGCAGCCTTGACCATGCCGTAGAAGTAGTCCAGACCAGCGGTCTTGATGGTGCCCGGGGTGGTCTGCATGATGACGGGGGACTTGGTCTCCTCGGCAGCGGCCAGAACGGCCATAACAAACTCGAGGTTCTCGACGTTGAACGCGCCGACGGCGTAGTGGCCGGCCTGAGCGTCCTTGAGCATCTTTTCGGTGGTAACAAGTGCCATGAGCGTTTGCTCCTCTCCCTCGCCCGCATCTGGACATCGGGCGTACGTGTCCGCAAGGCGTTTTACCTTGCATTTTGCTGCGCCCATTGTATGAAAATCGCATCTGTCGCATGTACGAGATATCGTCGGCACGCAGGCCAAAACGCTCGTTTTTGAAAAGCAAACGGAAGGGATTCAGGCTAAATTCCCCTATCCGACATTACCGTTTTCAAGCGAATCATCTTTCTTTTATAGAAAAGATAAGTAATCGAAAGGCGTTTACTTGCTCAAAAAGAAAATGAACGAAAATAGACTCAACACAATTCCTGCAAATTTCAGACGATGATGGAGCAACTATGGCCCATGCAACAACCCGAGCTTTCGCCGATGAGCGGCGCGCCGCCATCATGGAGATGCTCGAACATAACGCCTCGGTGCAGGTGGCAGAAATCGCCCAGACCTTTGGCGTGTCCTCCGTCACCGCCCGCGCCGACCTGGACGCGCTCGCCGAAGCAGGCAAGCTACGCCGTACGCATGGCGGCGCTGTGTCGCTCCACAAACGCCTAACTGTCTCCACGCAGGATCGCCGCATCAATGTCAACGTCGCCGCCAAGCAGGCCATCGCGCAATGCGCCATCGAGCTCGTCGGCAATGGTGACACTCTGCTCGTCGACTCGGGCACCACCGCTCTCGAGTTTGTCCGGCTCCTCGACCAGCGCGACGGCATCACCGTCATCACGGCAGACATTACCATTGCCGATTACATCGACGAGAGTATGCCCTCGGTTGATGTCGTCATGCTGGGCGGGGCACTGCGCAAAGGCCATCGTTATCTGTACGGACCGCTCACTATGCAGGCGCTTCAAACGGTTCACGCCGACCTTGCCATCGTATGCCCCGGCGCTTTTGTCCCCCGTTGCGGCTTTACGACCGACTTTCCGCAGATGGCCGAGACCAAAACGGCTATGATCGCCGCAGCCCATCAAAGCGTCGCCCTCATGGACGCCAGCAAGGTTAACGGGCGCGGCATGTACCGCTTTGCCGAGCTTGTCGACGTCGACACCATCGTGATGGACCGTGATCCCGATGGCGCCGTCGCCACCTCACTCGCCGAGACCGCCGACGAGGCCCGCCCAAATCTCGTCATCACCGGCGCTTAAACAAAAACCACCACAAAGGTGTCTGTCCCCTTTGTGGTGGTTTGAGCGTCAAACGTGAAAGAATCGCTACTTGGAAAGCTCGTCGGCGAGGGCCTCGATCTGAGCGCGCGAGGCGTCATTGAGCGAGCCCAGCACGGTCACCTTGTTCTGCGACAGGGTGATGTCCTTCATGCCCTCGAGCTCCTTGGTCATAACCTTGGCGGCAGTGGGCGCCCAGGAGCCGGCCTCAACGAGTGCCACTGTACGGTTCTGATAGGCGTGCTCGGCAAGCGTATGGATAAAGGTGCTCATGAACGGGAAGATCTCGCCCTGATAGGTAATGGAGGCAAGCACCAGACGGTCATAGCGGAACGCGTCCTCAACGGCCTCGGCCATATCGTCGCGAGCTAGGTCAAAGACGGAAACCTTCTGGCCGCGGGCCTCGAGCGCAGAAGCGAGCTCCTCAACGGCAGCCTTCAGATGGCCATACACACTCGCATAGGCAATCGTGATGCCCTCGTCCTCGGGCTGATAGCTCGACCAGGTGTGGTTGGTGTCGAGGTAATAGCCCAGGTTCTCGGTAAGCACGGGGCCGTGGAGCGGGCAGATGATCTGGATGTCCAAATCGGCGGCCTTCTTGAGCACCGCTTGCACAAACTTGCCGAACTTGCCCACGATGCCAAAGTAGTAACGGCGCGCCTCGCAGGCCCAACCCTCGGGATCCTCGATGTCGTTGGCGCCAAACTTGCCAAAGCCGTCGGCACTAAAGAGCACCTTGTCGGTGGCCTCGTAAGAGAACAGCACCTCGGGCCAGTGAACGTTGGGAGCGCCGACAAACGTCAGGCTGTGGCCGCCCAGGTCGAGCACGTCGCCCTCTTTGACGACCATCTTGCGCTCGGGATAATCGGTGCCAAAGTAGTTGACCATCATGCGGAAGGCGCCCATGCTGGCCACAATCTGCGCCTGGGGATAGCGCTCCATAAAGGCGGCGATGCCAGCGGAGTGA
>CAKXKM010000043.1:0-3989 GCA_934876235.1 Collinsella sp. AF02-46-1 | reverse complement strand
TCGAGCACGGCTTCGATGTTACCGAGCCACTCGTCGACAAAACCGCCGTCGACCGAATCGGCGACAGCGATCTTTTCGCCCAAGATAACGTAGCTGTTGTATGCCATACCGTTCTCGGACACATCGTACTGGCCCTCGAACAGGTCAATGTCGTGATCGTCGACGCCAACGTAGCGGATATCCTTGGTGATCTCCATCAGGCAAAGCCTCCTAGATAGACAAAAGAGCCCGTCTATCATAGCACTCGGCTGCATCCCAACAGCTATCTGCCGGCATCCTTACCGATTGTTATTGAAATGCGATAAATCGCCGTTTACCAGCACAAACTATGAGCGCGGTATCGCCGTGCTATGTCGAATGATGAGCTGGCCGGGAATACGAATAGCAACGGTTTTGCCCGCCGTACCCGCCTCGGGAACCGCATGCTCGAACACCTCGCGTCCGCGCTGATGCAGATCGAATCGCACGGTCGTGAGCTCGTTATGTGCTACAAAGTCGTCGAGCGAGTCATCGACACCCACCACGCTCACGTCCTCGGGCACGCGCAGACCGCTATCACGCAGCGCTGCAATGGCGCCATTTGCCATCTGGTCGTTTGCCGCGTAAATCGCCGTCATGGTGCGGTCGTGTTCGGCCAGATATCTGCCGGCCTCGTAACCGCTGTTGGCAGACCAGTCGCCCTCGAACGGCGCCTGTGGCTTAATGTGCTTACGCTCGAGCGCATCCTGCCAACCGGCGCGACGAAATTGCTCGTCGACCGAGAACGACGGGCCGCCAATATAGCGAATCTGCTCGTGCCCCAGCTCAAACAGGTGATCCATAAGCAATAGCGAGCAGCCGTAATGATCAGAGTCAACTGTGGTCACGCGCGGATGCGCGTACATGGTAACGATGACCGTGCCAATGCCCGGCAGTGGATCAAACGTCTCAAAATCGGGCGCCATACGACTCATGCCGATGATGATGCCGTCCACCGGCAATGCGGCCATACGACGCGTGGCCTCGGCAAGCGAAAACTCCTCGGTCTTGGACATCTCAACCAGCGTGATGGCGCAATTATGCTCACGAGCAGCACTGGCGATGCCGTCGATCATTGAGAGGTTGCCAAACTTGGTAACATCGTTGACGCATAGGCCGACTGAATGGTAACGGCCGTCGCGCAGCGAGCGACCGGCATAACTCGGACGAAAGCCGAGCTCTTGCATAGCGGCCTGCACGCGCTGGCGCGTCTGCTCGTTAACGTTGGGCAAGCCGTTGGCGACGCGCGAAACCGTCTGCTGTGAAACGCCAGCAGCGCGGGCGACGTCGGCCATGGAGACCGGACGCGAACTGGTATCGTTGGACGGGCGCCTTGCCACAGGATCACCTTCACCCTTGCGAGATCTGAATAGCGTGAATGCCGGCCCGGGCAGAAATACACCCCGCGCCGAAGCCCACTATCGTCGGACGCATGTTAACGTACTCTACTTTTTCTATCTGCATCTCTTCTGCTTTATAAGTCCATACGGCAGTACCGCCCCATCGGCGACCGCCAGGTGCTCTACGTGCACGCGCCTGGCCATTCCAAGATCAGCGGCAACCACACCGTCCACGAGGGTGGCCATGTTATCGCCGACTCGCTCGATGTCGATGTTTTGGCAACGGCATCGAGCGGATCGCATTTGAGACAAGGTGGCGCCAAATGTCGGCCAAAGCAGCGCCGATGTTTTGGCAACGACAGCGAAAGCCCGCCAGAGTGAGCAAGGTGCCTTGAAACGAGGCGGCATTGACCTTCTGGTCATGCCGCCGAAGTTGAAAGGCAGATTGCCGCTCTGGCGGGCTTGCAGCGTCGAGCCGTTACGCGGTTTGGTAAAACCGCGTAACTATTAAAGCTCCGTTACTTCAACGTTGTTGTAGATCTCGTCCCAGCGGTCCATAACCAGGTGGCCGGTCTTGGGATCCATGGCGTTGAGCTTGCCGCAGGTATTGGCGGTCTTGAGCACGGTGACATCGTCGGCACCAGCAGCAATGGCATGCGCAAAGCCAGCGATGGTCGAGTCGCCGGAACCCGTCGCGTTCACAGCCGCAATCGCGGGCGTCTTGGCGCGGAATGCGCGGCCCTCATGGAAGCCCACCGAACCGGCAGCGCCCATCGAAACGACAACCCAGGGGATACCGGCAAAGCGGCCATCGGCGGCAAGCGCCTCGCGCAGGGCATCGACATCATCGGTCGTAAAGGACGTACCCAGCAGGCCGTTAATCTCGGTCAGGTTGGGTTTTACGAGCTCAGGCTTAGCGTCGGACTCCAGCGCGGCCTCCAGCGATGCACCCGAGGTATCGAGCAGCACCTTGGCGCCCGCCTCCTCGGCGATCTTGACGAGCTCGGCATAGTAGCCGGTATCGACGCCACGCGGCAGCGAACCCGAAAGCGTCACAACGTCCGCCTTCGCTGCAAGCTCGGCGAACTTGGCCGTAAAGGCCTCGAGCTCTGCCGGGGCGATCTGCGGGCCGCTCTCCAGCAGCTCGGTCTGATTACCCTCGTGCAGAATATTCAGGCAAATGCGCGTCTCACCGGCGATGGGCACAAAGTCGTTCTTGACGCCGTCGGCATCCATAAGCTCGGCCATATAGGCACCCATGTGGCCGCCGAGCAGGCCGGTCGCGAGCACGTCGTCGCCCAACTGCAACAGCACACGGCTCACGTTGAGGCTCTTACCGCCAGCGGTCTTTTCGGGCGTCACACGGTTAACATCGTCGATGATCAGCTTGTCGAGCTGATAGCGCGTATCAATCGACGGGTTCATGGTAACGGTCAGAATCATATTGAACTCCTGTTTCCGGGGCACGACGTGTGCGACCCCAAACATACGATAGCTCTTTAAAGGATCTCGATCTCAAAGCAGCGAGTGACGGTCTCTCCCGGCTTGGCCACCAGACAGCCACGCTTGTGCTCCAGAATATCGTCCTCGTCGGAGCAGGTGGACAGACCACCCCACGGTTCAACAGCCACAAAGTCGCCCTCGGGCTTGCTCCACACAATCAGGTACGGCATATCGGGGAACGTCAGGCGCACGCCCTTGTCCTCGGTTTTCTTGGTCAGCGTAACCACGCGGCTCTCGAGCACGTCAAAGATGGTCTCCGCGAAGTCGAAGAGTTCGTGGGTAAGCGGCAGGCTCTGGTCGATCATGGGGTTCTTGCTGCGATGCTCAACATCAATCAGGCCAGTCGAGGGAACGGCAGTACAGAGCTCGGTGGCCTCACGCTGCTCAAAACGAAGCTCATAATCGTCATAGGACTCGCCCTCGTCGAGCGGGCACTTAAAGCCGGGGTGACCGCCCACAAAGAATGGCATGTCCTCGGTGCCCTCATTGGTCACCTCGTACGACACGGCCACCTTAGCCGCATCGATCGTGTAGCGCGCGACGATCTTAAACGGATACGGATACTGCTCGAGTAGCTCGGCGTGGTCGGCAGAGCTTAGGCTCAGCGCAACCATGCTGTCGCCCTGCTCCTCGAGCTTCCACTCCTGCTTGCGGGCAAAGCCGTGGCGGGCGAGGTTTACCTCGCGGCCGCCCATGGTCATCGCGCGACCGTCACGAAGGCCGCCGCAGATCGGGAAGCAAATGGGTGCCTGGCCCGACCAGACCGCCGGGTCACCCTGCCACAGGTACTCACGGCCGTTGGCCGCAATAGAAGTGAACGACCCGCCCGCCGTGCTCAACGCCACACGAATTAAACCGTTATCAAGAACAAACTCCATAGGAGCCTTCCCTTTCTTACGACAGCCCGCCAAGTCAATAGGGCTGATAGAAAACCGGCCCGCGCCCCCTCACAGAAACGCGAGCCGTCAATTGAAAAGCTGCAGAATGCCGGGGACCGCCAAGAGCGAGGCACTCAAGCCAAGCAAGCAAACGTGTTATCGGAGCAGCTAGCCGAACCAGAACGCTTCCCAACAACAGCGGCAACCCTGCTGGTACCCCCTACGTCAGCGAGCGGCGCTCAGGTGCCCC
>CAKXKM010000042.1:8690-16002 GCA_934876235.1 Collinsella sp. AF02-46-1 | reverse complement strand
CGCCACGTTAACGACACCATTCGCATCCGCATAGAAAACCGCATCTCCAATATGAATCACACCTGGCAATGAAGACGAGTCAGTACGATCAGCGACTACAGGAGATCCATCAGATGAAGTAGGCAACGGCTCGCTCAGTGCTCCAGACGAATTCGCCCATGCCATACCATCGTTCAAGTTGATCCAGCACGAAGATGCCATTGCACCGGAATCATAAGAAAAATAGCGCTTGCTTCCTACCGCAAATTCACCAGTACGCATTGCGCCGGATACATCATCAAGGTAATACCAGGCGCTTCCGGACTTTATCCATCGCCCTCGTTGAATAGCTCCGTTTGATGCGGCGTAATACCAAGTACCATCAGCAAGTGCCCAGCCTGTTGCCATGGCACCTGAGCTCGTAAGGAAATAGGTGGACGAGCCCACTTGCACAAAGCCCGTGAGCATAATATGGCTTCCTGGATCCAGGTAATACCAAGAATTCCCTAGAAGTAACCAACCTCCATGCAGTAAGCCGTTGGAGTCAGCGTAATACCAGTTGTTGTCAATAAGTGCCCACTGGGAGGATAACATGGCCCCTGAACCGTTAAAGATATAAGAGGTGCCATTGCATTCATTCAGCCCGGTGGCCATAGAACCGTCTGCAGGATCAAGCCAGTACCAACGACCCCCATCCGAGAGCCAGCCCTTTACCAGAGCGCCAGAGCCGGAAAAATAATGCCAGACAGAAGCATCAAGATGCCATCCGATAAGCATTGCACCAGAAGAAGAGAATCCATACGTGGCTCCCCCAATCTGCAGCATCGCATCGTGGACCATCTTGCCCTCATCATCCAGCCAATACCAGTTGCTGCCGTCTGAAAGCCAGCCTTTTATCATGGCGCCAGAACCGGAGAAATAACGCCAAGCAGAAGTGGAGCCCGTAGAATCTAGGTACCAGCCGACACGCATTGCGCCCGAAGAGGAGAAGGCATACGTCGCACCCCCGACTTGAACCAACCCATCCTGAGCCATTCGACCTTCGTCGTCGAACCAGTACCAGCTACCGTCTATATGTCTCCAAGAAGAAACAGCGATTGTTCCGCCGGACAAGCCCCAACGCCAAAAACCAGCCCCTTCTTCGGGTGATATCCACCCCTGATGCCAAATAATTTGATTCGAAACCTCGGAAGGGGTCTCATTATCCACCTGAGAGTTCTGCTCGACAGCGAAGGTCGATTCGCGCTGAGCATCAACGCCTGACTCGACAGAAGCAATAGCAACGTTAGATGCGGGACCTTCGTCAGTGTTATTCGAATCAAGGGCGTATAACATCGAGGGCGAACCCAAAAGGAGCCCAAAAGAAATGAGGCCCGAAAAAGCCAGCACTCCGAATGACCATTTCTTCATAACAGCACGGTATCCAATCACGCAGCGGCCCCGTCGCTTCAGGGCAACGGGGCCTCAATCAAAACTAGCTCAGTAATGTGCTAGCCAATTTGCTGGCAGTTTTTGCACTCTCGTGAAGCGCCACGCCTCTGGGCCTCCTGAATAGAGATCTGCGAATAGCCCTTTGCGTCCTTACCAACGGTACGGCACTTATGCGTATGGTAAACATCGCTACCGTTCTTATACCAAACTAAACCGTAGCCCGGAATCCACTTGCCGTCCTCGCCGACATAGTAGGAGCCAACCCAGGCATTCGTAGCCATGGCACCGGAAGACTGGAGGTAGTAGTCGCCGACCCAGGCGTCGTGAGCCATAGCGCCGGAACCGCTAAAGTAGTACCAGGCGCCGCCGACCTGACGCCAGCCGGTGGCCATCGCGCCGGAATCGTCGAACCAGTACCAAACTCCACCAACGTTAGCCCAAGAGTTAGAGGCCATAGCGCCCGAACCTCCGAGCCAATACCACGTGCCGCCATTGCTGAGCCAGCCGGTTGCCATGGCGCCCGAACCGCTCGCATAGTACCAAGAGCCGCCTGCCAAGAACCAGCCAGTGGCCATTGCACCGGAGTCGCCGAACCAGTACCAGGAGCCGCCGAGGCTGCGCCAGCTGTTAGCGACCATGGCGCCCGAGCCGTCGAGGTAGAACCACGTACCGCCGATGTTGAGCCAGCCAGTGACCATCGCACCGGAGGCATTAGTGTAGTACCAGGTACCCGAATCGTTGATCCAGCCAGTCAGCATGACCCCAGATTCGTTGAAATAGTACCAAGCCCCGCCGAGATTATGCCAACCGGTCAATAGCTCACCGTCGGAGGTCGCATAGGACCACTTTCCGTAGATGGAGTCGTAGAACCAGCCACTATGCTGCATGCGGCCATCGGCGTTGGCACCAGGGGTGTTCAGGAAGTAGTTCTTGCCGTCAATCTGAACTCGGCCGTATGCCATATCATGGTTTTCGGGATAGAAGTAATACTTGTCCCCACCGATAGACTGCCAGCCCGACACCGCGGTCCCGTCAGCGCCAAAATAGTACCAGACAGCTTCGTATTCGTTATGCCACTGGTTCGTGACCATGGCGCCAGTTTCGGGATCGAAATAGCGAAGGTTGCCGTCCTCGCACCGAACGAGTCCAGTCTTCGGACGACCGTCGGAACACCATTCCGTAATCGGTCCACCGCCTCCGCCACCGCCAGCAATATCAGCAAATGAGGGCGCCGGGGCAACCGTCATGCAGGCAGCAGCAAATGCAACAACTCCCAGCACTGTTAGTCCGTGCCATCTTTCTCGAAGGTTTTTCATACGACATCCTTTTCCGAGATTTAAGGCTCTCTTAAGTTATTTTTAAACTATCAATTCAGTATTTCAACGGGAAATCGATAAAAGGTGTCTTTGTGACTGCAATTTAAATATGAGTCGCCACACCTCAACCGTTACGCTAAATAGCTTCTAAGGCAAACTTAGCGCATGAGCGAACTGATTAAACGAGTGAACTGAATAATAAAGCAACAAAATACAAACCTTGGTCATCAATCACATCTACCGCGGGCCGATAACGCCCGCCTCATGTGCTGCGATATAATCAATCTCACTAGATGCCAAATCAGCAAGCCGAAGGAGCTGACGTGCTAACAATTCACTATGGTGATATGGAAAACGTTATCTACAACACGTCCGTTTACTTCGATAACGTATATTCGCCCCAGTGGTTTCAAGACTCCTTTGCCCAAAGGGTCATAAAATCCATCGACAAAGGCACCGTGGTAGGCCCCAATGCAATCGATACCAAGATTCTAGGCATCATTCCTCCCGAGAAACTATCCAGCGGCACCAAAACGCTACTGCTTATGTACTTTATGCCGCAGAATATATATAACGCCTCAAATTGCGGTGATAATTGCGCCTACTGGATTCTGAGGATCGCCGCGCAAAAGGATCTAACAATCAATCTCTACCACATAATGGATTTTGGAAACGGCAAATTCACGGTAACCATTGCAAATACGGGCGATATAGTCCACACAATGTTTGACCTTGTCCCCATAGCTGGAAAATGCCTAAGGGAGAACTCCTGATGCGCGGATCATACAAGGTAATTATTCAAAATAACCGGGTTCAGTTTAAACTGACCATCAATAGAAATCTGACCATCATCCAAGGTAACAGTGCTACAGGCAAGACAACTCTGCTTGATATGGTGGCAGCTCACGAAGAGCTTGGGGCACAAAGCGGCGTAACAGTAAGTTGCAAAGTGCCCTGTAAAACAATATCTGGAAAATATTGGCGTAGAGATCTCCAAGAGATTTCCAGCAGTATTGTTTTTATTGATGAGGGCAATACTTTTGTTCGATCAAGAGAATTTGCCCATGAAGCAAAGCGTAGCTCAAACTACTACGTAATTGTCGCCAGAGAGTCACTGCGCCAACTGCCCTATAGCGTTGATGAAATCTACGGTCTTAAGAACACCAACCGAACCACAACGAAGTATCCCGTTTACTCTCGTGTCTACACCTCTACATATCGTATTTACGGTGATACTGATTTTAGAGGCGAGAGGCCCGAGCTTGTCATTGTCGAGGACACAAATTCGGGCTACGAATTCTTCAGTTTGCTATGCAAAAAGAGCAGCATTAAATGCATCAGCGCGGGAGGCAAATCAAATATTTGCAACTGCATTATGGACGCACCGGAAAACGACATCCTCGTGATTGCCGACGGTGCCGCCTTTGGACCAGAAATTGCGGAAGCAGCTGCTCTATTGCGCCGAAAGAACATCAAGCTATTCCTACCGGAATCGTTTGAATGGCTCGTGTTGAAGTCGGGATTATTCAACAGCAAACACATTAAGGACATGCTGCTTAACCCCGCTGAACATATCGAAAGCTCAAAGTTCTTTAGCTGGGAGAAGTTCTTTACTGCAGAACTCATCGAATGCTCACGAGACACACGTTTTCGATATGACAAGAGCTGCTTGAACGAGGAGTACCTGAACCCCACCGCTCTTGCAGCTCTGGAGGATACTTCGCACTAAAACGAGAAGTACTCACTGTCGGAGGATAGGTTTGGTCCGAGCCACGGGTCGCCATCGAGGAAGAACTCAGGCCAGTGCTGCATGAACAGCGCCTGCTCGCGCTTCCAACGGCGCAGCTTCTCCTCGCTGGCCTCTTCCCTGCCGCGCGAGGTGAACTCGTAGTGGTACAGCTCGGCATAGGGCGTAAAGATGGTGCGGTAGCCCGCCTCCCGCACACGGAGGCAAAAGTCCGCATCGTTAAAGCCGACGGCGAACTCCTCGTTGTAGCCTCCGACCTGCTCAAACACGTCGCGACGAACCATCTGGCAGGCGCCCGTTACGGCGCTAAAGTTGCCGGGACGTACAGCACGGGCAAGGTATCCCTCGCGCTTTGCCGAGAAGTCCTGGTTGGCATGGGCAAGTGCGCCGCGCACGCCAACCAAAATGCCGGCATGCTGCACCAGATGATCGGCAAAATAGAGTTTGGCGCCCACCACGCCCGCATCGGGACGCATCAGATAGCCCATCATCTCTTCAATAAAGCCGGGGCTTATGACCTCGGTATCGTTGTTCAACAGCAGCAGATAGTCGCCCTTGGCATGCTCAACGCCAAAGTTGATGATCTGGGAGTAATTGAACTCGCCCGGCCACCACTCAACGCGCGCCGTGCCCTTGCCACCAGATGCAGCCGCTATGCGCTCCAGAAGGGTTTCGTAATACGCAAACGTCTCCGGGTCTTCGCTGTTGTTCTCCACCAAGACGATCTCGTAGTTGGCATACGTGGCCTTCTGGGCGATCGACATCACGCAGGCGTCGAGCGTCTCGACGTGATCCTTGGTGGGAATCACAATGCTCACCAGCGGCGCAGGCTTTGGCAGCGCATAGCGCATACGGTAGACAAACGGCGTCTCGGTCTCCTCGACCGTTCCGCAAATGCCCAGCGCGTTAAAGTGGCGCTGCAGCGCAAGGCGCCCGGCTTCAATAGCATACGGCTTACTATCGGCAGAACCGTCGGCGGTCGATCCCGGATGAACGCGCCAGTGATACAGCACATGCGCAACGTGCTCAAAGCGCGCGCCGGCTACAAAGCAGCGAAGCGTCAAGTCGTAGTCCTGGGCGCCCGCAACGTCTTCTGGGGACAAACCAATGTGATCGATGAGCGCCTTCTCCACCATCAGGAAATGCGTCACGCAGTTATGGCTATAGAGCAGGTCGACGTTGAGTACGGTCTTAAAGACCGGCTGGCCCCACTCCCCCGTTTTCTGGAACATGTCCTCATCGCAGAACAGGACCTGGGGACGCTCGCCCTCGGCCGCCTTATTCAGTGCGGAAACATACTGGAATAACGCGTCCGGTTCCAGAATGTCGTCATGGTCCAAGAACGCGACGTAGTCGCCCATCGCTTGCTCAATACCTGCGTTGGTGTTGACCACAATGCCGCCGTTGCCGGGCAGCCCAATGCGACGAACGCGCTCGTCGTTGGCACTTGCCGCAAGATTGGCCACCGCATCCCATTCGGGCGAGGCGTCCATGAACAGCAATTCCCAGTTGTCATAGCTCTGGGCTATCACCGAGTCCAGCAGCTCGCGCAGGTAAACCCGATCAGTCTTGTAACACGGCACCACAATGCTCACGAGCGGCCTATAGGCAAAGGCCGCCGAAGCGACACGCTGGCACGCCAAATCGCCCGGCTTTGCGCGATGTTGCTCAAACCAACGTCGATAAGCTGCGTCATCAACGCGTGCATCCTTCATGCGGTTCCAGCTGTCGTCGACCATGCCGTTGTACAGGCGACCATCCATGGCGCAAAACCCGCTCTGGATCTGCTCTGTGGAATCGCTCACAATCGCGACAAAATCTCGTATATCTTGAGGCATCTCAACGCTCAGATACGTTTTATTGACACGGCATCCATTCTGCTGCGGCACATCGACCTGCGATTCAAACACATGCACGGTAGCATCGATGGCATTCATATGCGTATCGAAGATCTGAAGCTCAGGCGCGCACTGGGAGTCTCCCGCCCAGGTAACCTCATAGCGCCACACCGCGCCGGCGTCTGCCGGCAAATAGCGAATGGCATCGATCTCGTAGCGACCGCAGTGTTCACCACGCTGCGCATCGCGGATAAGTGCGCACAGCGCAGGCTTTGCTTTGTAGTTAATCTTGGATTCCAGCTTGGCCACGCGGCTATCGAGGCGAATGGAGCCCAACCTTTGGCCACCGGATGCAAAAACGACATTCATCGACGAGCAAAGCGCCAGCACGCGGCCGTGATCGACCGGGAGCACCAGCGACGGCACACAAGAGCCGCTCGTCGTCGCATGGGCAAACGCTTGAGAACCCTCCCGCTCAATAAGCGCGGCGACATCCTGACCGGCAAAACGAAGCAGCACAAAAAGACGGCCCTGGCTGCGGCAAAGTGCCAAACGCTTGATACTCATCTACACTTCTCGCTTTCCCAGGGCGTTCGCTGCCATGCGTTTGCAGGCGCCCAAGCGCCCAAACCTCAAGACGTCGTAATCGAACATGAGCTTTTTGCACTCACGGGCATTGGGGGCCTTGCTGGTAAGCGCTGCACGCACCATAGCAGCAACAGAAGGAGCGCATTGTGCGAGCGCAGCATCGCTGCCCACGGCAGAACCGGAAAGGGCCGCGGCGACGGCAGCAAACACCTTGCCGCAGTCCGAGCCCAGCAACCTGAGCGCATCGTACAGCACCAGATCGCATAGGAAGTACGCCAGGTCATCGGCATGCTGAGCATCGAGACCGTCGCGCTGCCAGTCAGCCAGCACCGCGGAGTAAATCTTCACGTGCTCCAGCAGGCGCGTCTCGTCGTCATAGCGCATGGTGTCCATGAGAGAGCCCTTGCGCGCCA
>CAKXKM010000042.1:3069-8680 GCA_934876235.1 Collinsella sp. AF02-46-1 | reverse complement strand
CCACGCGGTAGTCATACAGCTTGTTCGAGATAAGCGCGGTCTTGTGCGAACGACCGTACACGGCAAAATCGAAGACCTGGTCTTCGCCATACTTAACGGTTTCGTCGAACACGATCCCGTTGCCCAGCAAAAACTCACGCTTGCAGGCGGTGCGCCATGCAAAGGGGCGAGATGCCTCCTTAAACAGCAGGTCGGTGCTATAGCCCGCAAATGACACATCGCGTGGGCTCAGCACATAGTTAAGCCACGGATACCCCGCCTCCAGCGGATACGGGTTCGCGCCAAAGGTCAAAACGTCGCAGTCCTCGCACTCAAAGGCATCGACGATCACGCGGCATGCATCGGGCGTAAACCGGTCGTCGGAATCCAAAAACGTGACGATAGGCGCCGTGGACGCAGCGATGCCTGCATTACGTGCACTCGACAGGCCCCCGTTTGGCTTATCGACCAGCGTAAAGCGCGCGTCCTTTTCGCAATAGGCAACCGCAATATCGCGCGAACCGTCCGGCGAGCCATCGTTGACCAGCACGCCCTCCCAATCGGGCATATCCTGCGCAAGCAGGGAGTCCAGGCACCAGGCCAGGCACTCCTCCACTTTGTAGATGGGAACGACAACGGAAATCTTGGGGGTAGCCATAATCACTCGCTCCTACTGTGCGGCGGGAACGTCATCAGGGTGCGGGTTGTCGCCGTAGGTGCGCTGATACGTCAGCACGCGCCACACCAGCGGCAGGCCGCCGATCTTAAAGTAATGCTTAAACGTATTGAGCTTGCCCGGCTTCTTAAAGTCAAAGCGCGAATCGATATAGGCGCGGGGCGACTTGACCATCAGGCGCAAGTCGGTCTCGCCACGCGGGTCGAACAGCGACAGGTCAAAGCGACCGGCATCCCAGTCGGCCTTGAGCTCGGGAGATGCCTTCTCCCAAAACTGCTCGCGCAACTCATCGACCAGACGCTCATCATTCCAGCGGTACGTATCGACCTTCATGCGCATTAAAATGCCCTGGAGCTGAGCCTTGAGCTCAGGACGCTCGTCCAAAAAACGTTGCATCTCGGCATATTCGTCGCACACGCAAAACACCTTGTTGGGCGAATTAACGGAGCTCTTCTCGTTATCCTGGCGATAGCACAAAATGGGGTCCGCAATAAACGCGGCGCGCTCGGCGCAAGCCCAAACCTTAAAGTTAAAGCCTGCGTCCTGATACGAGGCACCCGGCGTGGGAAGGAACCGAATCTGATTGTCGTTGAGGAACTCGCGCCGATAGATAGCCGACCAAATGGAAGGTTTGCGGTAGAAGATGCCCGGGCGATCGACAGGGCGATACGCGGCGCCCGTCATATGCTCGTCGATGATCCCAAACAGCTCACGGCGTTCGCTGGGCGTGGACCAATACAGGTAAAAGTCGCCCTTCACCACATCGGCATGCTCAGCATCGGCCTTGGCGACCAGCTTTTGGAGCGAATCCTCAAACATAAAGTCGTCGGACTCCAGAATGCCCACGTATTCGCCGCATGCCATCTCCAGGCCGCGGTTCATCGAGTCGCCGTAGCCGCTGTTGGCTTTGTCGATCATCTTTACACGGGGGTCGCGCTCCATGTACTCACGGATGATATCCGGCGAGCTATCGGTGGAGCCGTCGTTAATGCAAATGATCTCGATGTCCTTAAGCGTCTGAGCCACGGCGGAATCGAGGCACTCGCGCAGGTAGCGTTCGACATTGCAAATGGGCACAAGCAGCGAAACTTTAGGGGTATCAGAGTTCTGCAAGAGAACCTCCTGTTGAATAGCGTGTAACAGGGTTATTTTAACAGCCGGGTTGCGGCGGGCGGCAGCGCTTGGAATTAGATAAAGCGCTCCAGGCAGGCTTTGAGACCGCGAGTCGAAAGATAGAACAGCGTGGCGTCTGCCATCGAAACGCCCGAGGTCGCCGCAACGAGCTTGTGGGCAACACGGCGAACGGCGCCCTTAGCAGGCATATCCGCCCACTCCGTTCCCAAAAACGTCGTGAAGTCCATGTTGACGCAAGCGGCTACACGGCGGTAGCCATTAGCATCCAAGCGTGCCAAATCAAACACAATAAGGTCCAGGAACCAGGCAATCAGCTCGCCGGGGCACAGGTCTAAAAGACCGTAGGCCGCCCAGTCCTCCAAGACCTCCTCGAGCATCCTCATGTGGGCGTCAAGCTTTTTGGCGCGAGCATCGGCACTGTTGAACTCGTGCGTCGCCGATTCACTCTCCATCACGTAGTGGTAGAACTTGTCCGGCATGACGACGGTCTTGCGGGCAAGCGCATAAGCCGCAAATTGGAAGACGACGTCCTCGCCCAAAGCCAAACCGGGGGCGAAGCGAATGCCTTCGCGATTGAGCAGCTCGCGCGAAAAAGCCGCACGGCAGGCATAGGGCTGCGCATTCGAATGGAACAGCAGTTGGGGATCACGGGCGCCGAAGGTACCAGCTTTGGGGCTCATGAGTTGTTGGACGCGTTTGGGGGCAGCGTCGGCAGGTTCACAGACGCCGCCAAAGACGGCGGCCTCGGCACCTGCAGACTCCATGGCATGCAGCACGCGCTCGACCGTCTGGGCATCGATGTAATCGTCGGCGTCCACAAAAAAGACGGTCTCGCCCTCGGCGACATCGATACCGGCATTTCGAGCACACGAGACGCCCGCGTTTTCCTGGTCAATCACCAGTACGCGATCGTCGGCCTGCGCAATCTGGCGCAACACGTTCAACGAATCATCAGTCGAACCGTCGTTGACGCAGACAACCTGAATCGAGCGCTCGGACTGGGCCAACAGCGAATCGACGCATCGCTGAATGGAGCGCGCAGAGTTGTAAACGGGGACGACAATGGTGGCTTTAGGACACGAGGCCTCTCCCATGCCGACCTACCCCCTCAGCGATTCGATGAGGAAGGCGGCGACCACGCCCGGGCCTCCAACCGAGGCGTAATACTTAGCACGGCCCAAGGCACCATCCGTCGCAAAACTCGGATGCTCGTCAACCCAGCCCTCAGGATCTTTGAGGATGGCAGCGAGATTCGCGCGCTTCCACGGCTTGAGGTCGTCAAGCGAAAAGTCCCCGGCGTCCAAGGCCGCTTGGAACTCCTTGGCCATCTGAACCAGGAACTCCTTATAGAACTTAGGCGCCAGGCGCACGTAGTTCCACATGTACGAATCGTACTTAATGAGCTGATTGAACTTGAGCATGCGCGCGACGTCATCACTTGCGTGGTCACGGGCATAATCCTCTCGAATCCAACGCTCAATCTCGGCATACTCGGTATTGACGCAAAAGACCTTAGCCGAAGAATTGACCGAGGAATTCTCGTTGTCCTGGCGATACGACAACACGGCATCATGCAGGTAAACAGCCTTATCGGCGCACGCGATCACCTTAAAAGCGAATGACGTGTCCTGAAAGGATGCCCCCGGAGTCGGCAGGAACTTAATGCCGTTGCGCTCAAGAAAATCGCGACGGTACACGGCCGACCAAATCGACGGCTTTTGTTTAAAGAACTGCGTCGTGTCGCTCGGGTGCACCGGCTTGCCGCAGTCCTTGGCCTTAAACATCTCGTGCAGCGAACGGCGCTCCTCGGGCTTAGACCAGTAGAAATCAAAGTTCGCCTTCGCAAAGTCGGCATTATTGCTATCGGCGGCCGAGACAAGCTTTTCAAGTGCGTCGGGCGCCATAAAGTCATCGGACTCCAAGATGCCAACGTACTTGCCGCGCGCCATCTCCAGACCGTGGTTCATCGAGTCGCCGTAGCCGCTGTTGGCCTTGTCGATCATCTTGACACGCCCATCGCGCCCCATATACTCGCGGATAGTCGCGGGCGAGTTGTCGGTCGACCCGTCGTTAATGCAGATGATCTCAATATCCTTGAGCGTCTGCGCCAGGGCGGAATCGAGACACTCGCGCAAGTAGCGCTGAACATTGTAAATGGGAATAAGCAGCGACAGAACAGGGCTGCCAGAGGCGTTAGTAGACAAATGTGCTCCTTAGGAAATACCTGTCGTTTCATGGTATCAAAGGGTCAGCGCGCTAGCGGGCGTTTATATAATCTATGGAGCCTCTTGCGGGCAAAGCAGCCCCACGTCATGCGGCGGGCCCATGGCAGGTTCCTGCGTTTTATTCAAAGCTTGCCGCCAAGGTGCGCCGAGCCTTTACAATAGGACCGTCCCAAGGACGTATTCGATAGCTTCCGCGCAGCACTCGCCCGCCGCGCGTGAAAGGATATATTGCCCCATGCCTTCAACCCTTCCCGCTCCCATCGACAAGCTCGCCATCGTCGTCGTTACGTACAAGCGCCAGGAACTCCTAGCCAACCTGTTCGAATCTATGACCGAGCTCACGGCCGCGCCCTGGCGCATCGTGATTGTCGATAACGAGAATTCGCGCGAGACCGAAGCCATGTGTGCCGCATTCAACGAGCGCCTCGCCAACCTGTGGGGCATCGACACCGACCAGCCCGACGCAGAGTGTGGCACCGACCGCGTTATCTACGCGCCGCAGCTCAAAAACGGTGGCGGCGCGGGCGGCTTTTCCGCCGGCACCAAGTGCGCCTACGACCTGGGCGCTCAATGGTTCTGGGTGATGGACGACGACGTGCTCGTCATTCCCGAAGGCATCGAGCGTCTTGCCAAGTGGACCGACCGCTACGATGTCATCCAGGGTTCGCGCCTGGACTTTGACGGTGGCGCCTTCTTTTGGCAATACCAGCTTATCCTTTCGCTTGGCATCCCCAACCCCATCGCTAAGTGGGACCTGGGCCCCGAGGGCTACCGCGCCATGAACCAGTTGTGCTTTGAAGGCGGCCTGTTCTCGCGTCGCGTAGTCGACAAGATCGGCCTGCCCGATGCGCGCTTCTTCATCTACGGCGACGATGCCTGCTACGGCTATGTCGCGAGCCAGCACTTCCCCGCCGCTGTAGTTGCCGACGTGGTGCTCAAACGCGCCCGCGCCGTCTCTAACTGGGATATCGCCGGCAAACGCCAGCTCAACTCCACAAGCGACACCAACCGCTACTACATCATGCGCAACCGAGGCTTCCTCGCTCGCTATATGCAGGTCTACGGTGACTACCACCCCATGCTGTTCCGCCTGGGCAATGCCGCGACCTTCTGCAAGGAATTCATTCGCTTGGCAGCGGTCGACAAATGCTTTAAGACCGGTATTCCGGCGCTGCGCCGCGGCATGAAAGATGCCCGCAAGATCATCAAGGATCCCGACTGGAAGCCCATGCCACCCATGAAGGACGCAGAGTAGCGGAAGCCGGAAACACCTCGGCGCTTAAAGCCGCTGGCACACCGCAGCCACATGCTGTCCGTCAAACCCAAACCCCCAGCGCATGCGACCCACGCCGGGTCGCGGCACACGGATTTCGTCGATGCCGTCGCGCTCTATGTCGAGTAGCGACTGCACGGCCAGCAATTCCAACCCCACCGCATCCACATCGGAGTCATACATCAAGTTGATCGTTACCAGCGGACGTTCATCGAGCATACCGATCGTATCGGCTATGTCAAACACAGCGCCCGTAGGAAAAACCTGGATGTCCCAGCGATCCGCGCCACACTTTCGCCTCGAAGCAGGATTGGCATAGCCCGG
>CAKXKM010000042.1:0-3059 GCA_934876235.1 Collinsella sp. AF02-46-1 | reverse complement strand
CGATTCCCGCATCTCCCAAGATGCGGCTTAGCGCCCGCCTCACGGTATCCTCGTTCCCATGGCACAGCCCGTCGCGAAACGCATCGACGTCTCGAATGTCTTCTGCAGCGCACTCAAACCACTCAATAATCACTAGACGCAAGGCCTGACGAAGCTCGTTATTGGGCAATCGCAAAGCACAGAGGCGATCGCCATACTCTGGCTCCTCAGTCATATCTGTCGTCAGGAAACCTGACAGATACAGCGCCGTCCACAAGCCATCATCAGGCGAGGCCCCTAGCCCCGCAGCGCCCAAACAAAGCGGGACCCCAACGCATCCATGGGCCTCGAGCAAATCAAACAAGACCGAAAGGCGGTCGAGATTCCAGTCACTAACTACCCTACTCAGGCAATCCGCATACCCATACAGATCGGCACGCACGGGCGCCGTGCAGCCTCGGTCCAGAAAACCGATCACACGCGCTGGACTCGAGCAATAGGCCCTACCAAACCGATATCCCTCGAGCCATTCACGCGCATCATCCAGGTATTCCTCGCGCCCAACATGATTCAACAGAGCCTGGACCTCGGCATCCGAAAAGCCGAAACAACGGTCACACCAGGTCGAAAGCGGCGCCGTCAGACAATACGAGCAGCCATGCAAAGAAAGCGCCGCTTCGGCAGGGCCGGGATACTCCCCCATCAAACACGTCAGCCGCAACGAATCGTGCGCAGTGGCAATGGCGTCGAACAGTACGCGATCGAATAGCCCTGCCGGATCGGCGTCGGAAGCGTCCCTCGCGCTCGCACGGCGAGACCACGCCGCATCGTACCCATCAACGAGCAATACAACCTGCTCATCGCAGGCAATCTCCAGCAGCTCTATGAGCACACCGAGCACCGAGTCAACCTCGTCCGCGCCCGCCACGCCACGCGCGACACGTTCGATGTGACGCACCTTATCTCGAGCTAAATCCGGAGCCTCCAAGAGCGCCAACAAGCGAGCGCACTCGCCCGAAAGGGCATCGCGCACGACGCCGGCAACAGCGGGGCCACACCTCGCAGCGCCAGAAAAGTCCAGCGATATCACCGGATAGCAAGCATACTCATCCCGATAGCGCCCGCCGTTCGCATCCCAAATCTGAGCATCGGCAAACGAGATCCGACCGGCGCGACCGACCGCCGGACGCTCCAGAAAAGCCCTGAGCATCGACAAGTTCATGCTCTTGCCAAAACCCTCGGGTCGACAGCACACCACAACGGACGCGTCGCAGTCCAACACATCAGCAATAAACATGGTCTTGTCAACCAGCATGCAGCAACCAAGGGCCTCCGCATAGTCGTGCATGCCAATGGGCAAAACCGCATCGTCGGCACAGCCGATCAAGCGCACGCCAAAGCCAGCAGCACAATCAACATTTGCCTGTTCAGACACCAAAACGTTCCCCCTAAATCGCAGCACGATGCCAATTGTAATGACCGCATCGCATGTACCGATGACGCCGCACAAACATATCGGGCAACGGTAGCAACAAGAGGTGTGAGGGGGCACAACTAATCGTTGCACAACAAAACGGGGCCCGACGCATTCGCACCGGACCCCGTCCCAACTCTTTAGTTATCTAGCAACCAAGAGGCTACTCCTCCGAGCCGTCCTCCCCAGAAGCTTTCTTCTGCTGATCGAGCTTATGCTTACCACTTACGATAGACGTAGCGCCCAGTGTGGCCAAGCTTGCACTGGCAAGGCTCGCCATAACGATAAGGTCGCCCGTCTTGGGCATGTTACCGCCAGATGACTTGGTCGTTGTAGTCGTCGTGGTTGTAGTGGTCACCGTCTTGGAGTCATTTTGCTCTTGGACCTGGTTGTCAGCACCGCTCTTGTCGTCGTCTTCGGGCTGTTTCTTTTCGCCCTCGGTCTTGCTCTCGTCCTTCTTCTGAACGGATTTGTCGTCCTTCTCCTCAGAGCTAGAACCCTTATCAGATTCGGTCTTCTCGGAAGCCTTGTCCTTGGAGTCGCCCTTTGCGGCCTCGGTCTTTTCCGTGGAAACCTGATCAGAATTGTCCTTGTTCTGGGTCGAGCCATTATTGACGCCAGCCATCAGCGAAGAGCCCAGCGTAGAACCAAGCTGCACGGAGAAAGAAGGCTTCTTGTCCGGCGAAGCAACGGGAGCGTCCGGCGCCTTATTCGAGTCGTCCTTGGAAGCGTCGGAATCAGGGGTTGCGTCAGAGCCGGAGCCGTTGTTAGAGCCGGTGTCAACGGACGAATCGCTCGAGCCGGTGGATGAGTTAGAGGTGCCAGCGTCGGTCGAACCAGAAGCGTCGCTGTCCGTATTGCCGGCAGAGCTTGAAGACGAATCGCCCGCAGCAGAGCCGTTCGAATCGGAGCCGTTCGAGGTAGAGCCGTCGTTGGTAGTGCCACCAGCAGAGCCATTACCGTCAGCATCGGTCGAGGGCGCATCCATCCTGTCATCGTTGGCATCGTCACTCTAGTCGTCATTCGAATCAGGTGTCGGCGAGGGCGCCGGCGTAGGCTCGGGCTGCACGGGCGTCGCAGCGGCTGCCTCGTCCTCAGCGATATAAACCAAGCAGTCCTTTAGCTCGTTGCGGTAGCGGTTCTTCCAGCCCTCATGATACTGGGGCTGGCTCGAATACTTGGTCGCCACGTTATTGACCACGCTGTTGGAGAGCGCCGTCACAAACTCGCGGTCGGACATATCGTTGGAAAGATTCGCCCAGCGGAAGAAGTCTCTGCAGCCACCGGTACCGCACATGTTGGTGATGCTCCACACCATGCCCTTGACGCAATCGGCGCGGCCCGAAATATCAATGGCCAGGCCGCTCTTGAGCCACGCCTCGGTCACCGCATAGTACGAGTTGTACGCATAGGCATCTTGAAGTGCTGAGAACTCAACAGGATCGGTGTTGTACGCACCTTGAAAGGCATCCTGAGCGATATGGCCCAACTCGGTGAGCTGACCGTTCTCGTACATGGCATTGCTCGTGTTGGAAATCTCGCTGCCGCGATCAATCGCATCCTTGAGCATGCAGTATTTTTCGGGGTTGTAGTTGTAGGCCTGCTT
>CAKXKM010000041.1 GCA_934876235.1 Collinsella sp. AF02-46-1 | reverse complement strand
GGCGGGGGCCGCGGGGGCTGCGGCCGCGTCGGGGGAGATGCTGCGGGTGCTCACGCGCTCGAGCAAGAAGGGGCGTACGATTTCTTGGCGGTTGATATCCTCGATGGCCGTGACCGCGGTGACGGGGCGCGCGGCAGAGCCGATACGGACGTGTTTGGTCTTGGCGGCGGGTTTGTTCTCGATCTGCTCCATCAGCAACTGAACGCCCTTGCGGCCAATCTCGTAGCCCGGAGGCGCTACTGTGGTCAGCGGGACCGACCCGCTCCAGGCGAGCGGATTTCCGTCGCAGCCTGCCACGCGGACCTGCTCGGGGACGGAGATGCCCTTGTCGATTAACGCCGAGATAACGCCCGACGCCAGTACGTCGGTCAGGCCGATGACAAAATCGGGGCGCTCGTCCGCGGGGCGCTCGGCGATTTGGGCACCGATGCCGTAGCCGTCGGCAGCGGTATTCCATTCGCCGGCGTCGATGACTTCGATCTTGATATCGGGGTGCAGAGCAAGGGCCTTGTGAATGCCAAGCACACGCAGGGTGAGCTGCATAAATGCCGCTCTGCCCACAACGGTGATATGGTGCGCGCCGCGGGCGATGGCGAGCTCGGCGATAATGCGCCCCTGTGCCTCGTTGTCGGCGGCCACGTAATAACCGGGCTCGGAACAGTGGATGTCCAGATGGACGATCGGCACGGGCATCTTGGCCATGGCGGGGTGCCAGTCGGGGGACGCCATGGGCTGAACCATGACGCCGGACATCTGCGTGCCCATAAAATAGCGCAGGTAATGGTCTTCGAGAATGTCGTCGTTGTCGGCGTTGGCGATGAGCAAGTCATAGCCGTGCTTGCGTGCCTCGTTATGGGCGCCGCTGGCAATCTGGAGTGAGAAGCCGTGGTCGAGACGGGGGAGGACCAGGCCAAAGGACTTGGTGGTGCCGCCCGCGAGCTGACGGGCGCTTTGGTTGGGCAGGTAGCCCAAGCGATTGATGGTCTCGTTGATGAGCTTGAGGGTCTCGGGGCGCAGCTTTTCGGGGTGGTTGAGCGCGTTGGACACCGTGCCCAGCGAGACCCCTGCCTCGCGCGCGACATCGCTGATTTTTATCTTTGCCATAGCGGCCCCTTTGATGCGTTTCAAGTACAAGCCAGATTGTAGCATCCCAAACCTACCAAAAAGGGACAGGTTTATTTTGGCAGGTTTTATCTGGGGAAACGCTGCTACTGCCCCGGACCGCCACAAAGGGGACAGGCACCTTTGTGGCGGTTTGAGATGCCTGGGCCTTCAATTGTCTCGATCTGTAACACTAAGCCGGCTTCCGGAGCCCCAGATGTTACAGATCGAGATCTTTCGCTGGGTCAGAGCGCCGCCCCGGTCCAAACCACCACAAAGGTGCCTGTCCCCATTGTGGTGGTTTGGACCAGCTGGACGTGTGTGCATCGGGTGGTATCTAAGTTGAGATACCACTTCTGGTATATCAGCTTGCGTTTGCGTGAGTACAATACTCGAACGTCGTACGTCTCAGCGCCCCTTGTGCGTGGACGTCTTGCAGTCACGCGAACGAAGGGATTTATCCTATGTGCGGAATTGTCGGCTACACCGGCTCTGATATTGCAAAGAACATCCTGGTTACGGGCCTCAAGCGTATGGAGTATCGCGGCTATGACTCCTCGGGCGTCGCGCTCGAGGTGGGCGAGGGCGCCGCGGCGCACCTCGATGTCATCCGCCGCGTGGGCAAGGTCGCGGGCCTGGAGAGCGAGCTTTCCAACATCGACAGCGACGCTACCTGCGGTATCGGCCACACCCGTTGGGCCACCCACGGCAAGCCCTCCATCGTTAACGCCCATCCCCACACCAGCTGCGACGGTCGTATCGCCATCGTCCACAACGGCATCATTGAGAACTTCGCCGAGCTGCGCGAAGAGCTAGAGGGCCGCGGCCACCACTTTAAGAGCGAGACCGATACCGAGGTCTTCGCGCATCTGATCGAAGAGGCTTATGCCGAGACGCACGACCTGATGGCCTCCGTGCGCGAGGCTTGCACCCACGTGGTCGGTGCCTATGGTCTGGCCGCCGTGTGCGCTGACGAGCCCGGCGTGATCGCCGTGGCCCGCAAGGATTCCCCGATCGTAGTCGGCGTGGGCGAAACCGGCTCCTATGTTGCTTCCGATGTCATCGCGCTCATCGACGCCACCCGCGATGTCGTGGTGCTCGAGGACGGTCAGTTTGCCAAGCTCACGCCCGCGGGCGTCGAGTACACCGACGAGGCCGGCAACGTTATCGAGCCCAAGGTCACCCACATCGACTGGGACCTGGACATGGCAGAAAAGGGCGGTTATCCCGACTTTATGCTCAAGGAAATCCACGAGCAGCCGCGCGTCGTGCGCGATACGCTGGTGGGCCGTATGACCCCCGCCGGCGAGCTCGATATCGACGAGCTGGGCCTTTCGCTCGAGGAGCTCAACGACATCGATCGCGTCTACGTGATCGCTTGCGGCACTAGCTATCACGCTGGCCTCATCGCCAAGAACCTTATTGAGGGCTGGGCTCGCATTCCCACCGAGGTTGAGGCTGCCAGCGAGTTCCGCTACCGCAACCCCATCATCACACCGACGACGCTCGTCGTTGCCGTGTCCCAGTCGGGCGAGACGGCCGATACCCTCGCCGCCATTCGCGACGCGCGTATCAAGGGCGCCAAGGTCTTTGGCATCACCAACGTGGTGGGTAGCCCCGTGGCGCGCGAGAGCGACGGCGTCATCTACACCAAGGCCAACAAGGAGATCGCGGTCGCCTCGACCAAGAGCTTCATCGGTCAGGTCGTGAGCCTCACGCTTTTGGCCCTGCTGCTGGCGCAAGTCAAATACCGCCTGACCACCAAGCAGACGCGCATGCTGTTCCGCGAGCTTTCCGATACGGCCGAGCAGATCCAGTGGATTCTGGATACGCAGACCGAGGCCGTGCACGAGGCCGCGCTTGTCTGCAAGGACGCTCAGTCCGCACTGTTCGTGGGTCGCGGCATGGGCGCCGCTATTTCCTACGAGGGCGCGCTCAAGCTCAAGGAGGTCAGCTACCTGCACGCCGAGGCGTATGCTGCCGGCGAGATGAAGCACGGCCCCATTGCACTGATCGATCCGGGCTTCCCCGTCATCGCGGTGGCCACCAAGAGCGCCACCTACGACAAGACCGTGTCGAACCTTATGGAGTGCAAGGCGCGCGGCGCCAAGGTCATCGTCGTTGCCACCGAGGGCGACGAGGAGATCAACAAGATTGCCGACTGCATCATTCGCGTGCCGGCCGTCCGCGACGTGTTCAGCCCCATCACGGCGAGCGTCCCGCTGCAGCTGCTCGCCCGCGAGGTAGCCATCCTGCGCGGTTGCGACGTTGACCAGCCCCGCAACCTGGCGAAAAGCGTCACGGTCGAATAATCGAGTTCCGTCGTTCTAGCAACTAAGGCCCGGCTCCGCATTAAGACGGAGCCGGGCCTTGTTGCGTTTGCCCAGATAAAACCTGCCGAAATAAACCTGTCCCTTTTTGGCAGGTTAGCGAAGCTTGCTGGTCTCGAAGTACTCGGGGAACTGGTCCAGGACCTCGGTTTGGTTGCGGAACATCATATGCAGGTGCTTGCTGACCAAAAAACTCGCCTCGATGGGGTCGCGACCGGCGATGGCGCGGCGGATTTGCTTATGCTCGTTAACAGTCTCCTGATTGTCGAGCGTCTGTGTGGCGGCGCGCAGCCAGCGGAAGCGCTCCAGGTCGGCATTGGTCTCCTCGAGCCACGACCACACGGTGCTGCGGCATGCGATGCTAAAAATCATGTGATGCATGAGGTTGTCGCTCAAAAAGAAACCGATGCGATCCTCTTCGGCCATGGCCTTTTCCTGCAGCGCGATGGCGCGGTCGAGCTGCTCGATGCCTGCCGAGGTGGCACGGGCGCAGCACTCCACAATTACCTGCTTTTCCAGGTGCTCGCGAATGTAGCAGGCACTCTCGGCAAGGGTGAGGTTGATGGGCGAGACATAGGTGCCACTTTGGGGCACGGTACGCACCAGGCCTTCCTGCGCCAAACGAACCAAAGCCTCGCGCACGGGGGTGCGCCCCATATCTAGGTCGTCGCAAAGCTGCTTGACGCCTAGCTTTTCGCCCGGCTTGTAGTCAAGGTAGACGATTTTGCGTCGAATGGTGTGGTAGGACTGGTCCTGTAGGCTCGTTTCCTGCTCGCCGACGTGCATCGATTCTTCCATAGCGCCTCGCAACTGTTCTATCAAACTCATATGTCAGTTGTTAATTATGCCGCGAATCAGCTTTCCGCGGTGGGTAATTCGGCTGTTGCCCAAGAACTATTGCGACATCTTAGTCTTTGTTTACGCAAGGCTGCGCTCAATGTTGCCGTATCATAAGCCGTCGCAAACGTGAAAGAGAAAGAAGGAATCCCATATGCAACTGGCGAATATCGTACGCGAGCGCTGGAAGGGTGTCTTGTTCTGCCTGATCATCGCTATCCCCGCGACGTTGCTCGGCAAACAAATTGAGGTGGTCGGCGGGCCGGTATTTGCCATCCTCTTTGGCATGGTCCTGGCGCTCGTCTTTCCCAAGAATCGCCGCGAACAGCTCGCCGCCGGTGTCACCTATACATCTAAAAAAGTCTTGCAGTACGCGGTTATCCTGCTTGGCTTTGGCATGAACCTCTCGCAGATCCTGTCCAAGGGCGCCCAGTCGCTGCCGATTATCGTGGCGACAATCTCGACTTCGCTTGTCATTGCCTTTGTACTCTGCCGCGTTATGAACGTGCCGGGCAAGATCGCGACGCTTGTAGGTGTGGGTTCGTCGATTTGCGGCGGTTCTGCCATCGCCGCGACCGCACCCGTCATCGATGCCGACGATCGCGAGATTGCCCAGGCTATTTCGGTCATCTTCCTGTTTAACGTTATCGCGGCGCTCGTGTTTCCGACGCTCGGTGGTATGCTCGGGCTGACCAACGAGGGCTTTGGCCTGTTTGCCGGCACCGCCATCAACGACACCTCGTCCGTAACGGCTGCGGCGAGTGCTTGGGACAGTATGCATCCCGGTGCCAATGTGCTCGAGAGCGCCACGGTGGTCAAGCTCACCAGGACGCTGGCCATTATTCCCATCACGTTGGTCCTCGCATGCTGGCAGATGCATCTGGCGCGTAAGGCCGGCGGCGACGCCAAAAGCACGTTTTCGCTTAAACGCGCGTTTCCCATGTTCGTGCTGTTCTTTGTGTTGGCAAGCGTGGTCACCACGGTGTTTCAGCTTCCCACGTCCATTACGGCGCCCATCAAGGAGCTTTCGAAGTTCTTTATCGTGATGGCCATGGCGGCTATTGGCTTTAATACCGATATCGTCGAGCTGGTCAAAAAGGGCGGCAAGCCCATCGCGCTGGGCTTTTGCTGCTGGATTGGCATTGCGTGCATGAGCTTGGGAATGCAGCACGTGCTGGGAATCTGGTAGAGAAGTAGATTATTCGCGTGCTGGTTGCTGGTGAGCGCAAGCCTGCGGTGGAGCGATAGGAGCTCTTGCGGGTATGGCTTGTCCGCAGGTTTATAAGTCCCGAAGAGCTCTTATCGCCCCGCCAGGATGGCGATGCGGGGCAACACCTATACTCGCAGGACGGCGCTTTCTGCCCTATAGTGTTTGGTGAGCAATATCGTTCAATTTTGAAACACTCGGTCGTGCGACCGTCGGCGGTTGCACGTCGCCGCGGACAGGGGCAAATCATGGATAGCGATGCCAAGCTGAACATCTTGACCGAGGCCCTGGCTGCTGCCGGGGCCTCGGCATTGGCAATCGATGCGCGTGGGGACGTCGCGATTTCGACCATGAATGACGCGGCGCTTGAGCGGGATGTGGCAGCTTTTGTTGCCGAACGCCTCGACCGTATAGGAGACGGCGCGCGTCTGGTTATGGGGCGTGCGGGTACGCGCCTGAGCCTGACCGTTCGCCCCGCCGACAAAGAGAGCGGGGGCCTTTGGGTCGTCGTGGTCCGCGAGGTGCGCGGCGCCGCGGCGCACGCGGGCATCGAGTGGCTCAACGCCGACGAAGTTGAGGCCCGCTACGAATCGAGCGCGTACGGCATCGTTGAGGGGCCTGCCTCGGTGGCTGCGCCGGTCGCCGAGAGCTACGCGCGCGGTGTGCCCCTTATGCTCGAGGGCGAGCTGGGAACGGGTCAGGTCGAGATTGCCATGCGCCTCTATCTGGACGGTCCTTTTGTCGATCAGCCCTTTGTTGCCGTTGCGCTCGATGAGCTAACGGATCGCGGCTGGCGCCATCTGCTCAAAAGCGCCGAATCGCCGTTGTTCCAAACGGGGCTGACACTTTGCATTGAGGGCTGGAACACGGTTGGCCCCCAGCGTCTCCGCGAGCTCGTTTCCACGATGGCCGACACCGCGTTGGCGACGCGCTGCCATGTGGTGCTGACGGCGAATGACATGCCGGGCGGCAGCGAAAGTGATCAAGCCGCCTTTGTGACCGAGCGCTTCGCCTGTGCGGTGAGCGTGGCGCCGGCAATCGTCGAGCAGGGAGCCACGTCGCAAAAGATTGCGCGCTATTTGGAATATCTCGCTGGTGCATTTGGGACGGCAGCGCCCACGCTGTCTGCCGCGGCGACGAAGGCGCTCGATGCTTACCGCTGGCCGCGCAATTATCTGCAGCTCCGCGAGGTCTCGGAACGACTGTATATATTGGTGGGGGCGGGCACGGTGGATCGCGCTGTGGCGGAGGAAGTGCTCGCCCAAGAGGACGTGATTAAGACCGCAACCTTTGGCGCCCCGACACTCGAAAGCGACCTGTATATCCTGCGACCGCTGGCCGATACCGAGCGAGATATCGCGCATCTGGTTGTAGATCATCTCCACGGCAACCGAACCCGTGCGGCGGAGGTGCTGGGCATAAGCCGAACAACGCTGTGGCGCTTACTGAAGGACGATGACCGTTGAGCGAGGCGCCCGTGACCGCGCGCGACGCGTGTGCTACAGTCCAAAGCGTTATTATTTCGATTTGGTTACGGCGTGCGGGGGCGTATGGCTGAGACTACAAAACCGAGCCGCAGAAGGCGGAGCGCCGCGCCGGTTAACCGACGCACAACATCGGTGACGTGGGGCAAACACGCCTCGGGGTTTGACGGCTCGTTCAAGCGCACTAAATACGGCTATCCTTCGACAGGTGCCCGCTTGGCAATGCAGGCAGAGTCCTCGCTGTGGGACCGCAAACGCGTGGTGGGCTCAAAGCTCAAGCACGACGGCACGCTCGGCTACATCAGCCGCGGGGCGGCTCGTCGCAGCGGACTCAATCCGGCTGGTTGGCATCGTTATGTTCCGATCGCGGTCGTCGTTGCAGTGATCGTCATCGCACTCGCTGCGCTTGGCTACGCCGGCGACGGTGCCAACTTGGACGCGATGTTTAAATCGCCCGAGCTCGCGCATGCAGGCACAGAAATTGTCGAGGGCGCTCAGACCCAGACGGGCGTCGCGCCCCAGCGCGGTATCGTTGCGGCGGCCTCCACCATCGCCGACGCTCAAAAGGACGAGGGCGAACAGGGCGACGGCGCCGAAACGACCCACACGAACGAAACGACGACAACTCCATCGGCAAGATAAGTTGCGAGCGGGTCCGCCGTTCGTTAGAACGGCGGAACTAATTACCTAACGTACACCACGTTGTCGCGGCGGGGTTTGGGCTCGGGTAGCGTGTCTTCGGCATAGCCCAGAATGCAGTGACCGACGCCGCGCAGGCTGCCGTCGGCGGGCAGGCCCCAGCTGGCCAGCAGCTCCAGGCCCTCGGGCGAGTCAAAGACCTCATGCGCGCGGTGAATCCAGCATGAGTCGACACCCAGTGCATAGGCGGCGTTGAGCAGGTTGCCCATGGCGAGCGATCCGTCTTCCAGGTGCGTGGGCACGCTGCGGTCGACCAGTACCACCACAACGGTCTTGGCGCCATAGAAGGGGTCGCTGTTGCTGCCCATGACCTGTGCGTTGAGCTGTGAGAGGCGCTCAACGGTCGTGGGGTCGGTGACGGCGACAAACGTCACCGGCTGGCGCCCCATGCCACTGGGTGCATACTGGCCGGCCTCGATAATGCGTGCGAGCTTTTCGGCCTCGACGGGACGATCGCTGTATTTGCGGCAGCTGCGGCGGTGAATGAGCGCTTCGATGGTCTCCATGGTGTCTCCTTGTGGTGGCGTTGCAGATGCCACGTTCATACCCGTCGGGCTCAAACGATAGACGGTCAATTGCCCGGCCAAAAGGGTAGATCCCAATTGGGAAAGTAGGTTTGCATAAAAGTACCTTCAGAATGTGACAAACAAATGGGATGGTTAAACGTTTTATCCCGTCTACCCTGCGGTTTTTTACCACTTGCCTAAATGATGCCCGCATAACCTCTGATAAAGGTTTTACTAAAGGAACACCAACGTTTATCAACGCGCCGTGGTGGCGCCGGGCCAGGAGGTAACATCATGTTCCAGGCTGGAGATGTCGTCGAGACCGACTTCGAAGGATTTCTGAAGTTGCTGCGTTCCAAGACGCGCGCTTTTGTGACGATTGACGATCACGAGTACTACATCACGCACACCGATGGCTATTGGCGTGTTCAGGATTGCGAGGCCCTCAACGACAAGGGCCACTTTACTGACTGCTCCGAGCTGGTCAACACGGTCTGCGAGGTCGTCGAGCTGCCGTGGATTGCCGGCAAGAGCCTGCATGACAGCTTCTCGGGCGCCACGGTCTACGAGGCCGTCGCCGCCTAACGGGCAATAAAACCCGATTTTCACGTGACCGCTGGCGCTGCCCCCGCGCCGGCGGTCTTTTTCTGCCGATAGGCCATAAAAGTGCAAGCATTTGCGGAGAGCCTGTTGACGATAGTCAAAACTCGGACTAATCTAGAGATATAAATTGGTCAAAAATCGGACAATCGAATGGTGGGATAGATGAATAGTGCGGTTACGCTGGTCGATTTCGACCGGTTGCTCAATGGACTCGACCATATTTATTCGGAGTTCTCGCGCGCCTGCGGTCTTTCGGACTGCGCTTACTGGATGCTCGTCGATACCAGCACGGCGGGCGGCAGTATTGCCGTAAGCCGCCTGACGAGCGAATGGTTCTACAGCAAGCAGACCATCAACTCGGCCATTAAAACCTTGACGGCGCGGGACTTTGCAACGTTGGAGTTTGCCGAAGGCAGCCGTAAGAACAAGGTTGTGCGTTTGACCGAAGCGGGCATGCGGTTTGCCGAGCGTTATGCGCTGCCGGCACTCAAGGCCGAGCAGCGAGCCTTTGGCGCGCTTGAGCCGTGTGAGCAGCGCGAGATTATGCGCTTGATCGGAAAATTCTCTCAGGTGCTCGGTGAGGAGTGCGAGGCATTTAAGCAGCATATCGCTGCCGAGAGCCAAGCCGAGAATCAAGGTGAGGGGGAGTCGTGCGACTGTTAATGAGGTTTCTGAAGCCCTATCGAGGGCTTGTCGCAGTGACGCTGCTGGTGCTGCTGGTTGATAACGTCGGCACGCTGTTGGTTCCCACGATGCTGGCGAACATGGTCAACACCGGTATCACCACGGGTGATGTCGACTACATTTTGCGCAATGGCCTCTACATGCTTATCGCGACCGGCATGGCCAGCGGCGGCGCGGTGCTGGGCTGCTATCTTTCGGCGCGCTTGGCCGCCAACGTGGCCTGCGATATCCGCAATGCCGTGTACGACAAGTCGCTCGAGCTCGCGGCCAGCGACTTTGAGCGCTTTGGCACCGGATCGATGATCACGCGCTCGCTCAACGACATCAATGTGATTCAGCAGGCCATCCTGCAGACGATCCAGCTGGTGCTGCCGGTGCCGTTCTTGGCCGTCGCGGGCATCATTTTTGCGTGGCTCATCGATCCCGCCATGGGTACGCTGCTGGGCGTGGTGGTTGCGATCGTGCTGGTGGCGGCAGTCTTTACCGTGGCTAACGCCGCGCCAATTTTTATGCGCCTGCAGAGCTTTATCGACCGCATGAACGTGGTGCTGCGCGAGAACATCGTGGGCGTTCGCGTCATCCGCGCTTTTAATAAAGAGCTTCACGAGGAGCAGCGCCTGGACGAGGTGTTTAGCGATTACGCGGACAACGCCATTAAGGTCAACCACCTGTTTGTGGGCCTTGATAGCTCTACCTTCTTTTTGATGAACATTGCCGAGGTGGCGGTGCTGTGGGTGGGCGGCAACCGCGTTGGCGCCCATGCAATGCAGATTGCGAGCATCTCCGCGGTGCTGGAATATGCGCTCCTGATCCTGTTCTTTGTGATGATGGCGCAGATGGTAGTGCTGACGCTGCCGCGCGCCGCGGCGTGCCTGAACCGTGCGCAGCAGGTGTTGGAGATTGAGCCGAGCATCGTGGACGGTGAGCGTACGCTGGGTGACGGGGCGCCTGCCTCCGGGGGCGATGCGGATGCGGTCGCTGAGTTCGATCACATGTCGTTTCGTTTTGACGATGCCGATGAGGACACCCTGTGCGACCTGAGCTTTGCCTGTCGTCGCGGTCAGACGACCGCGATTGTGGGCTCGACGGGCTCGGGCAAGTCGACGGTGGCAAAGCTTCTGCTGCGTTTTCACGATGCCACCAAGGGTGCCATTCGCCTGGACGGCGTCGACCTGCGCGAGCTTTCGCAAGACGAGATTCGCGGGCGCATTGCCTACGTCCCGCAGAAGGCATGGCTGTTCTCGGGCACCGTGGCAAGCAATTTGCGCTTTGGCAACGAAGACGCGACCGAGGCCGATATGCTCCACGCGCTCCAGGTTGCCCAGAGCACCTTTGTGCTCGATCAGCCGCAGGGGCTCGATACCCCGGTGGCGCAGGGTGGCACGAACTTTTCGGGCGGTCAGCGCCAGCGCCTGGCCATTGCCCGCGCCCTCATGAAGCATGCCGATCTGTATATCTTCGATGACAGTTTTTCGGCCTTGGACTTTAAGACCGATGCGGCGCTGCGCCATGCGCTGCAGGAGGAGACGCGCGACGCTGCGGTGCTCATCATCGCGCAGCGCATCTCGACGATCTTGCATGCCGACCAGATCGTGGTGCTCAAGGACGGCGAGGTCGTGGGCCTGGGCGCGCATGACGAGCTTATGGAAACTTGCGAGGTGTACCGCGCTATCGCGGAGTCGCAGATGAAGGGAGGTGAGTAGCATGACCGAGGAGCTCAAGAAGCGCGGCGACGCAATCGATTCGAACGATTCGGACGCCGCTGAGAAAACGGTCGAGCAGGCTGCCGCGTCGACCGAGCTGGATGACGCCGCCAGGGCTGCGGCCGAGCGCGAGGCTCGTCGCCAGGCGCTGTACGAGGAAAACGAGCGTGCCGAGGACGAACGTGCCCGTGCCGAGGCAGAACGTATGCGCGACGTGGACGACGAAGACGAGGACGAGACGCCCCGGGATACCTGGGCGACGGTGCGCCGCTTGTGGGGCGAGGCCGCCGGCGACCATTGGCGCTTTTACATCGTGTTTGCGAGCATCGTGTTCTACGTCATCTTTAACACCGCCGCGCCGGCGTACAGCGCCCGCGTGATCGATGAACTGTGGGGGCACATGAAGGTGGCGTTTGCCAACGGAACCACCTTCAACATCACCTGGGAGAACTGCGGCAAGACCATCTTCGTCTACTTTATGATCTGGACTGCCGCTGCCTCGTTCTATGCGCTCCAGAGCTTTTTGATGTCGAGCGTGGCCGAACGCCTCAACCTGCGTCTGCGCAACCGCATCGCGCAAAAGCTCAGCCGCCTGCCGCTCGCCTACTTTGACGCACATCGCCCCGGTGAGGTGGTCAGCCGCGCGACCAACGACTTGGACAAGATGTCCGAGAGTATGCAGCGCGGATTGCTGCAGCTGCTGGTATCGATCGGTACCGTGACGGGCGCCATCATCATGATGTTCGTCTATAGCGTTAGGCTCACGTTGATCTTTTTGGGTTTTACGGCGGTATCGCTGCTGGTGACCAAGGTGGTTTCGCGCCGTACGCATGATGTGACGGGCGAGCGTCAGGAATGGGTGTCCAAAATCACGAGCGCGGTCGAGGAAGGCTATTCGGGCCGTTTGGTGATTCGCGCATTCAACCGCGAGCACCAGAGCTCTGCCGAGGTGCACGAGGCCTCGGGCGAGCTGGCGCGCGTGAGCACCAAGGCCGACTTTATGATCAACGCCGTCGGACCCGCGGTTCGCTTTATTGGTCGCCTGGCGCAGATTGTGATTGCGCTCGTGGGCTGCAGCATGCTGGTCGCCGGTCACATGACCGTCGGCGTGTTCCAGGCGTTCTTCCAGTTTATCTACGAGGCGTCCGAACCCATGACGCAGCTGTCGTTCACTTTTAACTCGCTGCAGAGCGCGCTGGCGAGTGCGGAGCGCGTGTTCGACCTGCTTGATGAGCCCGAGATGGAGGCCGATCCGCTGCCGGACGAGGCCGCCAAGCTGCCGGGTCGCATTGAGGGCCGCGTCGCTTTTGAGCACGTGCGCTTTGGCTATGCGCCCGACAAGCCGCTCATGCGCGACGTGTCGTTTACCGCCGAGCCGGGCCAGAAGATTGCCGTGGTGGGAACCACGGGCGCAGGCAAGACGACGCTCATCAACCTGCTCATGCGCTTTTACGAGATCGACGGCGGCCGTATTACGCTTGACGGTGTGGATACGCGCCTCATGGACCGCGGCGAGCTACGGCAGCAGTTTGGCATGGTGCTACAGGACGCCTGGCTGTTCGACGGCACGATTGCCGAGAACATCGCCTACGGCTGCCCCGAGGCAACGCGCGAGGAGATTGTTGCGGCCGCTCGCGCCGCCCAGGTCGACTTCTTTGTGCGCACCATGCCTCAGGGCTACGACACGCGCGTAGCCAACGATGCCGAAAGCATCAGCCAGGGCCAGCGTCAGCTGCTAACCATCGCACGCGTGCTGCTCAACAACCCGGCGATTCTCATCCTGGACGAGGCGACGTCGAGCGTGGATACGCGCACCGAGCTTGCCATCGGCCGCGCCATGGACGCACTTATGCGTGGGCGCACAAGCTTTGTGATCGCGCATCGCCTGTCGACGATCGTGGATGCCGACCTGATTCTGGTCATGGATCACGGCAATATCATCGAGCAGGGCACGCATAAGGAGCTGCTGGCAGTCGAGGGCGCCTACGCCGACCTCTATCTGAGCCAGTTCGCATAACGCGACAAAGGGGCAGTCCCGCATGTCACATCGAAAAGAAGGCGCGCCGGGGGCGGATTCCCTGGCGCGCCTTTTGTGCTGGCGTTAATGCTGTGGCGGTTGCCCGCGGCCCTAGCGCTCGTCCACGAGCTTGGTGACGAGGGCCTTGAGCTCGGCCACCTCTCGCTCGAGTTCCTTGACGCGGCGGGCATTCTCGGTGATGCCCTGGCGGTTGAGGGCACTCTGCTCGGCGGCATCGTCGGGCATGTATTCGCGGTGCTGCTTGGCGTCGAAGCTTTCCTCGAATACGCGGCAGCCGTTGCGCTTGATGACGCGGCCCGGCACGCCCACGACGGTGCAGTTGTCGGGTACGTCCTTGACGACGACCGAGTTGCCGCCGATTTTGACGTTGTTGCCAATGCGAATGTTGCCGAGCACCTTGGCGCCTGTGCCCACGGTGACGTTGTTGCCCAGGGTGGGGTGGCGCTTGCCGGTCTCGTTGCCGGTGCCGCCAAGTGTGACGCCCTGATAGAGCACGCAGTTGTCGCCCACAATGGCGGTTTCGCCGATGACAACGCCCATGGCGTGGTCGATAAAGAAATGCTTGCCGATCTGTGCGGCAGGATGAATCTCGACGCCAGTGATATGGCGGGTGATTTGCGAGAGCACGCGGGCGAGCGAGCGATGTCCATGTTCCCACAGCCAGTGCTCGGGCACGTGGTTCCACTTGGCGTGCAGGCCGGGGTAAGAAAGGAAGATGACTAGGCCGTTTTGCGCGGCGGGGTCCTGTGCCTGGACGGTCTTGATGTCCTCGCGAATGGTATTGATAAAGCTCACCGGCCGCCCTCCCTTAGCGCCGCGACAATGCAATTCAATAAAGTATAGCGATTCGCTAGGGATTAGGAAGAGCAATCTTGCTCGGCTTTGCGCGACAGGTGTCAATTATGCAAACTTGCTGGTAATGAAGTCACGCTTTTGTAAGGTCGTGTGCGTTGCCGCGTCACAACCGTATACTGGTCAACTTGGACGTGTCCGCGCCCACAACTGAGAGGTTTTACTTCATGGGTTTCATCAATTTTATCGCCGAGCTGCTTAAGGATCCGCGCACCGCGATCGCCAGCTGGATCGCCGCCGGCCCGCTTATGGCCTACGGCTGCGTGTTCCTGATCATCTTTATCGAGACGGGCGTGGTGTTCTTCCCGTTCCTTCCCGGCGACTCGCTGCTGTTTGCCTCGGGTTTCTTTGCCCACAACGGCGGCTTTAACATCGTGGCTCTGCTGGCCGTCGCATGGACGGCTGCCATCTTGGGCGATCAGTGCAACTTTATGATCGGTCATTTCTTTGGCCAAAAGATCATCGCCTCGGGCAAGGTGAAGGCCATGACGCCCGAGCGAATCAAAAAGTCCGAGGACTTCCTGGACAAGTGGGGCCACCTGGCCATCTTCCTGGGTCGCTTCTTCCCGTTTATCCGCACCTTTGTGCCTTTCATCGCCGGCATGGGCGGCATGCACTGGCGCAACTTTGTCATCTTTAACGTGCTGGGCGGCATTACCTGGTCGACGGTCTTTACGCTGTTGGGCTACTTCTTTGGCGGCATTCCCTTTGTGCAGGAGCACTTTGAGCTGCTGATTATCGGCATCGTCGCCGTGTCGATCATCCCGACCGTGGTCGGTCTGGTTAAGGCTAAGCTGGGCAAAAAGAACGCGTAGCTCGAGCCAGCGCGCAAACCGTGCCGTTGAGGCCCGTCACCCTTTACGGTGGCGGGCCTTTCTGCTTCGGTCAAATGAAAATACTTTAGTTAGTTAAAGAAAAACGTTTTATCCGACGCGCGTGCGGAGTACAATCTCGTGCATGCGAATCGACGTGCCATCGGCTTTGATGCCGTTCGCGTGTCCCGTCCGGCTCTACGCTCCGGGCGTGTGACGTTGCGACGCGGTCGGCCTCGGTCCTTGCGTGCGAGTTCGCGAGTATGCAACTGTGTATGTAAGGAGCGACATATGACTGTCGAGAAGAAGGATATCGATTGGGGTAGCCTCGGCTTTGGCTACATGAAGACCGATTACAGTTACGAGGCTCATTGGAAGGATGGCGAGTGGGACGAGGGCGGCCTGACCACCGACCACACCCTGCATGTCTCCGAGTGCGGTGGCATCTTCCATTACTGCCAGGAGGTCTTTGAGGGCCTGAAGGCCTACACCGCCGAGGACGGCAGCATCGTCTGCTTCCGTCCCGACATGAACGCCGAGCGCATGTATAACTCCGCCCAGCGTCTCGAGATGCCCCCGTTCCCCAAGGACAAGTTCGTCGAGGCTGTCAAGCAGGTCGTTTCTGCCAACGCCGCCTGGGTTCCGCCCTTCGGTTCCGGCGCGACCCTGTACGTGCGTCCGTTTATGATCGGCTCCGGTGACGTGATCGGCGTGGCTCCCGCTCCTGAGTACACGTTCCGCATTCTCGTGACCCCGGTCGGTCCGTACTTTAAGGGTGGCCTTAAGCCCGTCAAGCTGCGCGTTTCCGAGTACGACCGCGCCGCACCGCACGGCACCGGCAACATCAAGGCCGGCCTGAACTACGCCATGTCCCTCAAGCCCACGATGGAGGCCCATCGCGAGGGCTATGCCGAGAATCTGTATCTCGACTCCGAGTCCCGCACCTATGTCGAGGAGACCGGTGGCGCCAACGTCCTGTTCGTGAAGGAGGACGGCACCCTCGTCGTTCCCCAGTCGCACACCGACTCCATTCTGCCCTCCATCACCCGTCGTTCGCTCGTTCAGGTCGCCAAGGACCTGGGCATCACCGTCGACGAGCGTCCCGTCGAGTGGGCCGAGGTCAAGGCCGGTACCTTTGTCGAGTGCGGCCTGTGCGGCACCGCTGCCGTCATCTCCCCGGTTGGCGAGATTGACAACAAGGTCTACGGCGCCGACGAGACCGTGACCTTCCCGGCTGGCTATACCGAGATCGGCCCTGTGATGAAGAAGCTCCGCGAGACCCTGACTGGTATCCAGTCTGGTGCTGTTGAAGATAAGCACAACTGGGTTTACACCGTCGCGTAAGCTGCCATAGCTGTTCGGCCCGAGGGCAACCTTCCTTTCCGGCGCGTCCTCGGACATGAAAGAACCTCCGCTGCGCACTTCGTGCGGCGGAGGTT
>CAKXKM010000040.1:5363-16766 GCA_934876235.1 Collinsella sp. AF02-46-1 | reverse complement strand
CTTTTTAACGCGGGCCTCTTGCCCCACCAAGGGACCCTGCTCTATGTGCAACACGCCGTCTTCTATGCGCGCTACGCTGTTGCGCACCACGCCGTCGCCATCTAGCACGCTGCGGTACCAGTCCTGTGCATCGTCCGGCATGGGCATGTACGCCCGCTCCCTACTGCCGGCGATGCGACAGCCAAAGCTCAACTGGGCCAAAGCCCTATCGAGCGCGGCGGCATCGTGCGTGGCGACGAAGAAATATTCCTTGTACATAGGTTTGGTTTGGAGCGACCATGCGCCGTCCCGCTTAAACCAGAACTCCTTTTGCATCACAAAAGCGTCCTGCATCAGGTCGTGCGGGATAATGCGGCGAACCTTTTCGCAGGTCTCGCGCTCTTTTCCATGGGGGGTGTGAACCAGATACCAGCGGACGCGGCCGTGCTGGCTGTTGGTGATGGCGCCGTTAAATGCGCCCGGCAGCTGCTCTTGGCGCCGTGCCGTCTGTTCCATGTTCTCGCCCCCTCTTTTGGCTTTGCGATGCACGCAAATGCAGGGGCGTTTAGAACAGGCTTCTCGCTCGCAGCTAGGCGCAGTCGCAAAAGTACAGGTTTTTGTATCTTTCGACAGACGACATTATACGAGCAATTAATCAGCGTATGCCCAGATTACGCAAAATGTACTGCTAGTAGGTACATCTCCATACCCCCCTACAAAAACCTGTACCTTTTTGTGCAACAAAAAAAGCCGCTCAACCAGCGGCTTTTCTTATTTGGACATGAAAATAGGCGACCGCCCTTTATGGACGGTCGCCTTTGTTAATTGTTATGAAGTTTGCCTTAGGCGCGGGTCTTGATCTCCTCGAGCACCTTCGCAACAAACTCGTCAACGCTCATCTGAACGGTCTCATTGGAGCGATCGCGGACGGAGATGTTGCCGGCCTCGACCTCCTTCTCGCCCAGGATGAGCATGTAGGGCACGCGGTCGATGCTGCGGGCCTCGCGGATCTTGTAGCCGATCTTCTCGTCGCGGTCGTCGCAGACCACGCGAATGCCGGCCTCCTCCAGCTTGGCGCACACCTCGTGGGCGTAGTCGCGGCTCTTCTCAGACACGGGAAGCGCCTTGACCTGCACAGGAGCCAGCCAAGTGGGGAACTTGCCCGCAAAGTGCTCGATCAGAATACCGATGAAGCGCTCGATGGAGCCAAAGCATACGCGGTGCAGCATAATGGGGCGCTTCTTGGTGCCGTCGGCGTCCACGTACTCCAGGTCAAAGTTGAGCGGCATCTGGAAGTCGAGCTGTACGGTACCGCACTGCCAGGTGCGACCGAGCGAGTCCTCCAGGTGGAAGTCGATCTTGGGGCCGTAGAAGGCGCCGTCGCCCTCGTTGACCTCGTAGTCCATGCCCAGCTTCTCCAGAGCGGTGCGCAGGCCCTCCTCGGCGCGAGCCCAGTCCTCGTCCGAGCCCATGGAGTCCTCGGGGCGGGTGGAAAGCTCAACGTGATACTTAAAGCCAAACTTCTGGTACACGGAGTCGATAAGGTTGACCACGCCCACGATCTCGTCGGTCAGCTGGTCGGGACGCACAAACAGGTGGGCGTCGTCCTGGTTAAAGCAGCGCACGCGGAACAGGCCGTGCAGGGCGCCGCGCAACTCGTGGCGGTGCACCAGGCCAATCTCGCCGGCGCGGATGGGCAGCTCGCGGTAGGAGTGCGGCTTGGAGGCGTACACAAGCACGCCGCCCGGGCAGTTCATGGGCTTAATGCAGTACTCTTCGTCGTCGATGACGGTGGAGTACATGTTGTCCTTGTAGTGGTCCCAGTGGCCCGAGGTCTTCCACAGCTGTTTGTTCATGATGAGCGGCGTGGAAATCTCCACGTAGCCGGCCTTGTGGTGGATCTCGCGCCAGTAGTCCAGCAGCGTGTTCTTAAGGATCATGCCGTTGGGCAGGAAGAACGGGAAGCCGGGGGCCTCGTCGCGCATCATAAAGAGGTCCATCTCGCGGCCGATCTTGCGGTGGTCGCGCTTCTTGGCCTCCTCCAGCATGTGCATATGCTCGTCGAGCTCTTCCTTGGTGGCAAAGGCGACGCCGTTGATGCGGGTGAGCATCTTGTTGTCCTTGTCGCCCTTCCAGTAGGCGCCCGAGACGCCGGTGAGCTTAAAGGCCTTGAGCGCCTTGGTGTAGCAGATGTGGGGGCCGACGCACATGTCGATGTAGTCGCCCTGCTGGTAGAAGGTGATGCGGGCGTCGTCGTCCAGGTCGCCGATGTGCTCGACCTTGTACTTCTCGCCGCGCTCCTCCATAAGGGCGATGGCCTCGGCGCGGGGCTTCTCGTACACGGAGAACTTGAGGTTCTCCTTGACGATCTTCTTCATCTCGGCCTCGATCGCGGGGAAGTCGTCCTCGCTGATCTTGACGCCCTCGGGCAGGTCGACGTCGTAGTAGAAGCCGTTGTCGGTCGCGGGGCCGTAGGCAAAGTCGGCCTGGGGGTACAGGCGCTTGATGGCCTGCGCCATGATGTGCGCGGCGGAGTGGCGGATGACGTGCGTGACCTCGTCCTGCGGGAGCTCGGCCACCGAACCGTCATTGTAGAGTGCCTTCATGGGTATGTTTTCTCCTCTCGGATGCCTGATGCAAGTGCGTGCGATGCGCTCGGCGTTTTTGACTTGCATCATTATAGGCAGGTTGCCTTGGTATACAAGCGCCCGCCGCACCTTAATGGCACGGCGGGCGATTTTCTACGCATGCTTCATCGTGTGGGGGCGGGGTGTGGGGCGCGCGTGGCTTGCGGCGTGCCCGTGGCTTGCGGCCGGCCCGGCGATGGATGCGTTACTGGATGCGAGTTCGGCAGTAGGGGCAGACCTTCCAATGCGCATCGAGCGGGCGATGGCAGCTGGGGCAGACGTTGCGAACCTGGGTGTCGCACACCGGGCAGACCACAAAGTCCTTCTCGATGGGCGCGCCGCACTGTGGGCAGGTGCCGTACTGGGCAAGCTGGCGCTCGCGCAGGGCCATGTCCAGCTCCTGCTCCTCGCGGTCGGACGCGTAGGAGTGCGGGCGCAGGACCAAGTAGGCAATGAGGCCTACAAACGGGATGAGGGCGATGATGCCCCATGCCACGTAGGCGCTGGCGCCGCGGCGGCGAGCGTCGATGAACACATAGACGACCGACAGCACATACAGGGCGATGATAAAGCCAACGAAGGCATAGACGACGCCCATAAGCTGCGGCGACATGAGCTCGGAGATGTACTTGGACATTACGGGTACCTTTCGGAATATTAACAGTCCGGTCAAGTTTACCACGGGGTTTGTTTATTTGGGACCACGGCTAGGGGCGGGGCTGGCGCGGACACAAACATCTCAATCTGTAACATCTACGGGTCAAAATCTCGGCTAAACGTTACAGATCGAGACACAGGGGTCCCTCCCCGACTTCAATCTCGATCTGTAACATCTTGGGCCCCAAACCCCTCTTACTGTTACAGATCGAGACATTCAAAATCCGCCGGAAGGTTTGTCTTGATCTGTAACATCTAGAACCCGAATCCTCGTCTAACTGTTACAGATGGAGACGAACGGTTGCCTTAGTTGTCGACAGACGAGGTTGTCGACGTTACTGAGTCTCCCCTCTCCTGCCGTTGGCGGGTGTTGCGGGGCTGTTCGCCGCATTGCCGCCGCACTGGGGGTGTGCAGACCGTAGGATAGTCCTATTGACAGCCTGTCAACTCATCTGGGAGGCACTGTGACGGAAACGTTTGATATCGCGATTGTGGGCGCGGGCATCACCGGGTGCGCCATCGCGCGGCAGCTCGCGCGCTATGACCTGTCCATTTGCGTGGTCGAGGCGGCCAACGACATCGCGCTGGGCGCGTCGAAGGCCAACGGCGGCCTGGTGCACGCCGGCTACGATCCGGCGCCGGGCACCGTAAAGGCGCAGGTCAACGCCCGCGGCTGTGAGCTGTATGGCACGTGGGCCCAGGAGCTGGGCTTTTTGTTTTGCCGCACCGGTTCGATGGTGCTGGGCTTTAGCGACCAGGACCGCGAACAGCTGGAGCAGTTGCGAGCCAATGGGCTTGCCAACGGCGTGCCCGAGCTGTCAATTATAGGCCCCGAGCGCATTCACGAGCTGGAGCCGCGTGCAAGCGCCAAGGCGACGTGTGCGCTGTGGTGCCCCTCGACGGGCTTTGTCGATCCGTTTGAAGTGGCCATCGCCGCGCTCGAGAACGCCGTCGCCAATGGCGTAACGTTTATGCGGTCCGCGCCGGTAGAGGCGATTGAGGTTGTTGGCTCAGGCGGCGGGGCCGGCACTGCTGCCGGCGAGGGCCGCGCACGCTTTACGCTGGCGACCCCCGCTGGCAACGTGCGCTGCCGCTACCTGATCAACGCCGCGGGCAACGGCGCCGCGGATATCTCGCATATGGCGGGGGCCAAGGAGTTCCAGATGGTCTGGCGCCAGGGCAACATCGTGGTGCTGGACAAGGAGCCGCGTGCGCTCATGCCGCTCTACCCCGTTCCCACGCCAGTGTCCAAGGGAGTTATCGTCACGGGTACCGTACACGGCAACACCGTGATCACCGCCACGGCTGCCGTGCGCGAGCCGGGCGATACACAAACCTACGCGACCGATGTCAACGCGCTGCTGACCGGCGCGCGCAAGCTGGTGCCCGATCTGGATACGCGCCGCGTGGTGCGCGCATTTGCCGGCGGGCGTCCGGTCATTCAGGGTACGAACGACTTCTTTATTGGGCAGTCAGCCGTGGTGCCAGGGCTATTCCAGGCGGCAGGCATTCAGTCGCCAGGCGTGGCGAGCGCGCCGGCCATTGCCGAGCGCATGGAAATTGTGATGCGTGAGGCGGGCGTGGAGCTGCACGAACGGGACGACTGGGATCCGATTCGCCACGCGCCGGACGACTTTGACCGCGCGCCGCTTGCGCGCAAGGAAGAGCTGATCGAGTCCGACCCCGCGTGGGGGCAGATTGTCTGCCGCTGCGAGACGGTGCCCGAAGCCGAGATTGTGGCCGCGATTCGACGCCAGCCGGGCGCGGTTTCGGTCGAGGGAGTCAAGCGCCGCTGCCGTGCCGGCATGGGTCGGTGCCAAAGCGGCTTCTGCCAGAGCCGTGTGGTGGCGATCCTGGCGCGCGAGCTGGGCTGCGACCCCAGCGAAGTGCTGTTGGAAGATGCCGGATCTTGGTTGGTCGAGGGACCGCTGAAGGGGGTGCGCTAGGATGGCGGAATTCGGATCGAGCGCGATTGATTGCGGCGTCGTGGAAGACGTACAAACGCAAGTCTTTGACGTGGTCGTTATCGGCGGCGGACCTGCCGGTATGGCGGCCGCGCTGGCCGCGCATAAGGCAAGCGCACGCGTGGCCATCGTGGAGCGCGAGCAGCACCTGGGCGGCATCCTCCGCCAGTGCATCCACCCCGGCTTTGGCCTTTCACACTTTAAGCAGGAGCTCACCGGTCCCGAGTACGCGCAGCGCTTTATCGACCAGGTGCACGCAACCGACATTGCGCTGTTCCTGAACAGCATGGTGATTGGGATTGATTCAGGCGAGCCTGCGGAAGACACCGCGGTCCATACCGTCACGCTCATGAGCCGCGCCGGCATGCTGCAGCTCACCGGGCACGCCGTCGTTCTTGCCATGGGATGTCGCGAGCGCACGCGCAGCGAGATCAAGATCCCCGGCAGTCGTCCCGCCGGCGTGTTTACGGCCGGCCTGGCGCAGCGATACATCAATATCGAAAATCTCAAACCCGGCTCGCGCGCCGTCATTTTGGGGTCGGGTGACATCGGGCTTATCATGGCGCGCCGCTGCACGCTCGAGGGGATTTCGGTCGAGGGCGTATACGAGCTCATGCCGTACGCCAACGGCCTGCGCCGCAATGTGAAGAACTGCCTGGACGATTTTGGTATTCCGCTGTATCTGTCGACCACGGTCACGCGCGTGATTGGGCACGACCGTGTGGAGGCCGTCGAGGTGAGTCAGGTCGACGAGCACCTGGCGCCCATTCCGGGTACCGAGCGCATTGTTCCGTGCGACACGTTGCTGCTTTCGGTGGGATTGATTCCCGAGAACGAGCTTTCGGTTGCCGCAGGCGTGGAGCTTGACCCGCGCACGCGCGGCGCCGTAGTGGACCAGAGTCTGCAGACGGGCGTGCCGGGTATCTTTGCCTGTGGCAACGTGCTGCACGTGCACGACCTGGCCGACAACGTGACGACCGAGTCCGAGCGCGCCGGTGCAGCCGCGGCGGCGTACGCGCTGGGTGGCGGAGCCGAAACGAACGCGGTCGCGGACACGAGCTGCGAGCTCACGGTCTCCCCTGCCGGCATTGCGGGCTACGCGCTGCCGGGACGCATTACGGCTGCGGCGCTCACCAAGCTCAACTTCCGCGTATGCCGGCCGGTCGATACCGCTCGAGTACGCATCTTGGCCAACGGCGAAGAAGTGTTTGCGGGCAAAGTCCGCGCGTTTAAACCGAGCGTCATGGAAAGCTTCCCGCTGCCGGCTAAGATGATTCAACGCGCACTCGACCTGGGTGCCAGCGAAATCGTCCTGTCCGTCGATCCCGTTGAGGAGGCATAGCTCATGAGTACGAATGTGACCGAGACGCTGCAGTTCAACTGCACCACCTGCCCATCCGAGTGCCTCCTGACCGTAGAGGTGGAGCACGACGCCAATGGCACCGTGGTGGAAGTGCGCTCCGTAACCGGTAACAACTGCCCGCGCGGCGATACGTTCGCACATCAGGAGCTCACCTGCCCCATGCGCGTGCTCACAACGACCGTGGCCGTCTCCGGCGGCGACGAAGCCCTACTCCCCGTCCGCACGGCCGAAGCCATCCCGCTAGAACTCCACGCCCAAGCCATGGCCCTCATCCGAGGCCTAGTCGTCAACGCCCCCATCCGCATGGGCGACATCGTGCTGGAGAACCTCCTCAACACGGGCATTAACCTCATCGCCAGCATGGACATCAGCCCAGCCTAAGCAGCAAATTTGGGACGGGCTCTTTTAGCTGCTTTTGCAAGGAGTGTCCCCAGGTGCCGGCATAAAAGGAACGTCCCTAACTGCCGGGCTTGGGATACCATAGTGGCACACTAGCGAAAGGATGTTTCATGGCACATGTCGATGACCAGCGTGTGGCGCGCGTGCTCGATGCGCTCGAGGCTCAGCACCCCGGTGCGCAGCTGCTCGTGAATGACCCGTGGTCGATCTATTACCTAACCGGCTTTTATGCCGATATGTTCGAGCGTTTTTGCGGCGTGCTGCTCGCGCGCGGTGCCGAGCCGGTGATCCTAGTCAACGCCCTGCACCAGCTGCCAGAGTATGACAATGCCCGCGTTGCCTACCACACCGATACCGATATCGTGACCGATGCCATCGCTCGCGAGATCGATCCGACCAAGCCGCTTGGCATCGACACTGTCATGCGTTCTGGCTTTTTGATGCCGCTCATGGAGCGCCACGCCGCCAGCGAGTTTTTCCTGGGTGACTTTGCCGTCACCGCCGCACGCACCTACAAAGACGCTACCGAGCAGGAGCTTATGCGCGTGTCCTCGGCCGCTAACGACGCCGTGATGGCCGATGCTATCAAACTCGTCCACGAGGGCGTGACGGAACGCGAAATCGCCGACCAGATGCTCGGCCTGTACCGCAAGCACGGCTGCGAGGGCTTTAGCTTTCCGCCCATCGTGAGCTTTGGCGCCAACGCCGGCGACCCGCACCACGAGCCCGACGACACCGTACTCAAGCGCGGCGACGTGGTGCTGTTCGACATCGGCGGGCGGCATCGCAACTATTGCTCGGACATGACGCGCACGTTCTTTTGGGGCGAGCCAGACGAAGAGACGGCGCGCATCTACGATATCGTGCGCCGCGCCAACGAGGCCGCCGAGGCTCTCATCGCACCGGGCGTGCGCATGTGCGACCTGGACCGTGCCGCGCGCGACGTGATTGAGGACGCGGGCTACGGCAAATACTTTACGCATCGCCTGGGTCACTCGATTGGCCTGCAGGACCACGAGCCGGGCGACGTCTCGCTGGTCAACGAGCAGGTCGTAGAGCCAGGCATGACGTTCTCAATCGAGCCGGGCATCTACCTCCCCGGGCGCACCGGCGTCCGCATCGAGGACCTGGCCCTAGTTACCGAGTCCGGCGTCGAGATTCTCAACGCCTACCTCCACGATCCGGTTCGCCTAGACTAGCCAATGTGTCAAAGGGACAGTCCCTTTGACACATCCCACCAACACCGCGCCACAAAAACGGCCTATCTACTACGTTTAACCCGCATAGGTCGACCATGCGGGTCTTTTTTAAAAACCAGCAAGCCATCTACCTGCGGTTTTGATTTCGCAATTCTCGGTATGGTCGAGGGTTACCGGTCAAACGTAGTAGATAGGCCCATTTCGTGGCGAGCAGTCTGCTCAAGGCAAAAGTCCCGTCCCAAATTAGCTGCCCTACAGTCAAACGAAAGGCCTCCCGATTCCCCGACGAGAACCGGGAGGCCTTCTTGTGTCTTAGACCCCCATAGCTCTAAGCTCGCAGCCTTACTCCGTACGATGACGCAGCTTTTCAATCGCTGCGGCAATCAGCGCCAGCAAGCCAGTTCCGCCAAGCGCCGCGACGGTCACGGCAGCGTTGTCGCCCGTCTCGGCTAGGCTTCCCTTAGCGGCCTTCTTGCCATTCTTCTTGCCCGAAGGATCCTTGGCATCGGGCTTGGCACCGTTATCCTTGCCGCCTGTCGGTTCCCGCACAACAACAGGCTCAACAACCTCGACAGTCACCGAAGCAGTGAGCTGCTGAGACGCCGGCGTCTCCGCAGCGCCATCCTCGGCAAGCGTCGCAATCGCCGCGGCGTCACCGTCAACGGGCATCGCCGCGGTAATGACGACGGTTCCGTTCTTAAGGGCCTTGACCTTACCGTCCTCGACCGTAGCGATCGTCGGGTCGGACGAGGTCCACGTAACGGTACCACGCAGCAGCGCGCCATCGGCCGCATTGCTCGCCGCGGCAGCAAGGTCAATTTCCTTGCCGCGCTCGACCTTAAGCGTGGTATCGGCAGTCGTGGCCTTGCCGTTTTGGTCAACGATAACGAGGCCCTTGGCCGCCGGGCGTGGCTTAACGCGTACCATGCAGCTGACCGTCAGTTCCGTACCGCGAACCTTACCGCCCACGGTCACATCATCGGCACCCCAATCCAGTGCGGGGACATTCTCCCAATCGACATCGTAGTCTTCCTGGCTGCCGTCCTTCATCATCACTGAGACCTTCTTGGGCAGCGCCTTCAGCACATCAGCGGCAGAGCTTGCCTCAAACACCTCAACGGGAGCGAACGTCGCAGGCCTCACGGGAATCTCGCTTGCCGGCGTCTCGACGACCAGCTTGCAGGTCGCCTTGAGCGTCGTGCCCTCAACGGAGCCCTCAATCGTGTACTCGCCGACAGCGGCAAGATACTTGTCCAGGCCATCCGTATTCCACGTGACCGTGGCCTCATCCGTGTGGCCATCGGAGTACGTCACGGCAACCTTTTTGGGCAGCTGCCCCGTCACGGTGTCGGCCTTGGCATCGCGCTCAACCGTAATCTGCGGCACCTCGGCAACCTTGTTGATCGTCGTCGTGGAGGTAACAATGACCTCGACAGGCAGGTTACCGATCACCGTCACGCCCTTGGCGACGACGCTGTTACCGTACGTGTCGGCCGCGGCAGGAACCTCAGTCCATGTGATCTCGGACTCCGCCGTCGTCTTGCCGTCCTTCATGAGCACGGTCGCCTTCACGCCCTTGAGCGCATCTCGCATGGCATCGGCCGACGAGCCCTCGGGAACGTTAACCCCCGCGAGAGGCTCAACAGAGGCCGGAATCTCGGCATTGCTCTTCACGACCGTGACCGTGCACTTGGCCTTAACCGAAGTGCCCTCTACCTTGCCCTCAAGCGCAACATCGCCCAGCTTGCCCAAGGCATCTGCCGTAAGCGGGGTCTTATCCCACGTAACGGCGGCAGTCTTCGTCGAGCCGTCGGACATGTTGAGGGTCACCTGGGCAGGCAGCACGATGTCAGCAGCAGCCGTGTTGCGGGCAACCGAAAGCTTGACGCCAGCGATGCTCTCGACGACCGGCACCAGGTTGACCGTAGCCTTGACCTCAAAGCTGCCAACCGCGGTTTTACCCGTAATGACAACGCTCGCGCCGTCATTCTTAATGGTGAGAGCCTCCTTAGGAGCAATCCAGTCGATCTTCGAATCGACCTCGGAGCCGTCCTTCATGGCAACCTTCACGGTCTTGGACAGTGCGGCCACAACGGCATCGAGCTTCGCCCCGTCGTCAAGCGTCACAGCGTCAACCGTGCCGGCCAGGTGATCAGGAATCTCGCGCAATGGCTTGACGACCTTGATGGTGCACTCCGCCTTCTGATCCGTGCCGGCAACAGTGCCCTTAACCGTAACTTTACCTTCCTTGGCAAAGTCCTTGTCGGAGAGACCCTTGGTGTCCCACGTTACGTCGGCTTCGGAATCGGAACCGTCAGAGTAAATCGCCGTGACCGTGGTGGGCAGCTTGGCCTTAGCCTCATCCGCCTTGGTATCGCGCTCGACCTCAATCTCGTCAACGGTATCAAAGCCCACGATATGCGCCGTCACCTTGACATGAACCTTTACGGTCATGCCATTGTCCGTTAGACCCGTGACCTCGAACTCAGTGCCGGCACGGCCCAGGCTGTCGATCTGAGACCACTTAACGGGCGACTCGTTCTTGGTCTTGCCGTCCTTCATGACAACCGTCACCTTGGACGGCAGTTTATCCATAAGGTCGCTGACCTTGGCATTGTCCGCAATCTCAATAACATCGATCGGCTCGACGTAGTCGGGCGTCTGGGCCTTCTGATCCACCACGGTCACATTGCAGGTCACCTTGGCGCCGTTGAGCTTAACCGTGCCCGTGATCTCCACAGAGCCGGTTCCGTTGAGCAGCTTGTCCGTGACGTTTGAAAGATCCCACACGTCAATGTCGAGCAGATCGGTCGAGCCATCGGAATAGGTCGCCACAACCTGCTTGGGCATCTGGGCATACAGGTTCTGCTTGGACGTACCACTGGCAACGCTAAACGACTTGGCCTCGAGCTTGGTGATGGTTCGCGGCGCCTCGGAAACGTTGACGTACACGATGGCGTTGACGTTGTCGACATCCTTGAGCTTGCCGACGAGTTTATACGTACCCTTCTTGGCGAGCGGCTTGGAGAGATCGATGCCGTCGGTGTCGGTCCACTTTTCGATCTCGATGCCGCCTAAACTGCCCCGAGTATCCCGCGCTGAACCATCCGAGAAATATACGGACACGGCATCTGGCAGCTCCAGCATCGATCCGACCGTGGTGTTGACCACAACGGCCTCGGGCTGCAACGCAACCTTCTTCGCCTTCTTATCGG
>CAKXKM010000040.1:1903-5353 GCA_934876235.1 Collinsella sp. AF02-46-1 | reverse complement strand
GTTCTCATCCACGCCGACCTTTTGTCCGTCGTCGTCCAGCAGCGCCATAACGGCAGCGGCATCAAAGCCAATCACATGACCCGTCGCATAGAACGTGCCGGGCTGCTCGTACTTCTCGGGCGCGATCGGATCCCAATCAATTGCCGCCGTCGAAACGGAGCCGTCGCTCATCTCGACCGCCATCTTGGAAGGCATAGCAGGCGCAGTGCCCGCCTTGGTGGTCACTGCGGTCTCACCATTATCGATCGCCTTCTCCACGCCTTGGATAATGATCTTAGTCTGAACAGTAAGGCCGGTGTTGGTGCCGTCGCCGTATCCGTTAAGGCCACTTGCAAACAGCGCGCCAGACACTGTCGTGACCTGACCCGGCTCTCCGGTATATACCGAGGGGCGAATGCCATCCCACTGAACCTGGGCATTGTGCGTTTTACCGTCGCTCGTGGCAACCGTGACGTTCCATGGCAGCTCAGGAACGACGCCATTGGCCGTGGCAATGCGCTCAGGAACGGCAATAGAGGTGACAGAACAGACGTCGACAGTGATCGTCGCCTCGGCACCACCTTGGAGCTTGCCCTTCACCTTAAACGAACCGTCCTTGGCATACGCGTCTTCGGCAACGCGGTCCCATGTGACCTTTTCGCGCTGGGGCTCAGAAGACACATCGTTGTCGTATCGAACCTCAAGGTATTCCGGCAGCATCGGCTTGGTGCCGGGGACGGTCCATATGGTTCCGCCCTGCACCGAGGTCGCCTTGCTCGCGATTTTAACGGTGGCGGCAATCGGAACATCGACCGTCTGCATACCGTTCCCCGTGCTAAAGCTCATTGTTGCAGTGCCGCGGACCACGCCGCCCTGATTCCAATCAAAGCCCTTCGTGTTCCATTTTGCCTCGGCATATTTGTGCGAATACTCCGGATGGTCAGTAGCGTCTGGACTGACAAGATCGAGATAGCTGGGAAGCACGCCGGTGCCGTCGCTGCCCTTGAGCACCGTAATGGTTTGCGGCTGAGCCTCCCAGTTTTTAGTCACGATGACGTGGACCTTCACAGGAATTTTCGTTCCGGCGACCGTTCCGCTAATCGTGCAGTCCTTCTGGGGGCACCTATCATAGGTGTCCCAGTTGACGCCAAGCTGGTCAAAGGCTGTTCCGTCCTGCAGTACGCCAGAAACGGTGAAATAATCCAGATTTACCTCTTCACCGGGATAGACAACACGCCAATCCTCGTACGACTGTCCAAGCGTCACACCGTTATCGCTGTAGTTGTTGACACCCTTGACCTCGCCGCACGCTGCTGTCGCATGGATCTTTGCCAACGAGCCAGTGATAGTACCGGTAATTTCGTACTCGCCCGGCTTACCGTCCAGCAGTTCTTGGGGGAACTCATCCCAACTATAAGGCTGCCCCGAGGAATACTGGGGATAGAACGAGCTGCCATCCGACAAATACAGCGTGGATGCGTAGCGCGGAGCCAGAAGTCCGGCGCCGGGAACATAAGCGATCTTGCCGATGTTGCTGTCCTCGAGATCGCAGACGTTGACCGTCGCCGTAGCCGGAATGTTAGAGCCGGTAAAGTATCCGCTAACCGTAATCTGGCCAAGGTTCTTTAGGGCGTCCTGACTAATCGTCGACCACTGAACGGGGAAATTGCCTCGCGAGCCATTCCACATCGTGGCCTCGATTGAACCCGGCATATTGGGCTGGCAACCGATAAGCGTGCTTGTCGATGTCGAGGAAGGCATCTGCAGGGCGCGGACGGAGATGGTCGCCGTGGATCGATTGCTGTCACCCAGCTTCACCTGAGTAGACGATGAAGATGAGGTATTGGTCCAATACGACAGCGAACCGGAAAGCTTAAACGACCCCTCACTTGCCACCTGCATGTCCAAAATCGGGTCCCACGCAATGTTGCACTGCTTCTTTGTACCGTCGGTAAATGCAACCTCAACGCTGTAGGGAAGACCGCCGCCCGTTGTAGGACGTACGCCGACGGGCGTGTTAACGGGAGCTAAAGCATCGATAGAGGCAACTTCTTTAACCTCGACCTGACCAGTTACCTTTAGGCCATTAGCGGCTGAAGATTCGTTATATGTCACAAGCGTGCCCGTAACCGTATAGGTGCCTGCCTTTTGGAATTGAGACACGTCGGCGTTGTCCCAGGTAACCTGATAACCTTGGGTGTATGTAGTGTTATTTGACTGAGTAACGGGGAAATAGACATACGTGCTAAGAGGAGAAATGTCGCCGACCACGCGCTCGAACCTCAGAGAATTAAGATCAAGTACGTCCTTAGGATCTTTGACGGTAACGGTGCAGGTAACCTCACGGTAATCAAAACCGTTTAGTTTACCTTTAACCGTAAACGAGCCCACCTTAGAGTAAAGCGACGCGTCGAAAGAATCCCAAGACACCGGAATCTGCTCGGTGGCTCCGTTATCGAAGGTTACCGCTGCAGAATACGGCAGAGACGGGGCCTCGCCGGTTAGGGTCGTACACGTCAACTCGGTCTGGACACTCTTAACCGCGCGGACTGTGACCGTGCAGTGCGCAAGCATGGAAGGATAGTTCTTCAAATGTCCCTCGACAACAAAGGTTCCTTCCTTTTGGTACTGGTCTGCCGAGATTTCATTCCACTCAACCGGGCACGTATAAGATTGTCCATTTGAATAATCGACCGACATGCTAGACGGAACCGCGGGAGCAATACCTGCCGCGGTCCATATCCACGAGCCATTGCTGGTTGAGCGAGGAACGTATACCTTAAGCACGCCGCTCACTTCGTACGGCTCCGCGAGCGTGATCCAATTGCTATTCACGCTTACGCCGGTAATCTGACCGGTGATGGGAACTTCGGATTCTTCTGTCGCCGTATCAAATGTCGTCTGCGACTTTTCGTCCCAATCAACATAGGCCGAGGTCTCGGTACCATCCGACAGCTTTACCTTAACGCTCGAAGATTGGATCTGTCCGTAGTAATCGGCGCCGACGTATTTTTCTAGAATTGGGTTAGCGTCGATCGACTCAACGGTAATGCCGCTTTCGTTGCTCGTCTCCGTGGCATCTGGAGCGTTTACTGCCGCCGGATCTGCCGCTGCCAGGTCCGCCGCAGTAGCCTCGATGACTACGCGCTGCTTGACTGTCTGCGTGGTGCTTGACTGTCTGCGTGGTGCCATCGACGGTGCCTTCGAACTCATACGAGCCGGCAGGCAGCTGCGCCAGGGTTGCCGGAGCGTCGGCGCCGTTCAATTTCCAGATAACGTTCTCTTGCTTGGTGGCACCACTCTCATAGGTCGCCGTCACGGTCTGAGGCAACGTGGCGTCGGAACCCTCGGCAACGTGTAGCTCGTTGAGGTTGGCAAAAGAGGCGATGTTGTCTTCACTCTGGTCTTGCGATGTTGTCTGGCTGGCGCCCTCGGATGCTGCAGCCGCACCCGTCGCATCGCTTTGCTCGG
>CAKXKM010000040.1:0-1893 GCA_934876235.1 Collinsella sp. AF02-46-1 | reverse complement strand
GGGTGGTATCACCCTGCATCATCTCGGCGAACGCCTGCGGCGGCACCGAGCCGACCGTCATCGTCAGAGCCAGACCCGCGGTAATGGCCGCGTTGACATGCCTTCTGTTCGTGTTTCCTCCCGACACGCTCAACGGACCAAACAGCACTGGTCCGATTGGCAAGTTAAGCTGAGCGTATCCTTCGCCAATGGAGGTTTGCAATATGCCACAGGTTAAGCGGCATAAATTGTCTCGTAAACGGGAGAAATCAGGTGACGTATCTATGTGACAACGGGGCGGTCCCTTTGTCACATTCCGATTACACTACGCCACGAAAGCGGGCTATCTACTACGTTTGACCCGTATGGGTCGACCACACCCGCGTTTTCGCAAAACTGGCAAGCCTTCTACCTGCGGTTTTAATTTTGCATTTTTCGGCGTGGTCGAGGGTAACCGATCAAACGTAGTAGATAGGCCAATTTCGTGGCGAACAGGTCAAATTAGCTGCCCTGCGAGTGGCGTTAACGCAGCAGGCCGGCTACTTCGCCGGCTAGGGTGATGGTGCCGGCGGCTACGAAGGGCTCGCCCGCGGCATCGAAGGCAGCGAGGGCCTCGGACACGCTCGGATACACACCCGCGAGCTTGTCGGCGTCCACTAGGGCGGCGAGCTCCTCTGCCGGCAAGGCGCGATCGGAATCGGTCTGGGTCACGACCACGCGCGGGAAGGCCGGGATCAGTACGTCGACGATGCCCGCCACGTCCTTGTCGGCCAGCGCGGCGCACAGCAGCGTGGGGCGATTCTCCACGCACGGATCGATCTCGTCCAGCGCGCTCACAAAGTTCTCGCAGCTCTGAGGGTTATGGCAGGCGTCGATCAGCTTGAGCGGATCGGTTCCAAGCACATCAAAGCGACCCGGCGTGGGGCAGCCCATAAGCGAAGCATCGAGCGCATCATGGTCGAGCTCGCGGCCCAGATAGCCCTCGCACAGCATAATCGCGCACGCGGCATTTTGCGGCTGATACGCCGGCTTGACCATGCTCGACGTGTAGATCGCACGCGGCGTGGTGCAGCTAAACTCCACCGTATCGCCCACGTGAGCCGGCACCTTGGTCGTAGCGTGGCTCACCACCAGCGGCACGATGCCGCACTCGCGGCAGCGGGCGTCCATCACGCGCTGAACGCTCGGCTCATGCGTGCCCTCGCCCAGAACAACCAGGCGTCCGGGCTTGATGACCGCGGCCTTCTCCCCCGCAATGGCCTCGAGCGTGTCGCCCAAAATGCGCGTGTGGTCGAGTCCGATGCCCGTAACGGCAACGGCGACGGGATCGGTCGCGCTCGTGGCGTCCCAACGCCCGCCCATGCCAACCTCGAGCACGGCAACATCCACCGCGGCCTCGGCAAACACGACAAGCGCAGCAGCCGTCAAAAGGTCAAACGGCGTGATGGTATAGGCGCGCTCCCCCGCCGCCACACGACGGGCATTCACGCGGTGTCCCGCCTCGACGGCGGCGGAAACACCACGGGCAAACGCCTCATCGCTCACAACGCGCCCGTCAACCTCCATGCGCTCGGGGTAACGCACAAGCTGCGGCGACGTATACAGCGCCGTCTTAAGCCCCTCACCACGCAAGATGGCAGCCGAAAAACGCGTGGTCGAAGTCTTGCCATTGGTACCGGCAACCTGAATGCAATCAAAATACTCGTCCGGACGCCCCAGCTCATCAAGCATATCGACAACCGTCTCAAGCAAAGGACCAGCATCCCCAGAAATCCGCCCCGTATCAGCAGCAAGCCCAACAGCCTCATCAAACGAAAGCAACTCAAACGAGAACGGCACAGAATACGACCCAGAACGCTTAGCCATAACCCAAAGTCCCCTCAACATAAAAAGAGGCCCGTAATAAACAACGAG
>CAKXKM010000039.1 GCA_934876235.1 Collinsella sp. AF02-46-1 | reverse complement strand
GCTCAACATCACTCCCGACCACTTGGGCTGGCATAAGAGCCATAAGAACTATGCGCTTGCCAAGATCAAACTGTTTGACAATATGGTCGATGACGATCTGGTGGTCGTCGACGTCGAAGACGCCGGCATTCACGAGTTCGATGAGTACATCTACACGCCGGGTCGTCGCATCTGCAAGGTTGCCTTTGACGAGCCAGAGGGTGAGGATGTCGCCTTTGTGCGCGATGGCAAGATGATCGTGCGCCTGAAGGGCGTCGAGACCCCGCTCATCGCTACATCCGAGCTCAAGATCTCGGGCCATCACAATGTTATCAATGCCCTGTGCGCTGCCACGGCTGTCCTGGCCGTCGGTGCCAATCCCGAGGGCATTTGCCGCGGTCTGGCCTCGTTCCAGCCGCTCGAGCACCGCGTGGAGCCGTGCGGCGAGATTGACGGAGTGCGCTACGTCAACGATTCCAAGGCGACCAACACCGACGCGGTCGAGAAGGCACTGACGGCATTTCCCGATGACAACGTGATCTTGCTGCTCGGCGGCCACGATAAGGGCACGCCGCTCACGGACTTCGCGCGCGTCGTTATGGATAACGTGCGCTCGGTCGTCTGCTTTGGCGATGCGCGCGAGCGCTTTACCGCCGCTATGGACGAGGCCGATGTCGATGGCGATGTGGATATCGCCCAAGCGGATGACCTACGCGATGCCGTGGACGTTGCCCGTTCGCTGTCGAGCCGTGGCGACGTGGTCTTACTTTCTCCTGCCTGCTCTTCGTTCGATGAGTTCTCGGGCTATGAGGAGCGCGGCCGCGTGTTTAAGGACTACGTGGCTCAGCTTGCCGCTGCAGCGAAATCGCAAATGGAATAGGGGTTGCCGGTGAGAGAGGAGAGCCCCCGACAAGGTATGAGGAGGCCCGACTCGGACCGTGCTTCCTCGCGGCGTAGCGCACCGCGTTCCGGTCGCGGCGGGCAGTCGTTTAGCGAACGCTATATTGCCGGCGTTCCCGCCCGCATCATGCGTCCCCGTCTGATATTTATGGCCTGCCTGTTTACTTTGGTGTGCTTTGGTCTGCTGATGGTGTACTCGGCGTCTTCGGTCGAGGCGCTGCACGAGAATGGCTCGGCGACGTTTTTCCTGGGTCGACAGGCCGCGTTTGCCGTGGTTGGTGTTCTGGCGCTGATTGCCATTGTGCGCGTTTTGCCGGACAGCTGGTTTGGGGAGGATGTGCTTAGGATCTTCCTTATCGGCATGATAGGGCTACTGTTTCTGGTGTTCTTGGTGGGCAGCGGCAGCCGTGGCGCAACGCGCTGGCTCAACATCGCCGGTATTCAGTTCCAGCCTTCCGAGTTTTTAAAGCCATTTGCCATTGCGTATTCGGCCATCATGCTTGATCGCTTCTTTTCGCCCGGTGGCAACATCAACAAATTCCTTCGCAAGATGGGCATCTACCTGGGTATTTCGCTCTTTCTGATCTTTATCCAGCCCGATTTCGGTACTGTCCTGATCATCCTGTTGACCCTCATGTGCATGGCGTTGTTTGCGGGTCTCGACCCGAGATTTATCATCGGCGTGCTAATCTTCGGCATTCTCGTGATCGTGATTGCACTTGTCGCAGAGCCGTACCGTATGGTGCGTATTCAGGTTGCCTTGAACCCTTGGGCTGACGAGTATGGTGACGGCTATCAGGCCACGCTTGCCATCATGGCCTTTGCCTCGGGCGGTCTGTTCGGCCGTGGCATCGGCAACTCAACCATGAAGTACTCGTATCTGCCCGAGGCGCACAATGACTACATCCTGGCCATCATTGGCGAGGAAGTCGGCTTTGTCGGAACCGTGCTGTTCTTCTTGGTGTTTGCGATGCTGATCTACTCGGCGTTTCGCATTGCCGAGCAGGCGACCGATCGTCGGGGCGCGCTTATGGCGTCTGGCTCCGCGGTCATTCTCGCGGTGCAGTTTTTGATTAACGCGCTGGGCATCCTCAACGTGTTTCCCATGACGGGCAAACCGTTGCCGTTTATTAGCTACGGCGGTTCGTCGATTATTGTGTCGCTTATGCTTGCCGGTCTGATCCTGCGCGTTTCGTACGAGAGCGCCCGTCGCGATGAGTACGACCGTCGCCGCGAGAGCTTTGCCGTTATGGATGAGAGTACCGCCGGCGTAGCCCATGTGCGCGGTGAACGACCTTCGCGTAGCGGCTTTACCGTTCTGGATGGCTCTGCGACCGAGCCGGCAGCCCGTCCGCGTCAGCGAACGGCGCCGCAAGGTCGTCCGCAGCGCCCAACTCCTCGCAATGCGGGCGGCGGATATAATCGAATCGATTTGAACTCGGACCCGTCGGCGCGTTTGCGCACCGACGACCAGGGACCGCGTGTACGAAGGGACTACCATGACCGATAAGATGACCGTTGCTATTGCAGCCGGCGGCACGGCGGGACACATCAACCCCGCGCTCGCCTTGGCCGAAGAGCTGCGTGATCGTGGCCACCACGTTGTGTTCGTGGGCCAGTCGCGCAAGCTCGAGGGTCGTCTGGTCCCCGAGGCTGGGTTTGATTTTGTGCCCATTACGGTCACGGGCTTCGACCGCTCCCGTCCTTGGACGGCGCTGACCTCCCTGTGGCGTGTCAACAAGGCCAAGCGTGCGCTCGCCAGTCATTTCTCAAAGGTCGGCAAGCCCGATGCCGCCATCGGTTTTGGTGCCTATGTCGAGGTTCCGCTGCTGGGGTGGTGCAAGGGCGCAGGCGTTCCGTATCTGCTGCATGAGCAGAACTCTGTTCCGGGCCTGGCCAACAAGATGATGAACTCCCACGCCGCCCGCGTGTGCATCTCGGTGCCGGCAGCGCGTTCGGTCTTTGAGCGCGAAGGTGACCCTGACCACGTGCTCATGACCGGCAACCCCGTACGTCGCTCGGTGATCGAGGGCGATCGCGCTCGTGGCCGCAAGGCACTTGGCGTTCCCGAGGACGCTACGCTGCTGCTCGTCTTTGGCGGTTCACTTGGCGCCCAGCACCTCAACGAGCGCGTGACTTCGCTCAAAAACGAGCTGCTTTCGCGCAAGAACCTCTATGTGTTGCATTCGACGGGTGCCGACGGCTTTGAGGAGACCGAGCGCGCTTTGGCGCTGACGCCCGAGGAGGCGAAGCGTTACCGCGTCCAGCCTTACATCGACAACATGGGCGATATGCTGGCTGCTGCCGATTTGGTGCTCTCGCGTTCGGGTGCATCGAGCGTGGCCGAGATCGCTGCGCTCGCCGTGCCCTCGGTGCTCGTGCCGTATCCGCATGCGACGGCCGACCACCAAACCACCAATGCTCGTTATCTGGTCGACGCCGGGGCCGGCGTGCTCTGCGCCGATGCCGATATCGACGGTTCTGCCTTTGCCGATGAGCTGCTGCACCTGGTCGATGACGCGGCGGCGCGCGACGCCATGCGTCAGGCGGCGCGTGGTCTGGCTCAGGATAGAGCCGCCGCTCTTCTGGCGGATGCAGTAGAGGGTTTGCGTTAGTTAGACGGGATATCTTCGGTCGCCCTCGCGCTGATGCGGTAGGTGCGGTACAGTTAACGGGTTACAGGCAGTGTTTACGCAAGGAGTACACGAGCACATGGCTGATTCCCAGACTGCAACCTCCGCGCCCGAGTTTAAGAGCGCCCACTTTATCGGTATCGGCGGCGCCGGCATGAGCGGCATCGCCCTCGTTCTGCACGAGCGCGGTTATGCCGTTACCGGCTCCGACCTTAAGACGTCACGTTATATCCGCCAGCTTACCCGCGCTGGTGTGAAGGTGCATGTGGGCCATGAGGCCGCCACGATCGACGAGGTCAAGCCCGACGTGGTTGTTGTGTCCACCGCTATTCCGGAGTCCAACCCTGAACTCGTGCGCGCTCGCGAGCTGGGTATTCCCGTGTGGCCCCGTGCCAAGATGCTCTCTGCTTTGGGCCACGGCTACACCACCGTCGCTGTTGCCGGCACGCATGGCAAGACCACCACGTCTTCGATGTGCGCCACCATGCTCGACCGCATGGGTCTGGATCCGAGCTTTCTGATCGGTGGCATCGTCGAGGGCTATGACACGAACGGCAAGAACGGCTCGGGCGACTACTTTGTCGCCGAGGCCGACGAGTCCGACAGCTCCTTCCTGTTCCTGAACCCCAACGTAGTCATTGTGACCAACGTCGAGGCCGACCACCTCGATCACTACTCGGGTATCGAGGAGATCGAGGCAACTTTCGCCAAATTCATGAGCCTGGTGGGCGAGGAGGGCACCGTCATCGTCTGTGGTGAGGACCCGCATCTGGTCGAGCTCGCCAAGTCGACGGGCCGTCACGTGCTTTCCTACGGCTTTGCCGAGAGCAACGACATCGTCTGCATGCACCCGGATGTCAAGGGCATCCAGAGTGACTTTATCGTTCGCTTTGAGGACGGCACTGAGCACGCTGTGGAGATCAAGAGCAACCCCGGTCGCCACAACATGCTCAACGCCACGGCGGTGCTCACCGTCGCCCATGTCCTGGGCCTTGACATCGACGCCGCCGCCAAGGCGCTCTCGAGCTTTGAGGGCGTCCGCCGTCGCTTTACCCACGTGGGCGATATCGATGGCATCACCGTGGTCGATGATTACGGCCATCACCCCACCGAGATCAAGGCGACGCTTGCTGCCGCTTCGTCGCTGGGTTACAAGCACGTCGACGTCGTGTTCCAGCCGCACCGCTATTCGCGCCTGCAGGCCCTGTGCGACGACTTTGCCGATGCATTTGCCAATGCCGATAAACTGCTGCTGATTGATGTGTTCTCGGCTGGCGAGATGCCCATTCCGGGTGTCACCTCTAAGATGCTCGCCGATACCGTGCGCGCCAAGCATCCTGGCAAGGAGGTCGTGTACTGCTCCAGCCGTCTTGAGCTCAATCAGGAGCTCGAGCAGATGGTGGGCGAGGGCGACCTGCTGCTCACCATGGGTGCCGGCGACGTTACGACCGTCGGTCCCGAGTTCATTGAGTATCTGACTGCCAAGAAAGACGCTTAAGTCTAATGGGTCTGTTTAACGCCGTCATGGCGCTCTCGGGCATGATCGACACGGATGTGATCGAGGACGAGCGCCTTGCGCGTCATACGAGCTATCGTATCGGCGGCAAGGCCGACCTCTTTGTGACGTGCCATAGCTATCATGCCCTCCGCCGCGCCGTGGCGGTGCTCGATCGCGAGCAGGTGCCGTGGGTCATCATCGGCAAGGGCTCCAATCTGCTGGTTGCCGATGGCGGTTATCGCGGTGCCGTCATTTCGCTCGGACGTGAGTTCCAGCGCACGGTTGTTGCCGATGACGGTTGTACGCTGACGGTCGGTGCGGGCGTGATGTTTGCGCGCCTGGTCAACGATGCCCTGTCGCGTAGCCTCTCGGGCCTTGAGTTTGCCGTTGGCATTCCTGGTTCGGTCGGCGGTGCGATATCTATGAATGCCGGCACGCGGACCGAGTGGATTGGCTCGCTGGTTGAGGATGTCGTAACGTTTGACCCGGCATCCGGTATCAAGCATTATGCGGGGTCCGAGATCTCTTGGGGCTACCGCGAATGTAGCCTTCCCCGCAATGAGATCATCCTCGAGTGCGTGCTCAAGCTTAAACCGGCGCCCAAGGCCGACATTCGCGAGCGCATGGAGCGGTACCTTACAAGGCGCAAGCGTACGCAGCCCATGGGTCGCGCATCCTGCGGGTCGGTCTTTCGCAACCCGCCCGATGCGAGTGTGGGCAAGCTTATCGAGGATTGTGGATTAAAGGGTTTTTCAATTGGCGGCGCGGAAGTTTCGCCCGTTCACGCTAATTTTATCGTTAATAACGGAACTGCCTCGGCCGATGACGTTGCCGCGGTTATCAGACATGTGCACGGAAAGGTGAGGGAGGCGTATGGCATCGAGCTCAGACCGGAAGTTAAATTCCTCGGCTTCTAGAGCATCGAAACCCACCTTCCGCCGCGCCGGAGGGCGTTCCGGCGCGCCTGCCAAACCTCAACGCAATACCGTCGCGCACTCTAAGTCTGTCGGGCATGCTCGACAGGCCAGTCGTCCGGTCGTCGGCTCGCAGCTCGGTAATCGTCCGGCCGCAAAAAAGTCCTCGCGTCCCTCGGTGACGTCAAAGCCTGTTATGGGCGCCAAGCCTGCCCGTCCCATGGCAACTCCCAAGCCCTCGACGGGAACTAAAGCGGCGCGTCCAGGCCGCACGCTGGGCGCATCGAAACCGCGCTCGCTGACATCGGTGCCGGCTACCGCCAAGAAGCCTTCGAGTAAAAAAGGCTTCAACCCGTTATCTTCACTTGGAGCGATGGCAAATAAAACATCAGACGCCGCTTCTGTCGTTACAGGCAAAGGCAAAATCGTGGGCGGCGTTTTGGCCGTCTTGGCCGTGCTCGTCGTCGTTGCCATCGTGGTGATCAACTCTGGATTGTTTACTGCCACTGATATTCAGATTCAAGGCAGCGAGCATGTGACGAAGCACGATGCTATCCAGCTGATCGACTTGCCCGAGGGAACGTCGCTTTTTAACGTCGATCCCGACCAGATTACCGAGGATCTCAAGCAAAACCCGTGGGTCTCGGGCGTAGATGTCCAGCGCCAGTTTCCCCATACGCTTATCATCACGCCGACGGAGCGTAAAGTTATCGCCATTGCATATATCAGCTCCGACGACCTTGCCTGGGCTATCGGAGACGATGACACCTGGATCGCCCCGCTGTCGACGTCGGTCGAAGTGGACGACCAGGGCAACGTCATCACGACAGGGCAGGGCTCAAATACCTTGACCGGAATCGATGCCGCGCTGGCGCTCGCCAAGCATTATGGCGCGGTGTTGTTGACTGATGTCTCGGCGGATGTCGCTCCGGTTTCCGGCCAGGCGGTGAACTCGAAAGCCGTTAAGGCCGGCCTGGATTATGTGCGTGGTTTTTCGAGCGAGTTCTTGGGGCAAGTCAAGGATATTTCCACGCCTTCGGTCGAAGCCATCTCGGCAAACCTCAATAACGGCATTGAGGTGTCGCTGGGCGATTCGGACGATATCGCCAAGAAGGAACGCGTAGTCACCAAGTTGCTTTCGCAGGTAGAGGGCGTAACGTATATCAATGTGCGCTCTCCGGGCAACTACACATTTAGAAATGCTCCGACCTCGTAGCGCTGGTTGATGCTTTGTTGAGGGGCCATACCACGCCGTTTATCTGGTTTGTTTGGTTTTCACGGTCAATTATTTGACTGATACGTTCATAATGTGCAAACATAATACGGTTTACCTTTGCATTTACTTTCAACCTGAAGGTTAATGTGCGCAGGGGTCGACCCATGCTATGGCTATAACCTTTGTTCGGAGGACCGACATGCACGAGACAGAGATCAACAACTACCTTGCCGTCATTAAGGTGGTCGGCGTCGGCGGCGGCGGTACCAACGCGGTTAATCGAATGATCGAAGAGGGCATCCGCGGCGTCGAGTTTGTTGCCATCAACACCGATGCTCAGGCACTCGCGATCTCTGATGCCGATATCAAGGTGCACATCGGCACCGACCTTACCCGCGGCCTGGGCGCCGGCGCCAATCCCGAGGTTGGCCGCAAGGCTGCCGATGAGTCCCGCGACGACATCGCCGAGGCGCTCGCTGGCGCCGACATGGTGTTTATCACCTGCGGCGAGGGCGGCGGCACCGGTACCGGCGCTGCTCCCATCGTTGCCGATATCGCGATGAACGAGGTCGGCGCACTGACCGTCGCCGTCGTGACCAAGCCCTTCACCTTCGAGGGCCGCAAGCGTAAGAAGAGCGCCGAGGAGGGCATCAAGACCCTCTCCGATTGCGTCGACACCATGATCGTCATTCCTAACGATAAGCTGCTCGACATCGCCGAGAAGAAGACCACCATGCTCGAGGCCTTCGCGATTGCCGATGGCGTCCTTTCCCAGGGCACCCAGGGCATCACCGACCTCATCACCGTCCCCGGTATCATCAACCTGGACTTCGCCGATGTTAAGACCATCATGAAGCAGGCCGGTACCGCCATGATGGGTATCGGTACCTCTTCTGGGGATACTCGTGCCGTCGACGCTGCCCAGCAGGCCATCTCCAGCCCGCTGCTCGAGAGCTCCATCGATGGTGCCACGCGCGTGCTGCTCTCCATCGCCGGTTCCAAGGACCTGGGCATCCAGGAGATCAGCGACGCCGCCGACGTTGTCGCCAACGCCGTCGACCCCGAGGCCAACATCATCTTCGGTACCGTTGTCGACGAGTCCCTGGGCGATCAGGTGCGTATCACCGTCATCGCTACGGGCTTCTCCGACTCCAACGTCAACCGTCAGGATGAGCTCTTTGCTGCTCAGCAGTCTCAGAGCAAGGCCGCTGCCTCCGCTGAGCCGCAGCGCACCGCTCCGGCTGCCAGCCCGGCTCAGGCCGCTCCGACCCGCAACGTCGGTGGTACCGAGCTGCCCAACTTTGGCAACGACCAGTTCGAGCTTCCCGACTTCCTGAAGCGCGGTAGCTTCTAGTTCGTTTTTCTCAACGACCTGCACGGGGTGTGTCCATTTGGATGCACCCCGTTTTGTTTCTCGTTTGTAAACGAAAGCCTCCAATCTCCTTACGTTCCCTTTACGTTTGGTCCCTACCGCTGCGGGTATCCTTTTAAGGAAGTATGACAGCCGTATAAACGCGGACTGCGCGGCGACGCCGCGGTACTTGTGTTATTAGGAGGCTTTAGTATGGCAGCACGTGCGGACAACGTTTCGCGTGTCGACCATGATGGAGTTACGTTGGTGGAGGGCGCGACATCCGATGTCCGCTTTGCCTTTACCGAGCGCACCGGTGGCGTTTCTGAAGATGCGTACTCCTCGCTCAACCTGGGCTCGCATGTAGGCGATGACCCCTTTGCTGTTCAAGAAAATCGTCGTCGAGCGCTCGAAGCTATGGGCGCCACTGAGTGCGAGCATAATCTGCTCGTGCCCAATCAGGTACATGGTGACCATATCGTTACGGTGACTTCGAACGGCGCCGACGATCTTGAGGCTGTTCGCGAGCAGATTGCCGAGGGCTGCGATGCCATCGTCTGTACGGCCCATGACGTGCCCGTGCTGCTCTGCTTTGCCGACTGCGTTCCCGTGGTGCTGGTGGCCCCTGGCGGATTTGCCGTGGTGCACTCCGGTTGGAAGGGCACGATTGCACGTATTTCTGCCAAGGCGTGCCAGGCGCTTTGCGATGCTGCCGGCTGCGATGCGAGCGACGTTTCCGCCTATATCGGCCCCCATATCTTGGCTGACGAATATGAGGTATCCCAGGAACTCATGGATCGCTTTGCCGTCGAGTTCTCTTGCATCGATGCGAGTGCCTCTCGCATGCTCGATCTTTCCGCTGCCATTTATGAGGCGCTGGTAGATGCCGGTGTGGACGCGGATAATATCGTGGATACCCAGCTTTCGACTGTGCGTCAGAACGACCGCTTTTATTCCTACCGTAACGAGGACGGCACCTGTGGGCGCCATGCTGCGATCGGCGTGATGCTATGAGAAAGATCGTATCGGTCCTGAGCGCCGCTGTGCTTACGCTTACGCTGTGCGCCTGTTCTTCGGGATCTTCTACCTCTTCCATTACCGTGGCCGGCTCCACGACCTGCCTTCCTATCGCCGAAATTGCGGCAGAGGGCTTTAAGGAGGAGACCGGCATCGACGTGCTCGTTTCCGGTTTGGGCTCTTCCGCTGGCATCGAAGCCGTCAGCGCTGGCACGGCCGATATCGCCAGCTCCTCCCGTGGACTCAATGCCGACGAACAGGATCTGGGCCTGACTCCCATCGTCATTGCCCACGACGGTATCGCGGTCATCGTGAACGAAGACAACCCCGTCGATAACCTCTCGACCGAGCAGCTCCGCGATATCTATGCCGGCAAGATCACCAACTGGAAAGAAGTCGGTGGCGAGGACCTGAGGATTCAGGTTATCAACCGAGATGAGGCGTCTGGCACGCGTGAAGCCTTCCGCACCATCGTGATGGACGGCACCCCGTTCGATCGCCGCTCCGCCGTTCTTTCGGGCACGGGCCAGGTGCGCGACGTGGTATCTCGTTCGCGCGGGGCTATCGGCTACATTTCGCTGGGCTTCGTCGATGGCCTCAACGCCAAGACCTCGGTCAAGGCCGTCTCGGTCAATCATGTTGAGGCGTCCGAGAAGACGGTCGCGAGTGGCGGCTATCCCATCTCGCGCGACCTTTACTTCTTTGTGAAGGGTGCGCCTTCGCAGCAGGCGCAGGATTACATCGACTACGTGACGTCCGAAAAGATGGACAAGCAGATTCGCGAGGCGGGCTTTATTCCCGTCACCAACGACGAGAAGGGGAGTGAGTAGCATGGAAGCACAGGAAAACTCCCAGACTGAGCAGAATGCTCAGGCGCCCAAGAAGCGCGAGCTGGCGCTCGTATCGCGCAGCACCTATATCAAGGAGAAGGCGCTGCAGTGGATTTTCTTTGCCTGCGCGTTCTTGGCGGTAGTGACCGTCATCCTGATTTTTGTCTTTACCACGTACTCGGCGCTGCCCGTCTTTACCGACATCGGTCTGGCGGACTTCTTTAGCTTTACGTGGGCGCCCTCTGAGGGCCACTACGGCATCGTGTCGCTGCTTGCCGGCTCGGGTCTGGTGACCGTCGGTGCGCTCGCCATGGGTGTGCCCCTAGGCGTGGGCACGGCCGTGTATCTGGTCGAGATCGCCAGCAAGCGCGTGCGCAAGCTCATCAGCCCTGCCGTTGACCTGTTGGCCGGCATCCCTTCTATCATCTATGGCTTCTTTGGCATGATCATCATCCGTCCGTTTATCGCGCAACTGACCGGTGGTCTTGGTTTTGGTGCGGTGACGGCGTGGTTCGTGCTTGCCATCATGATCGTCCCTACCATCACCACGCTCACCATCGATGCCCTCAATTCCATTCCCATGGGTATTCGCGAGGCATCGTATGCCATGGGTGCTACTAAGTGGCAGACCATCTATAAGGTCGTGCTACCTGCCGCCAAGCTGGGTATCGTGGATGCCATCGTGCTGGGTATGGGCCGTGCCATCGGCGAGACCATGGCCGTGCTCATGGTCGTGGGTAACGCCCCGGTTATTCCCGACAGCATTGCGAGCCCCATCTCGACGCTCACGAGCCAGATCGCGCTCGACATGAGCTATTCCTCGGGTCTGCACCGCTCGGCGCTGTTCGGCATGGGCGTGGTCCTGTTTATCATCTCCGCCACGCTGGTGGGCATCGTCCGTCTGATTTCCAAGAAGAAGAGGGGGTAGGCTATGTCCGATTCCGTTGACACGACGGTCGATACGACCTCGTCGCGCGAGCGCATCAAGCGTGCCCTTTCCCATGGCAAGAAGGGCCGCATCAACAAGGACCTGTCCAACAAGATCATGCTTGGCGTGTTCCGTGCCGCGGCATACATCACCACGCTGGTGCTTGTCGCTATCATTGCCTATGTGGTCATTAACGGCCTGCCGCATATCTCGCTCGACTTTATCTTCGGTTGGCCCCAGGGCGTCAACGCCGAGGGCGGAATTTGGCCCACGATCGTCTCGACCGTCTATGTGACGGCGCTCGCCATGCTTATCTGCACGCCGATTGCTGTGCTGGCAGCCGTCTATCTGGCCGAGTACGCCAAGCAGGGCAAGGTCGTCGAGCTCATTCGCTACGCTGCTGACGCTTTGGCCTCGGTGCCCTCCATCGTTATGGGCCTGTTTGGCTACGCCTTGTTTGTCGAGGCCATGGGCCTGGGCCTTTCGATGGTCTCGGCCGCTCTGGCGCTCGCGCTCTTGATGCTTCCCATCGTCATGCGCACCACCGAAGAGGCCATTCGCGCCGTCCCGCGCTATATCCGTTGGGGCGCGTACGGCCTGGGCGCCACCAAGTGGCAGGTTGTCTCCAAGATTGTGCTTCCTTCTGCCTTTGGCCGTATTGCCACGGGCATCGTCCTCGCCATCGGCCGCGCCATTGGCGAGACCGCGGTGGTGCTCTACACCATGGGCCAAGCCATCAATCTACCTATTTCGCCGCTCGATTCCGGCCGCCCCATGACGGTTCACCTGTACCTGCTTGCCAACGATGGCATCAACATGAACGCAGCCTACGGCACCGCGCTCTTGCTGATGGTGATCATTCTGGCCTTCAACCTGTTTGCGCGCTTCCTGTCGCGCAAGCGTCGCTAGTTAAGGAGTCCCATGTCCGTTTATCAGTCCGCTCCCACGCTGGAGCAAGCGGCCATCACGGCCAAGGATTTCAACTTTTGGTACGGTGACTTTCATGCGCTGACGGGGCTTGACCTCAACATCGCCAAAAACGCCATCACCGCCTTCATTGGCCCTTCGGGCTGCGGCAAGTCGACGTTTTTGCGCTGCATCAACCGCATGAATGATCTGATCGAGGGTACGCGCGTCGAGGGCACCATGACGCTCGACGGCAATGATATCTATGCCGAGGGCGTCGACCCGGTCGACCTCCGTCGTCGCGTGGGCATGATCTTTCAGCAGCCCAACCCGTTTCCTAAATCCATCTACGAGAATGTCGCCTTTGGCCCTCGTCTGCAGGGCGTGACTAGCAAAAGCGACCTCGATGACATCGTGGAAGAATCGCTCAAGCGCGCCAACCTCTGGAAAGAGGTATCCAATCAGCTCAACAAGGATGGTTTGGCGCTCTCGGGCGGTCAGCAGCAGCGTCTGTGCATCGCGCGCGTGCTTGCGGTGCAGCCCGATGTCCTTCTGATGGACGAGCCCTGCTCCGCCATCGACCCCACGTCCGTCTCTAAGGTCGAGGATCTGATGGCCGAGCTGGCGCCCGAGATGACGATCATCATCGTCACGCATTCAATGCAGCAGGCAGCTCGTATCAGCGACTACACCGCATTCTTCTTGCAAGAAGTTGCCGGCGAGCCCGCCACGCTCATCGAGTATGGTCAAACCGACGCGATCTTCACCAGCCCGGTGGACTCGCGGACGGAAGACTATATCACCGGCCGCTTTGGCTGATCGGTGCGACTAGTCCCAAGCCGATCGGACCTAGTCCGGTGCGTATTCACTGTGCGGGCGGCATGACCGCACCCAACTGATTGGAGTGAACCATGCGCAAACTGTTTTCCCGTCAGCTCGTCGAGGCCCGTCACGAGATGCTGAGCATCTATGAGGCCGTCGATCTGGCCCTCCACGATGCCGTGAAGGCCTATGTGACCGACGACCGCAAGCTCGCCACCAAGACCAAGAAGCGCACGCTTTCGATTGACGCGCGCTGCGCCAACCTGGAGGCCGTCTGCTACAACCTGATCGCCACGCAGTCACCGGTCGCCTCCGACTTCCGCCTGCTTCAGACGATCATCTACGTCGACTTTAACCTGCAGCGCATGACCGATAAGGTCCGTCAGATCTGCCGTGCCACGCGTCATATGATCAAGGCCGACATCTCGCTGCCCAAGGAGCTTGTCGGCACGGTTGAGGCCGAGGCTGAGGCCGTCTACCAGGTGCTGGGCTCTTCGCTTTCTGCGCTCGTCACCAATGACATGTCCATCATCTGCAACCTGGCCGTCGAGGACGAGCCAGTGCACGCCGCCTACGAGAAGTTCTTCCGCACCTTTAACCGTATGGATACGGGCGACTTTATGGACGACGACAGCAACTATGACGACCTGCGCCGCGCCATCATGGTTTCGCGCTACCTCGATCGCATCGCTTCCATTTCCATCGATGCCGCTTGCCGTCTGACCTTCCTGTTGACTGGTCAGCGTATGAACGCCGGCGATATCGCCCGCGTGGACGAGGATGAGCTCGAGAGCATGCGCGTGCCTTCGGGCGAGGGTGTTATCATGAGGCCCGCCGTCGACGCGCGTTACGTTGCCAAGGTGCCCGCCAACGAGGTCAGCGAGGGTCTTCGCTACCTGCTCGATCATCTTGAGGACGAGGACGATGGCGAGGACGACGAGGAGTAAGTGACCCCGTTCGTCGAAAGATTGTAAATACCTAAGTGAGCGCGGCCTTGCACATGCGGGACCGCGCTCTTGCGTTAGCATGGGACTACTTGTTTGGCTGTCAGCGGAGGCGATTAGCAATGGATAACTATTTGGACTTGATGCGCGCTCGCCGCGAGCAGATTCTGGAACGTTTTTATGCGGCGCTCGATCGCGCGGGCCGCCCCCACGACGCCGCGGGCCTCATTGCCGTGTCCAAGACCGTTGGTGTCGATGAGACCGTTGCCGCCATCCAAGCGGGGTATCGCCATTTTGCCGAGAACCGCCCGCAGGAGCTGGTTCGCAAGCTCACGGGTCTGGCGGAGCATCCGGAGCTGCCCGAGGTGCGCTTCGATATGATCGGCAACCTGCAGACCAATAAGATCAATGCGGTGCTGGGCTCAGCCGAGCTGATTCACTCGGTGGGTTCGCTGCATCTGGCACAGGCGATCTCGAGCCGTGCTGTCCGCAAGATTGAGGCAGGCGAGCTCGCCGGCCCCCAGCGTGTGCTCATCGAGGTCAATGTGAGTGGTGAGGAGTCGAAGGGAGGCTTTTCGCCCGATGAGATTCGCGCCGCCGCGGGTGAGCTTGCGGAACTTGAGGGAATTTGCGTACAGGGGCTTATGACTATGGCGCCCCGGGGGAATAAGGATGTGGCACGCCGCACCTTTGCGGGGCTTCGTGAGCTGAGGGATGAGCTGGAGGCGGCGCATCCCGATTTGAACCTGCCTGAGCTTTCCTGCGGCATGAGCGAGGACTTTGAGCCTGCCCTTGAGGAGGGCTCTACGCTCGTTCGCCTGGGCAGGGTAGTATTTAGCCCGGAGTTTGCAGTAAAATAAGGCTCTGAAGTGCGCACTGATTATCGGGGCGCCTGCACTAAACCGCGAGAGGACACAACCATGGGCTTCCTTGACGAGATTAAAAATAAGATGCACCTGGGCGGCCGGCAGGGTTACGACCAGGGTTATGGCCAGGACGACGACTACGGCTACGATGACGGCTATGACGATGGTTATCAGGGCAACGGCTACAGCGGTGCTTCGGGCGAGGGCTTCTACACCCAAGACGAGCCGAGCAACGGCCTGCTTGGTCAGACGCGCCGCGGTGAAGCTGAGTCGGTTGCCGTGTATACGCGCTCCGGTCAGCTGGTCGGCGATGACTCCCGCCATGCCACGACGTATAACCCGCCTTCGCGCTCGCAGGACAGCGTTGCGAGCGGTTATCGTCCTGGTGCCTATGACACGCCGTCGAGCTACGCCGAGAACACCCGCGCCCGTGCCGCCGCTGCACCCGCGCCTGCACCGAGCGATGCCTCGGCCTATGCGAGCAATATCATCAACGCCACGCCTCAGCTGCCGGCCTATGTCCTGCGCCCCGAGAGCTATGACGACGTGGAGACCGTGGTGCGCCGCGTTCGCACCAAGCAGCCTGTCGCACTGATTTTTGTGGGCGTACGCACCGAAGTTGCCAAGCGCGTCCTGGACTTTAGCTATGGCTTTGCCTGTGGCCTGGGCGCCACGGTCAAAGAAGTGGGCGATCGCGTATTCATGGTGCTGCCCGCCGGCTGCGAGGTTAAGGATTCGGACCTCAAGAAGCTTCGTGCCGACGGCTACCTTAAGTAAACCCAAGACGAGGAGATTCTCATCAACATCTACACCATTGTCCAGCTGGTCAACACGCTGTTCAACTTCTACTCCACGCTCATCGTGGTCTATTGCTTTATGACGTGGATTCCCATGAAGCAGGGCGGCCTGCTGCAGGATATCGCTGCAGTGCTCGATAGCGTCTGCGGCCCGTGGCTCAACCTCTTTCGTCGGTTTATCCCGCCGATGGGCGGCGTTGATTTTTCGCCGGTCGTTGCGATTATTGCGTTGCAGTTGGTGCAGAGGCTGATTCTGCAGCTTCTTATAGGTATACTCGTATAGAACTGACTTAGTAACTTACGTCGGGCGTGTAGCGCCGAGGCGATGAAAAAGGAGACTTGTTATGGCTATTACCCCTGCAGACATCCAGGCTCAGACTTTCTCTGAGGCCAAGCGTGGCTACGATCCTGCCGAGGTCGACGTCTTCTTGGAGACGCTGTCCTCCGAGGTTGACGCTATGCTTGCCAAGATCGTTGATCTTAAGGGTCGCCTGACCGCCACCGAGCAGCAGCTTGCCGACGCGCAGGCTCAGCTTGCCCAGGCCCAGGATACCGCCGCTCAGGCCGTTCCCGCTGCTCCTGTGGCTGCTCCCGCCCCTGACTTCTCCGCTCAGGAGCGTCAGATCTCCGCTGCCCTGATCGCTGCCCAGCAGACCGCCGAGGCAATTGTCAACGACGCCAACGAGAACGCTGATCGCATCCGCAACGAGGCTGACGCCAAGGCCCGCGAGGTTATCCGCCAGGCTCTGACCGAGAAGCAGGCCGAGCTCGAGGAAATCGACCGTCTGAAGGCTTCCCGCGAGGAGTTCAAGGCCGAGTATCTCAAGCTCATCCAGCACTTTATGGACGACGCCCAGAACTCCTTCCCGGCCGACCTCATGGCCTCCACGCCGGTCGGTTCTGCCGCTTCTCCCGCGGTGACCGTTCCCGCCGCCGAGCCGCTGCCCGTCGCCGATCCGGTTGTCCCCGTGGCCGATCCCTTCGCCCCGATCGACAACTTTGCCGCCGACGACCTGGACTAGCACCAGAACTACAATCTAGTGTCCGTAAGAGGAGCTCGCACCTGCGGGCTCCTTTTTTGTGGCTGTATACGGGTTGGGAAACAAAACGCCGAGCTCTGCATGCGATAGGGCAGAACTCGGCGAAGGGCGCGTGGTAAAAGGTAGATTTTAAGGTATGTCTAAAAACTACTTGAGGAGGAAGTTGGAGAGGGGAATGGTGCGGGCCTCGCGATGCTCGGGATCGGCGATGTGGTCGGCGGGATAGCCACAGACGAGCATGTGATAGGGATAGACGCCCTTGGGCAGATTGAACTGCTCCTCTGCCACCTCAGGCTTAAAATGGCATACCCAGCACGTTCCCAGGCCCTGCTCGGTGGCCTCCATCATCATCTGATCACACACGATGGACGTATCGATTTCACTGGAATTCATCTGGTCATACGGGCGTACCCAAGCATCATCGGTAACGCTGCAAATAAGGAAGACAAGCGGAGCTCCAAAGATAGACCCATCACGAGCAAACCGAGGCTGACAAGCAGCAGCCTTCTCCAGAAGCTCAGACGTATCCAGCACCATCATACGGGTTGGATGATTATTACAAGCAGAAGGAGCAATGCGCCCAGCCTCAACAATGGCATCCACCACAGCTTGCTCAACAGAACGATTCTCAAACTCGCGACAAGAATACCGAGACCGAGCCAGATCCAAATAAGACATACAAGCCCTCCAACAATTAAAAATCAAACAAACCCAAAGTAACCCAAACAATACCCAAAGCAGCAATCAGCCAAACGCTCATCAAGGGCCAAAGTGTCCGAACGGGTACCATAGGTCCCTTCAGCCAAACCCCCATCGCGCTAAATCTATCAGCCAAAGTTCCCAATGGTGGTGCATAAGGGAGCGGGCCCGGCCACTAATAACCTTTTGAACGACTCTGCTTGCAGCCGGAGTGAAAAAGGTTATTAGTGGC
>CAKXKM010000038.1 GCA_934876235.1 Collinsella sp. AF02-46-1 | reverse complement strand
CGTGAAATAGGAGGGCATTGACCTTTTGGTCATGCCCGACGATTGAACGTCAGATTGCCGCTTAGGGGCGTTTGCAGTGTCAATTGGTTAGGCATAGACCTGGTGGTCATGCCTCGCCTTTTGAATGACAAATTGTCGCTCTGGGCGGCGCTCAGCGTCGACCCGTTAGGCAAAGACGATCAAATTATCTCGGTGGATTGCAGGCTTCTCGGCCAGGTCTGCCAGCAGGCGGTTGCCGGCAATCTGGTCTTGGCGGCGGCCGGCAGCAAGCTCCAGCACGTCCGAATCGGCCTCGGCGATACCGCGGGCGACAACCATGCCGCTCGGGTCGCATACGTCGAGCACATCGCCCTCAGCAAACGCGCCATCGACCTCGCGAATACCAACCGCAAGCAAGGAAGAACCACGGCTGACCAGCGCCTTCGCGGCACCATCATCGACCGTCACCGAGCCATGCGCCTTGTCACCCAGCGCGATCCACAGCTTGCGGGGCGCAATATCCAGGCGCTCCGCCGGCGGATCGAACAGCGTGCCCACGCTCTCGCCGCGGGCCAGGCGCACAAGTGCATCGGGCTCCTCGCCCGAGCAAATCACGCTCTGAATGCCCGCCGTCATGAGAATGCGGCTCGCGCGAATCTTGGTAATCATGCCGCCCGTGCCAACCGATGTGGAAGAATCGCCCGCCGAGGCGATGATCTTGGCATCGATCTTATGCACGACCGGGACAAACTCGGCCGTGGGGTCCTCATGTGGATTGGCGGTATAGAGGCCATCGATGTCCGAGAGCGTCACGCACAGATCGGCAGAAACCAGGCAGCTTACAAGCGCCGCCAGTGTGTCGTTGTCGCCAAACTTAATCTCATCGACGGTAACGGTATCGTTCTCGTTGACAACCGGCACCACGCCTAGCTCCACCAGACGCAGCAGGGCGTCGCGCGCGTGAAGGTAGGACGTACGGCGAGCCGTGTCGTGGCGCGTGAGCAGCACGAGCGAGGTGAGCAGGTCGCGCGCATGAAACTCCTCGTCGTAGGCCGACGAGATGATGCACTGACCGGCCGAGGCGCAGGCCTGCAGGCTCGGCAGGTCGCCGACCGGCTTGTGGTCGAAGCCCAGCACGGGATAGCCACAGGCGATAGCGCCCGAGCTCACCACGACCAGGCGCCAGCCAAGCTCGCGCAGCGCTGCGGCCTGATCGGCAAGCCCGCCGATAAAGGCGCGGTTGACCTTGCCGTCGGCGCCCACCACCGTAGACGAACCGATCTTTACCACCATCGTTTTATAAGAAGTCGTCATACGTCAAACCAATCGAATGTTCAGCGAACGGGCGAACGGGCCGAGCGAGAAAATAATCCGTGTTCCTCCGTCCCCTTCGGATTATTTTGCCCAGGGGAAGGCCGAAGCCGCGGCCATGTTCTTGCGCACGAGCTCGTCGCGCACCTGAGCCAGGCCCTGTTCCATGCCCACCACATAGGTCTGCGGGTACAGGAAGCGCTTGAAAGCTGCGTCCAGATGATCGAGTGCCCAAGCACAGCGCTCGCGCGCGTCCTGGATGCTCTCACGCGGAGCCACCGCGCTGCCATCGCGCACGATCGGCACCAGCAGCTCGCGATACTCAAGTTCGGACACGTCGGTCACCAGGGCGGCATCATTCACGGCCACGAGGGTATTGCCGCGCGCGGCGCCCTCCCCCGCCAGATGGTCCTCGTCGTAGATCATGTCGCAGACCGGGCCGCCAAAGCCGTCGTAATAACGGCGCACGCGTTGCACACCCGGGATCGTGCGCTTGTATGGCTGCTCAGAGAGCTTGACCACCGGCGTCCATGGATCTGCCTCGCTCGCACGGCGGGCGGAAAGCTTGTACACGCCGCCCAGCGCCGGCTGGTCATAGCAGGTCGCAAGCTTGGTACCCACGCCAAAGCTATCGATGGGCGCGCCCTGGTCGAGCAGCGACTGAATCGTGTACTCATCCAGATCGTTAGAAACCGAGATCCCCACATAGGGCAGGCCCTCGGCATCAAAACGGCCGCGCACATACTTGGAGAGCTTGGCGAGGTCGCCGGAGTCGATGCGAATAGCCGACAGACGCTCGCCCACCGCCTCCATCTCCTTGGCAACCGTAATGGCATGCTCGCAGCCCTCACGTACGTCGTAGGTGTCGATGAGCAGCGTGCAGTTCTTGGGACTCGACTTAGCAAAAGCCCGGAATGCCTCGAGCTCGGAATCGAAGCTCATCACCCAGCTGTGCGCATGAGTGCCAAAGACGGGAATACCGTAGCGGCGGCCGGCGAGCACATTGGATGTAGAGGAGCAGCCGGCAACGTAGCTCGCGCGCGCGACGGCCAGCCCGCCATCGGGACCCTGGGCGCGGCGCAGGCCAAACTCGGCAACGGGACGGCCGTCCGCCGCCAGCACCACGCGCGCCGTCTTGGTAGCGACAAGCGTCTGGAAGCCGACAATGTTGAGCAACGCCGTTTCGAGCAGCTGGCACTCCAGCGCGGGGCCGGTGACGCGCACCATGGGCTCGCGCGGAAAGACGAGCTCGCCCTCGGGCACGGCGTCAATGTTCACATGCGCGCGGAAGTTGCGCAGGTAGTCGAGGAATGCGGGCTTAAACATCGAGCCGCCGGCCGGAGCCTGGAGCGAAGCTAGATAGTCGATGTCCTCGGGCGTAAAGCGCAGGTTCTCGACAAGCTCGGGCAGCTCGGCGGTGCCGCACATGACGGCATACGCGCTGCCGAAGGGATGGTCGCGGTAAAACGCCGTAAAGCAACCCTGCTCATTGGCCTTGCCGCTCTCCCACAGGCCCTGGGCCATAGTGAGTTCGTACAGATCAGTGAGCATTGCAATGTCGGTGGGATGCGAGATGTCGGTCAAAGCCATGGGGCGACCTTTCGGATGCGTTGTGCAGAGGTTGAGGGTTGGCGAGGCGGGCGTGCGGGCATGGAGCCCAGCGCGAACAGGCTAAAGCAGGCCCATACTGGTCAGGATCGTGTAGCCCATAAAGATGACAAACGCGATGAGGGCAAGGACAATGATGATTTTTTGAGCCGGCGCCATACCGGGGATCTCGTTCTCACCCGCAGGCTCCTTGGAGGTAACCATGCGCTGGGCAAAGCTCATCTCGTCACGGCTCGGCTTGGGATCGACGGACTTGGGACGAGCGGCCTTTTTAGGCTGAGGTTTGGGCGCGGCAGGTGCAGGCTTCGCAGCAGCGGGCTTGGGTGCGGGCGCGGGCTTGGGCTCGGATGCAACCTTCGCAGCGGCCTCCTCGGCCTTCTCGCGCTCGGCACGCAGGGCGGCCAACTCCTCACGCTCGCGGCGTGCCTCTTCCTGGGCCTCGCGACGAGCTTTCTCGGCGCGGAGCTCTTCCAACTCGGCGCGTTCCTCGGCAGACAGTGGTTGGGACTCAAGCTCGGCCATGGTACAGCCCTTTCTTTTAAAAAAAGCCGCCGACACAATGTCAGCGGCTTATCAAATCCAAGGGTGGAGACGAAGGGAGTCGAACCCTCGGCCTCTGCCATGCGACGGCAGCGCTCTCCCAACTGAGCTACGTCCCCAGGACAAGTCGATATTTTACCTACGGCTCGCCAACTGTCAACGCCCAATAATCAGTCTTTTTGGGGCGCGGCTATTTTGACAACTTTTCGAGCAGGCGATCCTCTCGATGATTTTTCTGGGACGGGGATTAAAAAACATTGTGTACCGAATGATTTTTTAATCCCCGTCCCAGAAAAATCATCGGCGAATGCGTTACTTTGTGCTGGTAAGGACGCCGGTGGTATCGAAGGCTGGGGTGAAGCTCTCGTCTACCGCGCCGCCCTCTTGCCAGAACATCGTCGTAAAGCCCAGGTCGTCGGCATGGTCGAGCACCTGCTCATACTCCTCGCGCGTCACGGCGCGCGCCAGGTCGCCGCCTTGTTCGCGCATGAGCGCATTGGGCGTGTACTGGTTCATGACCGAGATCGGCACGTCGCCCACCGTCTGCCACACAAGGTCTAGCACGCGGCACGAGTCATCCGCATGCCCCGGCAGCACCAGGTGGCGCACGATCATGCCGCGCTTCATGAGCCCATTCTCGTCCACTAGCTCTCCCCCGCGGCGCTCGATCTCGCGTGCCATCTGCGCTAAGCCCGACACGGCCACACGCGGGTAGTCCTTAATGTGGGAGAGCGACTGCGCAAGCCCGGCATCGGCATATTTAAAGTCCGTAAGCCACACGTCGACCAGGTCGCCCAGCGCCGCCACGGCACTCGCGCGCTCGTAACCACTCGTGTTGTAGACAATTGGGATGACCAACCCGCGCGTCCGTGCCGCGGCAATCGCGGCAGGCAACAGGTGCGCATAGTGCGTCGCCGTCACCAGGTTGATGTTATTGGCGCTCTGGTCCTGCAGCTCCAGCATAATCTCGACCAAACGCTCGGGCGAAATCTCAAGACCGAAATTGCCCGTCGAGATCTCGTGGTTTTGGCAGTAGATACATTTGAGCGAACAGCCGCTAAAGAAAATCGTACCCGAGCCGGCCTCGCCCGAAATGGGCGGCTCCTCCCACATATGGAGCGCCGCGCGGGCGACCTTAAGCGTGTTGTCGGCGCCGCACACGCCACGCGCGCCCTCGTCGCGCGCCGCACCGCAACGGCGCGGACACAAATGGCAGGCGGGCGAAAAAAGTTCGGTCAACGACGTCGGCATAAAAACATGCTCCAAAACAATGATTCAGCAGCTCAAACGTAAAGGGACCAACCGCACAGACGGCTCGAGCCCAAGGCGCCGTAATCGTCCGACACGATTTTTATAATGTCAAGACTGGAATCGACAAAGTGCCGCTTTATGATGTAGGTATTCCGCCCCCCGCGGAGCAACTGGGTGAACCGTCGCGTTTATTTAGGGAGCCCACACAGTCGTACCTAGTACAGGTATCCTTCGTTGTTAAGGACGCTGGAACAGTCGATGAGGGCACCCACCTGTTTTAGGTGGGTTCATTTTCGTAACGTGGGGGGTGGTTTTCATTTGCCGAAAACCACCATTACAGCCCATATGGATCCCCGCCGGTATCCCGACAAGCTATCGACAATACCCTAATATCTGGTAAGCGCGTGATTATCGCTGCGTGCAATTCCATGCACCCCCCTTGGTCGAGTATCATGGTTCGGCTATGCCCTTTGCGCTTAGCAACCTTTGACCTTTTCCTTCGACGCTTGGCGGTTTTTAGATTCATGGCTTCATCCCCGAGCTACATACCGTATCTATGCGTGGCAGCAGCGGCCTTCATCACGACCTTCCTCACGGTGCCCCTGGTCAAGCGCTTGGCAATTAAGCTCGACGCCGTCGACTATCCTTCTAAGCGCCGCATCAACACCAAGCCCATCCCGCGTTTGGGCGGAACGGCGGTGTTTTTGGGCCTGGTCGTTGCCTGTATTGTGCAAATCCTAGGCACCTGGTACCTGGGTTGGCCGCCCGTTTTGGTGCCCCACCCCCGTCTGCACATCAGCTACCCCATACTTGCGCTTTCTTTTACCGTCATCTTTGCGACCGGCGCTATCGACGACGTCTTCCAGCTCAAGCCCAAGCAAAAGCTGGCCGGACAGGTCCTCGCCGCGCTTATCGCCTGTATCGGCGGCCTACGGATCGGCGTCATCGTCAACCCGTTTGCCCCCGGCGAGATCATGCTCGGATGGCTCGCCTACCCCATCACCGTGATCTATCTGGTGGCATTCACCAACATCATTAACCTCATCGACGGCCTCGACGGCTTGGCCACGGGCATCTGCGGCATCGCGTCGTTCACCATGTTTTCGATGGCCGTTCTCTCGGGCCGCATCGACGCCGCCGCGCTCTCCATTGCGCTCTTTGGCGCCTGTCTGGCCTTTTTGCGCTACAACTTCAACCCCGCAAGCATCTTCTTGGGCGACTCGGGGTCGCTGCTTCTGGGCTTTGCGCTGGGCTCCATCTCGCTGCTCAACGTGAGCCGCACCGCCGCGCTCACCTCGCTTATCATCCCGCTCATCGTTGCCGGCGTGCCCATCATCGACACGTTTAGCGCCATCGTGCGCCGCAAGCGCGCCCACATTAGCATCGGGCAGGCCGATAAGGGCCACATCCACCACCGTCTCATTCAAGAGGGCTACAACCAAAAGCAGGCCGTGCTCCTCATCTACGCCTGGTGCATTATGCTTTCGGCCGGCGCCGCCGCGATTAACCAGGTCGAAGTGCCCATGCGCGTGCTCATCTTTACCGTGCTCGCCATTGGCTCGGCGGCCTTCGCCAAGCACCTGCACCTGTTTGAACCCGTGCTACGCCACCATTACAACAAGCGCACGCACGCGGACGAGCTCGTCACCCCCGACGATCCCGCCTTTAAGCAGGAGGAGCAGGCAGCCGAGGAACGTAAGGAAGAGCGCCACCACAAGCTCTAGGGTAAGCTGCCGAGGAAGCGTCCAGGCGCCGCCGGCCAAACGCACAGCCATGTCGCGCCCATCGCACATGCCGCCGATCTCCCGCCCCTCGCCTACTTACGACCTGCCCCTCCAATAAACGCGTTATCATCTTGACCCATGAACATACGTTAGGAGCAATTATGCCAAACGAGAACAGCTACGAAGTCGCGCTGCAAAAGAGCAACGCCATTCGCGAGGGCCTGGCCAAGACGCCCGACAAGTTCACCATGCTCACCGGCGACCGCCCCACCGGCCGTCTGCATCTGGGTCACTACTTCGGCACCCTTAAGGGCCGTGTTGAGCTGCAGAACATGGGCGCCAAGACCAACGTGCTCATCGCCGACTACCAGGTCATCACTGACCGCGACACGACCGAGCACATCCAGGACAACGTGTACAACATGGTCATGGACTACCTTGCCTGCGGCATCGACCCCGACAAGACCATGATCTACGCGCACTCCGCCGTGCCCGCCGCCAACCAGCTCATGCTGCCGTTCCTGTCGCTGGTCTCCGAGGCCGAGCTGGCGCGCAACCCCACGGTCAAGGCCGAGATGGAGGCCTCGGGCCACGAGCTCACCGGCCTTCTGCTCACCTACCCGGTGCACCAGGCCTGCGACATCCTGTTCTGCAAGGGCAATGTGGTGCCCGTCGGTCGCGACCAGCTGCCGCACATCGAGCTCACCCGCACCATCGCCCGCCGCTTTAACAACCGCTACGGCAAAGTGTTCCCCGAGGTCGAAGCGCTGCTGTCCGAGACCCCGCTACTGCCGGGCCTGGACGGTCGCAAGATGAGCAAGAGCTACGGCAACGCCATCAACATCTCGATGACCGCCGAGGAGACGGCCAAGCGCATCAAGAAGAGTCAGACCGACTCCGAGCGCATGATCACATTCGATCCCGAGAACCGCCCCGGCGTGTCCGGTCTGCTTTCGACGGCCGCCATCTGCACTGGCCGTTCCGAGGTCGAGATTGCCGAAGAGATTGGCATGGGCGGCTCCGGCCAGCTCAAGAAGTACGTGACCGAGGCCGTCAACGAGTACTTCGCGCCGATCCGCGAGCGTCGTCAGCGCTACGAAAACGACCTGGACTATGTGAAGGACGTCCTGCACGAGGGCAACCGTCGCGCCAACGAGATCGCCGAGCAGACCTTGGCCGAGGTCCAGGACGCCATGGGCATGGTGTACTAGATCGATCTGCTGGCTAGAACTTTCGATTGCTATAGGGCGGGCGCTAGTGCGTCCGCCTTTTTTGGTGCCCGACCGGTTCGGCTCTGCCCATTGCACTCCCCCGAAAAACAGGAACAGGCCCGCTGGCAGTTAGTTGCCAGCGGGCCTGTTCCCGAAGTACACCGTTGAATCGCACAGAGGGGAGGAATGCGAATCAAACTCAACAGGGCAGGCTTTTTCATCGCCTATTGCCTGCTCCGTTGCTGAATACAATATAGTTCACCGTGGTTTACTTTGTAGCGTCAATATGTTCCCCCATAGCTTCTCCATAAGTTAGCTCAGGTAAACTAGAACCACCACAAAGGGGACAGGCACCTTTGTGGTGGTTTTAACCACGGCAGAGCCGCTAGAGCCCTGCAGGCCAGCGACAGGCGGCCAAGTCGACGTGCATGTCGTCCTTAAACGCCACACCCTCCCCTAGCAAAAGCTCACGTTGAGCATCGGGACCGCCAAAAGCAAAACCATCGCATATGCGGCCATCGGCAAACACCACGCGGTGACAGGGAATCTCGCCGGGGCGCGGATTGCCATGCAGGGCATACCCCACGTACCGCGCACTTCGTGGACGTCCAGCAAGCAGCGCCACCTGACCATACGTGGCGACCATCCCCTCGGGAATCTGCTCGACCACCTCGTACACCCGCTCAAAAAAGCCCTCAGACGCCATTGCTCGCTCCCTTCCACCCGGAATAGCATAAACCACCACAAAGGTGCCTGTCCCCTTTGTGGTGGTTTTGGCAGGTGGGCTAGTTAACGGGCTGGAAGAAGGCTACGGCTACGGCGCCGGGGCCTACATGGGTGCCGATGGTGGCGCCGATGGTGTGAACGGGCAGTTCGCCCTCGGTGTGGCCAGCCCACAGTGCCGCGCTGTCCTCGATATACTTCTTGAGCACCGCATCCGAAAGGCCCGTATAGCCGAGCGCCAGCGGCATGGAAAAGTCGATGCCGCCCGCCTTTTCGACCTTCTGGTTGAGCAGGTTACGTCCGTTCTTGGAACCGCGCGCCTTGCCCAGCTGCACGATCAGACCGTCCTCGGCAGCCACCACGGGCTTTACGTTGAGCAGCGTACCCACGGCACCGGCCGCAGCAGACAGGCGACCGCCGCGCACCAGGTACTCCAACGTCTCGAGCAGGCCGATGACGACCACGCGGTCGCGCACGGCCTCGACAGCCGCCGCAACCTGAGCCGCGCCCTGGCCCTCGTCCACCAGGCGCAGCGCATACTCGACCAGCACGCGCTCGCCCAAGGTCACGTTATTGCTGTCCACGACGAACATGTCGCCGCCCGGCGCCTCGGCAAGTGCCGTACGAGCACTCTGGTTGGTGCCCGAGAGCTTGGCTCCCACGGTAATAATCACGGCCTCATCGCCGGCCTCACGCGCTTCGGCAATCGCCTGCGAAAAGGCGTACGGGTTGACCTGACCGGTCTTGGGCAGCTCATCGCGCTCCACAAGCATCTCGTAAAAGCGCTGGTGATCGATGTCGACGCCATCCATATACACATCGGTGCCAAAGGTGACGGACAGCGGCAGAACACGCAGAGCGGGGTGCTCCGCCGGCGACATATCGCTTGCGGAATCGGTAATAATGCGGACGGACATAACGAATCCTTTCTTGCGCAGGTCTCGCGCAGGGAATTTTGACAGCAATGTCCCGGCACGGCGTACGCGCTCAAACGGGACGATGCAGTTCTTGGCTGAAAGCTAGCGCCAGCGCGGCTCTAGATCTCGCGCAGGGTGTTGAGGATCGTGCGCAGCGATGCATACATCTGCTCGCGCTGCTCCACGCCCATGGCCTTGCCGGTGGTATCGAGCACCTCGCGAATGATGCGATCGGCCTCGCTCATGCTCTCGCCGCCCAGGGCAGTCAGGCGCACCGGAGCACGATACTTGACGGCCGCATCACCCGAGTCGTCAACCTCGACGTAGCCGCCCTCCTCCAGATGTGCCAGTGTGCGCGAAACGGCGGCACGGGTAACGCCGGCCATGCGGGCGAGGTCGGCGCCAGTCAGGCCGTCCTTGCTGCGCTCAAGATAGTACAGGCACATAACGTCGGAGCCCTTGAGGCCCAGCCTTGCGCCTTCGGACGTCTTGATACGCTGAATCTCCTTGTAGAGGCCGCTGATCAGTCCGACAAAGTCCTCAAAACGTGTCTCGTCGTTCTGCTGCATGGTGACGACCGCCTTTCGCTTACATGATGCTAACGGGTAAACATCTTAGCCGCACAAGGCAACACCCGTACCCAAATATCCCATTTGTTAACCCATCAACATAAAAACCACCACAAAGGGGACAGGCACCTTTGTGGTGGTTTGGGGCATCGAGTTTGATCCGCAGACTTCGCTACAGCCCCACGCAAGGATTGTCGCGGGTCACAAGCGTTTTAACGACAACCGTCGCTCCCAGATAGCGCTCGAGCAGCTCGGCTAAGCGATCGATCGCGGCCTGGCAATCCCCCATCCGCTCGGGCTCCACGCACTCAATCGCCAGGAAAGCATCGGCCGAATCATCGGACAACGCCGTTCGAACGCCATCGCGCCAGTTCCAGCAGCGGCATACGGCGCCCGCATCATCGATGTAGGCGAGCTCGCCGGGCAGCGTCGGGTCATCTGTCTCCTCGCCAAGCGGCAGAAATGAATCGCCACCGTCGGTCACCTTCAGGCAAAGGTCTCCCTCAATCGCGTGCAAATCCTCGCCGCCTACGGGCAGCGCGTAGGACAGCGACACCGTGTTGTAGATGTCCACCGCGGGCGTAATGTGGCCCACCGGCTTTCCTTTGAGCACGCGCTTGAGCAGGTTCTCAATTGAGCAACGCGCGCCCTTCTTGGTCTTGAATAGGCGATATGCCTCGCGCCATGCCTTAACCGGCGCATTCTCGCTGATGGTATCACTCGTCAGGTGACGCTCCGCATCGATATTGGCGCGGTCGAGCAACGCGGCAATCGCATCAACGTCCTCTTGAGGAATCTGAGCCGCGGGCTTCATGCCCTTTACGACCACAACACCGACAGCCGCCTGCGGAAATAGCTCCCAAAACGAATCCTCGGCAACGAAACTCTTCATGTGCTCTCCCTTCATAGCATGCGCCCGAGCCCGGGTGCCTAAACAAAAAGCGCCCTTACGACGGCCACCTTCAAAGTCCTACGGTGCCGCCACAAGAGCGCTTACGCTGCCCCCATCCGGAGAAGGGGGCGATATGTCAGGCGTATTGTAACCCGAGTCATTCGCCCAAGCAAAACCGCCACAAAGGTGCCTGTCCCCTTTGTGGCGGATATGGACTCGCGGCGACGCTAGTGTCGGAGTCCCAGCAGGCCGCGGCCGCGATGACGGGCGTCGGCGTGCACCTGAGCGTGCGGACCGGCGGCCTTCACGGACTCGGGCAGGTGCGAGTACTTCTTCTCGAAGTTCTCCTCGAACATCACGGCCAAGTTGTGCGCCGCCTCGTCGTAGCGCGCGGTGCTCTGCCAGTACTGGCGCGGCACCAGGATGCCGTCGGGCACGCCGTGGCACGTGGTGGGAATGTCAACGTTAAAGATATCGTCATGCACGAATTCGCTGTCCTCGATGGTACCGTCGAGGGCGCGGGCCACCAGGGCGCGCGTGTAGGCAAGCTCGATGCGATGGCCCACGCCGTAGCCGCCGCCAATCCAGCCGGTGTTGACCAGGTACACACGCGTGCGGCCGTCGGCGATGCGCTCACCGAGCATCTTGGCATAGACCATGGGGTCGAGCGGCATAAACGGCTCGCCAAACAGCGAAGAGAACGTGGGCGTGGGCTCGGTGACGCCGACCTCGGTGCCGGGGATCTTGGCCGTAAAGCCCGTCACAAAGTGATACATGGCGGCGTCGGCCGTCAGGCGCGAGATGGGCGGCAGCACGCCAAAGGCGTCGCAGGTCAAAAACAGCACGACGCTCGGAGTGGTGCCCATGCCCTTGGTCCACGCGTTGGGAATGTGCTCCACAGGGTAGGCCACGCGCGTGTTGTGCGTGACCGAGACGTCATCGTAGTTGGGCTTGCGGCTCTCGTCGAGCACCACGTTTTCGCAGATCGCGCCAAAGCGGACGGCGTTGAAGATCTCAGGCTCGTGGAACGCGTCCAGGCCCTCGCATTTGGCGTAGCAGCCACCCTCGATGTTGAAGATGCCCATGTCGGACCAACCGTGCTCGTCGTCGCCGATCAGCAGCCGCGTGGGGTTGGCCGAAAGCGTGGTCTTGCCGGTGCCCGACAGGCCAAAGAACACCGCGGTCTCGTGCGTGACGGGATCCATACTGGCCGAGCAATGCATGGGCAGCACGTCGTCCTCGACGGGCAGCAGGTAATTCATGACGCTGAAGATGGACTTTTTGATCTCGCCGGAGTAGCCGGTACCCGCGACCAAAATCACGCGCTCCTGGAAGTTGATGACCACGGCGGCGCTGGAGTTGAGGCCCTTGATGGCGGGATCGCACTGGTAGCCCGGCGCGGCGAGCACACAGAAGTCCGGCTCGCCGGTGCGCGCGATTTCGCGGGCAAGCGGGCGGGCGAGCATCTGCTTAATGAAGAGTGCCTGGCTGGCGCGCTCGCAGGCGACGAGCAGTCGGCGCGTGTGGTTGCGGTCGGCGCCGGCCATGCCGCGGGTGACGAACACGTCGCGCTCGTTGAGGTAGTCGACGATGCCGGCCTTGATGGTCTCGTAGCTCTCGATCGAAAGCGGTCGGTTGACGGCGCCCCAGGCGATCTTGTCGTGCACGTCGGGCGTGTCAACGATAAAGCGGTCATTGGGGGAACGACCAGTGCGCTCCCCCGTCTCGATCACCAGCGCGCCGTTGGATGCCATGCGGCCTTCTTCGCGGCGGATAGCGTGCTCGACGAGCTCCGCGGCGGGTAGATCGACCAGCAGACGGGGCTGATTCTCGGCGGGATCTTCGACCAGCGTAATACCAAAGTTGGACAAAACATCTGCAGGGGTAACACCAGGCATGGGGCCTCCTTTAAAAACGCGACACGAGGACACGACGCGCACTTTACTCACGTAAAGCCCGTTGTACCCGATATGCAAAAACGTTTTTGCGGCAAGGGCGGCAAGCCCGCCCAACGGTCAAAAATCGCAGGCAAGCGGCCTAGTCATTGGGGACGTTTTTAAACGACTAATCGTTGGGGACACTCTTGAACAGGCAACAACCAAGGAGCGTCCCCGAGTGCCGTCTACTGAATGGCGCCGCCGAAATTATCGAACAACCTGTTCAAAAACACGAACGAACACCGTCGCGTCTATACTAGAGCGTAGCAATAGAAAGGACTCCGCTTTGAGCATCACGCCCATCGATAGCATTCGCCGCGCCATCGCCCGCCGCAATGGCGTCGCCGACCCCACCGTATCGGACGGGGCGCACGGGCAGGGCGGACGCATCGAGAACGGCCTGTTCCCCGCATCGCACACCGCCGAGGAGCTCGCACGAATCCAAGAGCTAAGCCAGCGTAACGCCGGCGGTCCCGACAGCAGCCAGGCCACACGCCGTCGCCGCGAGCGCGATCGCCAGCCCGGCCCCATCCACCGCATGGTCAATGCCTGGTGGAACCGCCTGCTCGGAGCCGTCTACGGCGGCGGCTTCTCCACGCAAGAAGCCGAGTACGAAGATCACGCCACCCGTCGCGACTACCTTTGGAATACCCTGGGCACCGCCGTATGGGGCATGGCGTTTCCGTTGCTCACCATCGTGTCCACACAGCTCGTGGGCGCCGAGGAGGCTGGCAAATTCTCCATCGCCTTTGTCACCGGCACGCTCATCATGATCGCGTGCAACTACGGCGTGCGCAATTTCCAGGTCTCGGACATCGACGAAAAGACGTCCTTTGCCTCTTACCAGCTCAACCGCTGGATCTGCGGAGCGCTCGCGCTGGCATGCGGCCTGGTATACAGCAGCGCCCGCGGCTACGATGCGCAGATGGCCACAATCGGCCTGGGCGTCTACCTGTATAAGGTGATCGACGGCATTGCCGACGTGTACGAGGGCCGCCTGCAGCAGGCCGACAAACTCTACCTGGCCGGCATGAGCCAAACGCTACGATCCGTCGGCGTCATCGCGGTCTTTAGCGTGGTACTGTTCCTCACGCGCAGCATGCCCATCGCCGCCATGGCCATGGGTGTTACCGCGATCGCCTCGCTCGTTCTGGTCACCGCGCCGCTCGCCCTGCTCGAAACCGAAAAATCGCGCCGCGTGAGCCTGCGCGAGGTCGGTCACCTGTTTATCCAGTGCGCCCCGCTTTTTGGCGCGCTGTTCCTGTTCAACCTTATCGAGAGCATGCCCAAGTTCGTGATGGAAGGCACGCTGGCCTACAAGTATCAGCTGTACTTTAATGCCCTGTTCTTTCCGGCGCAGGCTATTTTGTTGAGCATTGGATTTATCTATAAACCGCAGCTCCTGCGTTTGTCGAGCATTTGGGCTAATCCTCGCAAGCGTCGTCGCTTTGACCTGATTATTGTTGCCGTTATGGCACTGATCGTGGTCATCACCAGCGTGTGCGCCGCATTTATGGCAGGTCCCGGTATTCCCCTCATGAGCTTCATGTACGGCCTCAATTTTGAGCGCTACCGCACGCTGGCACTGCTGATGGTTGTCGCCGGCGGCGTCACCGCGGCCATCGACTTTCTCTACGCCATCATCACGGTGCTGCGCCATGCCGGCGACGTCACCAAAATCTACCTGATCTGCTTCGCCGTAAGCGTAGTGCTGCCGGTGATCCTGATCAACCTGCTGGGTCTGATGGGCGCCGTGGTGAGCTACCTAGCCATCATGGCCCTACTCCTGGTGCTGCTGATTATCGAATACGCCCACATCCGCCAACGCATCGAGCGCGACCGCAACCCGTACGGCGCCTAATTGGCGCAATGGGGGGTCTCGTTGCGGACGATTTGCGACACGCAAAACTAAGTGAGTAGACTTTTGCCGAATCCCTGACCACACCGGCAAAACACAAGTCAGTGACCTGCGGTTTTGTTGAGGCAAATTTGCCGGCTGCTCGGCATTTCCAAAAAAGTCTACTCACTTAGCCAGCGGGCAGCCAAAAAAGAACCGTCGCAACGTCGTTTGACTCCGTTGCGACGGTTTTTCGAGCATTTTCGCACTGCCGAGGACGCAGACGTTCCTCATTTCTCGCGCTTACCGAGCAAGAAGGCGCTATTCTCCGAAAGTAGTCAAAAAAGCTCCGTCCCAAATTAGCTACCCTTTGCACCGATTATTCGCCTGGGTTGATATTCGCGTAGAACTCCGCGCCATCATCCAGGCGCAGGATCCCGACGCGGCCGAACTCGGAGCCGGTGGCGGCGGCGCAGTCGATATCGATACGATCGGGCACGCCGGCGGTATCCTCGCCACCCAGGCGCACAATCTGCCCGCGGCCCGACTCCTCATCAAGCCCCGCCAGGCCGCCAACCTCGCAATAGCGCCCAAGCGACACCGTGGGCGTGTGGCCGCTCACCACGACCGGACCCTCGCCCTCGGCAGAACGCAGTCCCGTCGGCGCATCCCAATAGCCGTGACGACTCCACAGCAGGCCATCGGACGACTGCACCGCGAGCATCTGCTGCAGCAGCTCGCGATCGGCACCCACCGCTCCGACGCCATCGGCACAATCGACGCCATGCTCAAGTAAAAACGCGCGCGCCGCCTTCATCTCGATTCCAGCATGTACCAGCAGATACGGGCGCTCCTCGGTCTCGGCCACCGCGTAGAGCGGCAGCGCGGCCATCCATCGCACGAGCTCCTCGTATGCCTCAAATTCCATGTCGTTGAGCTGCTCGCGCGTCGTCCAGCCACCGTTGATATCCCAGGTCTCGGCATCGAGCGGATCCTGGCCAATGATGGCATCGAGCATGATCTGCTCGTGATTGCCCTTGAGAACGCGGGCGTTAGGCAGCGAGCGCACGAGCTTAATAACGCCGACCGGATCGGGCCCGCGATCGATCATGTCGCCCAGCACGTACAGCGTGTCGTCGGACGTCAACGAGATCTTAGACAGGGCCTCGTCAAGCGCATGCACGTGTCCGTGAGCATCAGATGTCACATAGATCGCCATGGAACGCCTTTCCCTACCTTGCGACCGAAGCCCGGAACCGCAACTAAAACTTCAAGTTGAACTTAAACGTTACCCATTGTACTCCGTTGCAATAAAGCTGGAAAGGGTTTCCGAGCAGAGGCAAAGACGGCAGCCGTCTATGACGATATCGCGCACGCCCGCAATCTAACCCCATAAACCCACCATCTTTGGGTACAAATAACCGCAGGCAACTGACCGTGCCACGCCAACCACCCAGGAGCGGACACCATCCATGAACCAGATCCTTCTCTTTATCGGCCTCGTCATTATTCTGTGTCTGACCATCAAACCCGTCGGCAAAAAGCTCCCCTTCCCCACCCTGCTCATCTTTATCGCACTCGGCATGCTGCTGGGCGTCAACGGTCCGGCGCACATCGACTTTAGCGACTATGCGCTCACCGAAACCGTCTGCAGCACGGCGCTGCTGTTCATCATGTTCTACGGCGGCTTTAACACCAATATCGACCGTGCCAAACCCGTTGCCGTGCCCGCGGTACTGCTGAGCACGCTCGGCGTCGTCATCACTGCCGGCATTACGGGTGCGTTTGCGCACTTCGTGCTGGGTTTTGACTGGATTGGTGGCCTGCTGTTGGGATCGGTCGTGGCATCCACCGACGCGGCCAGCGTCTTTAGCGTGCTGCGCGAGCACAGCCTGTCGCTGAGGGGCGGCACCGACTCGCTGCTCGAGGTCGAATCGGGCTCCAACGACCCCGTCGCTTACATGCTCACCGCCGTGCTCGCCACACTCGCGGCCGGCGGCGACATTAACATCCCCGTGCTGCTGGCCAAGCAGATCATCCTAGGCGTGGGGTTGGGTCTTGCCATCGGCTGGGCATCCAGCCGCCTGATAGAGCGCGCACGCGCAACGGCCGAGGGCGCGCAGACCATCTTCTTGTTCGCGGTGGCCATCGTGGCCTACGCGCTGCCGAGTTACCTGGGCGGCAATGGCTTTTTGGCCGTGTACCTGGCCGGTATTGTGCTGGGAGCCAGCGACATCACCGGCAAGGTCGAGATGGCACACTTCTTTGACACCCTTACCGAGATGGCCGAGATGACGATCTTCTTCTTGCTCGGCCTGCTCGTCACGCCCGCGCGCCTGCCGCAAATGCTGCTACCCGGCCTGGCGCTCATGGCGTTTATGCTCTTTGCGAGCCGCCCCATCGCCGTCGGTCTGCTGCTGGCGCCCTTTAAGACGAGCCCTCGCCAGGTTGCGCTCGTAAGCTGGGCGGGCTTGCGCGGCGCGGCTTCGGTCGTCTTTAGCCTCTTTGCTGTGGTGGCCGGCGTTCCCGGCGGACACGACCTATTTGACCTGGTGTTTGTGATTGCCGTATCGAGCATTGTGGTGCAGGGTTCGCTACTGCCGGCGGTGGCGAAGAAACTCGATATGATCGATGCGGCCGGCGACGTGCGCCGCACCTTTAACGACTACCGCGACGAGGACGGCATGTCGTTTGTAAAGCTCAAGGTGGGCGCTGGCCATCCGTTTGCCGGGCGCTCGCTCGCCGATATTGGCAGCGCGACGGACATGCTCGTGGTCTTGGTGCTGCGCGACGGGGCGCACCCGGTACTGCCCAACGGCGATACCGTCATCGAGGAAGGCGACCTTCTGGTGATGGCAGCCCCAACGTTCGAAGAGCGTGCCGAGGTTACGCTGCGCGAGGTCACCGTGACGCCCCACGGTCGCCTGGCCGGTCAGCGCCTGCGCGACGTGCCGCAGGGCAAGCACCCGTTTATCGTGGTGATGCTCAAGCGCGAAGGCCAGACGATCATCCCCGATGGCAACACCCTAATATACGCCGGCGACGAAGCCGTCATCGCCACACTAGCGTCGTAGCGGCCAGGGGTTAGCTAATTTGCGACGAAGAAATCAAGCGCCTAGAGAACCTCATGCC
>CAKXKM010000037.1 GCA_934876235.1 Collinsella sp. AF02-46-1 | reverse complement strand
GCGTATGACCGTACTGAGCGCGCTGGACTTTAGGATGATCGTCCTCACCGGGACTCAGTTTGCCCATCAGCTGCAATTGCACCGGGCGATGAACGCCATTGCGCTCGCTATGGGCCTCAAGTGCGACCGAAGCGAAGCGTTCCAAAAGCGGCAGAACGACCTTCGAGAATTCGTGATTCGCCACTGGGACGGCGGCCTCTAGGGGCGCTTTGGTCTTTCTACGGGGTGCCGTGGGCAGGCAAACCATCACAACATTCGACGTTTTTTGCCAAAAACGGGAAAAGCATCGAATGTTGTGATGGTCTGTGTGTTGAGGATGGGCTTGGGAAGTCCGTTTTGCTCGAAGCGACCTGTCCTGTCGTACGGGTGTCGGCATGATTCTCCCGTGGGGTATTATGTTTTCCGAAGAATAAAACGCCGCGTGAGGGGAGGGCTGCGTGGACGGGCACGTGCAACATGACGGCTTTGGCCGCGATATCAACTACCTGCGCATTGCCGTTACCGACAAGTGCAATTTCCGCTGCATTTACTGCATGCCGGCCGATGGCGTGGCGCCCCGTGCACACGACGAGCTACTCAGCGCCGAGGAAATCGCCCGCTTTGTGCGCTTGGTGGCGGGGGAGGGCATTCGCCGCGTACGCCTGACGGGCGGCGAGCCGCTGGTCAGCCGCCGTATCATCCCGCTCATTCGCGACATCCGCGCGATTCCGCGGATCGAGGACATCTCGCTCACCACCAACGGAGCCCTGCTGCCCAAGCTGGCGCCGCAGCTCAAGGACGCGGGGCTTAACCGCGTCAACATCTCGCTCGACACGCTCGACCCTACGCTCTTTGGAAAGATCACGCGCCTGGGTCGGCTCGAGCAGACCATGGCTGGCATCGACGCGGCGCTGGTTTGGGGCTTTGAGCCCGTTAAGGTCAACTGCGTTGTCGTGCGCCGACTCAACCAAGATGTGGCGGCCCTCGCGCGGCTCACGCTCGACCGCCCCATCCACCTGCGCTTTATCGAATACATGCCCATCGGCGACGAGCGCACGAGCTCGCATTGCGCTGTGGACCCGCATGCGCCCGCGCTCAATCCCGAGCTGTGGGATGCGAGCGACACCGTGCCGAGTGATGAGCTGCGGGCGCGCATCAATGCCGGGGCCGCCGCGGTGGGTCTGGGCGAGCTCGAGCCGCTTGACATCAACGACGCTCCTGCCGGCGCGGGCCCCGCACGTTATTGGCACTTTTCGGGTGCGGCGGGAACGGTTGGCTTCATCAGCGCCATGTCCAATCATTTTTGTGCGAATTGCAACCGTCTGCGCCTGACGGCCGATGGCAACGTGCGTCCGTGCCTGTTTAGCGATGCCGAGTATTCGGTGCGTGAGGCGCTGCGCCGTGGTGATGATATGCAGGTACTTTCGATTTGGCGCGATGCCGTGGCCCACAAACCGCAGGAACACGCGATAATTGAGGGCACGCAACGATTTATGTCCCAAATCGGAGGATGATCATATGGCCAAGAGCAGGTACGCCGATGCCACCAAGGCCGCTCGTAGGGCCGCGATGTCTGCCCACAAAGTCACGGCTGCGGCGAATGCTGGCAACGCCGAAGCGTCCGCGCAGCCGTCTGCCAGCGCTACAGCCGAGCCCGCCCGTGACGCCCGTCGCGACGAGCTGACGCATGTGGACGCCAAGGGCGAGGTGCGCATGGTCGACGTGTCCGACAAGGCCGAGACCCATCGCATCGCCATCGCCGAGGGCACCATCCTCATGCATCCCGAGACGCAGGCCATGGTACTGCAGGACCGCGCCAAAAAGGGCGACGTGCTTGCCTGCGCGCGTGTGGCGGGCATTATGGCCATCAAACGCACGAGCGACATTATCCCCATGTGCCATCCGCTGCTCATTACCAAGAGCAAGTGCGACATTGCGCCCATCGCTCCGGCGGGGACGCCGGCCGAGGACGTGCCCGAGGGCTGGGCTCCGGCGCGCGCGGACGGGCAGGTTGGCTTTCATGTGCTGGTCACAGCTGGTGTGACGGGCAAGACCGGCATCGAGATGGAGGCCCTGACCGGCGCGAGCGCCGCGTGTCTAACGATCTATGACATGTGCAAGGCCGTCGATCGCGGCATGGAGATCGTCGACGTGCGCCTGCTGCACAAGGAGGGCGGCCGCTCGGGCGTGTGGGATCGCGCAGAGCGCCAGGCCGCTGCTACTGAGGCCGTGGCCGCTGACGGTGCCGCGCCCGCGAGCGCGCCCGTCGCCGTCGCGCCCGCAGCTCCGGCCCCGGCCGTCCCCGCGATCGCGTTTATCGGCTACCAGAACTCGGGCAAGACCACGCTCGTCGAGAAGGTTATCGCCGAGTTTTATGCGCAGTGCTGCTGACCCAGGCCGCGCTCACCCGCCGCGGCCTGCGCGTGGGTTCGCTTAAGCATCACGGACACCATGGCTTCGATATCGATGTGCCCGCTAAGGATACGTGGCGCCATCACCAGGCCGGTTCTAAGCACGTCGGCCTGATTTGTGCCACACGCTGGGCCGAGTACGCCGACACGCTCGAGGAGGACGAGATGCCCGCGCGCGAGCTGCTGTCGCGCTACAACGATGTCGACGTGGTGATCATCGAGGGCTACAAGACCGAGGGCTTCGACAACATCGTCGTCGCGCGCTCCGGTGTCGACCGTCTGCGCGGCAAGAGCTCGCTCGACCTGGTCGACGGTCACACGCTGGCCCTTGCCTGCAACGAGGCCCTGGCACGCCAGGCCTTCGACGCCGGCTTTGCGACCCGAGCCATCAACATCAACGACGCCCGAGCCATCTGCGACCTCATCCAAGATCATCTGGCCTAAAACCTGCCAAAAAGGGACAGGTTTGTTTTAGCAGGTTTTATCTGGGCAAACGTCACTTCCACCACAAAGGGGCCAGGCACCTTTGTGGTGGATTTTGCTTTAGTAGATGTGTGGGACATGCCTTACAATCTACCAAGTAGTTCATGACGGGCGAAAAACGGAGAGAAGGGGCTTGATGCGTCCTTAATGTTTCATGCGGATAGATTGATTTGACAGACGGTGGCGAATGCCCGCCGTCCGCATTCGTATGAAACAAGGAGTCTCCATGCTCGCCTCTCTTTTCTCAAAGCCTCAATCATTGCTGTCCGTGCAGGCCAAGCGCTTGGTGGCGATGCGCTTTCTCATCTACACCGGGTTTCAGACCAGTTATTTTATCGGCGTCATCGGAACGCTCACCTATGCGGACGATGCCTCGGTCGTCGCGACATCGCTGGCCGTTCTGTTTATGAACGTTTTCGTGATCCTGGGATCCTTTGCGGGCGGCGCTGCGCTCGACGTCTGGGGTCCGCGCCGCCATTTCTTGCTGAGCATCGTCGGCGCGCTCGCAACTGGCACGGCGATCATCGCTTTTGGTAGCGCGACCGGCATCGTCCTGCTCGGCGCGGTGTTCTTAGGCCTTACGATGGGATTCGCCCAGCCCATTGCCACGTCCTATCCGGCCTACCTCACCGACGATCCTGTCGAGCTCAAAGACATCAACTCCGCCATCGCCATGTTCTCAAACGTGAGTATTATCGTCGGACCCACGTTGGGTGGCTTTGTCGCGGCGGCTGCGTCGTCGCGCGCGGTGTTTGTGCTCATGATGCTCTTTACCGTGCTGGCGCTCATCGCCGGCTGGGGCTTTAAGCCACGGGCGGGTCAGGCGGCCGGGTACGAAGACGAGCCCGCGGCTGGTGACATCACATCGGACAAGGTCGGGCAAAGCCCCAACTCCAGCGCATCCTCCCGCGTCACCTTCGCGACCAGCATCAAGACGGTCTTTACCAACAGCGTTCTCGCCCTGCTGTTTTGCATCATTTTTCTTTCGAACTTTGGCTATGGAGCCTTCGACCCGCTCGAGTCGTTCTTCTATCGCGATGTCCTGCATGTCGGCGTTGAGTGGATGGGCTGGCTCTCGTCTGCTTCGGGCGTGGGCGCGGTGCTGGGTGCCGTGCTCGCGCTCCGCTTGCCGGCGCACCTGGTCAACCTTAAAACGCTGCTTGTGGCGCTTATGTCCGTGGGCCTGGGAAGTCTGCTCTATGTGGGGACGCCGTACGTGGGCGTGGCCCTCGTCGGCCAGATCGCCCTGGGCATAGCCTGGGGTGTCGTCAATCCGCTCCACAACACCATCGTGCAAACGACGGCGCCGCTCGAGCAACTCGGCCGTGTGAACTCGGTCATGGGCTTTGGCAATATGTTCGCCGGCGTGGCGCCGCTGGCGATTGCCCCGTGGCTGGCGGCGACATTTGGCGTACAACGGACACTCGTGGGGGCAGGCATGGTCGTGACGGCGGTTCCCGCGGCGCTGCTGCTGTTTGGGCGCAATTACTTGGAACGTGCCGTAAGGCAGTAAAACCATCACAACATTCGATGAAAACCGCGATTTTGCCGAAAAACGTCGAATGTTGTGATGGTTTGGCTCGTAGACGCCGCGATCACCACAAAGGGGCCAGGCACCTTTGTGGTGGTTTTTGCTTTGACGGGCCGCGCCTGTGCCTTGGTATACCATGTACGCCGTTCACGAATACACCCCACACCGCCGCACGACCCAGAAAGGCCCCCATGGACACCACCTTCAGCCACATCAAATCCGTGTTCTGCGATATCGACGGTACGCTGCTCACGAGCCAGCACACGGTGTCCCCGCGCACCGTGGCGGCGATCCGCGCCCTGCGCGAGCGCGGCGTGCTCTTTGGCCTGTGCACCGGGCGCGACGCCCACGCGACCGAGGCCATGTACGAGCCCTGGGGCATCGAAGGCCTGGTAGACGTGCTCGTGGGCTGCGGTGGTGCCGAGGTCATCGACCGCGCGCACGACATCAACGAGCTGAGCTATCCGCTGCCGGGCGAGACTATCGCGCGCATCTGCAAGCACATGGCGGACCTTCCGGCAACGCCCGTCTGCCCCCGAGACGGCGTGTTCTACGTGCCCGAGAGCAACGCGTGCGTCGAGCACCTGTCGCGTGTCGACGGCGTGCCCTACCAGGTGGTCGATTTTGCCGAGTTTTTGCGCGAGCCGCAGCCCAAGGTGATGTTTACCATGGCGCCCGAGGTGATGCCGCGGGTGATTGAGCGGGCGTCGACGTTTGTCGATGACACTGTTAAGGCGGCGGCTCTGCAAACCACGCAGCGGCTCTACGAGTTCATGGATCCGCGCGTGTCCAAGACGCGCGGCCTCGTGCGCGTGGCGGAGCTCAACGACATGGAGCTCCAGGACGTCTGCGTGTTTGGCGATGCGGACAACGACACCTGCATGGTGGCTGACGCCGGCGTGGGCGTGGCCATGGCAAACGGCAGCGACGCCACCCGCGCCGCCGCCGATTTTGTAACCGCCAGCAACGACGAAGACGGCATCGCGATCTTTATCGAGGAGCATCTGCTGTAGCGCAGGGGGAGAACCGCCACAAAGGGGGCAGGCGCCTTTGTGGCGGCCTCAGGCGATTTGGGCGAATTGATACCTAAAATCTGTGTGAAAAATCAAATATTGTTGTCTGAACATCATGCTTCTAACCACCGATGGGTTAAAGATATTCTCATCAGTTTGGTAGGATATTCCTTCCGGTTAATGACCTACCGCTCACGGTTGATTTTCGACCGTTCACAGGATGTTTGCTCTTGAGCAAAATGTTGTGCAAATAAATCTAATGCCATTAAAAAATAATACGCAACTAAATTACCAGCAGAAACAAAAAATAGATAGCGAATAAACGAAGGTAAATCTGAGCAAATGTCAAGAGAATTGAGAACTCGCTACAAAAATGTCGGTTTTGTTGCTCAGATGTTTAAACAATCGTTATAATTGCATTACTAAACGAGCGCAATTACAGATTGCGCAGATACGTTTGATGGTGAAAGAGCAAGATCGCGGTCTCTTGGGGAGGAGACATCGATGAAAGCGAATTCGGACAAATCCAAGCAGAGTAATAAAGCGACGCGCCGTGTACTGGCAGGCGTTTTGTGCGGAGCCTCCGTTTTGAGCCTGGTACTGTCGCTCGTCATGCCCCCGATCTCGCAGGCCATTGCCAACGATGCCCAGACGGTTTCTACCGAGGAAACTGTAATGGGGGGGGGTTCCTCAAGTGAGTCCGCTGCTGTAGATAACACCAGCGAGGATGCCGAAAACCAGAATAGCGACGAGACCAATGGCGGCGAGGCTGGCTCTTCAAATAGTGCTGAGCAGGCTCAGAGTGCGAATGCGGCTTCAGCGAGAGCGACGGCCACCGTGGAGAAGGGAATTTATGTTCCCACGTCTATCGGTATCGGTACGAATATCGATGTCTCCACCCCCGATCCCGGCGTGGCCACCTACGTCGGCCGCGACATGTACATCGGTGGTAAGCCGAGCGACACTAGTAATCTTGATGCGAAGAACGCCCCCACCGGCTCATATGCCGCTGAGGCGGAGGGCCTTACCTTGGTCCGTGGCAAGCTTGCCATGAATCCAGTCAAAGAGAGCTGGCCCTATCAATCAATTGGTGCTGGTTTCCGCTTTGGCACCGTTGGTTTTGGTTCCCAGTTCCGTCCTGTCGCCGGCAGCACCGTGCTTGCGGTGGCCGGAATTAAAAGTGCGATCACCAAGATGAGCGTTGGTTATAGCGGCGACTCGCCGGAGACGACTACCGTTGGCGCTTGGAAGAAAGGCGCTTGGGTCGGACGGCAGAAATCTTCTGAGGGCGCGACTCCTTCCGGCTTTGCCTACACTGCGCAGATCGCAGGCCCCATCACATACTGGCGCGATAACAATGAACGCCAATCCGTGGTGACAACGCAGGGTAATTGGTACGAGGGCGAGAACTCTCAGGAAAGCAACCTGTTCAATCAAACTGTTGATTTGACTAATGTCAACAATAACGATTATTCGAGCTACAACGGTGAAGATGGGTACCTCTCGAAGCTATCGAAACAGCTCAACTCGTTTGCAAATACCGGCACGCTCGAGGTTGGTTTCGCGAGCAATCACAACAACTACGTAATCAACAAGTACGACAAGACGGATTGTAATTATGGCCTGGTGTTTGATGAGTCGTATAAGACCATATATTCGGACTGCGCCGATACGTCGCTCAATGGTAAGCAATTCAAGAATAGCGAGCGTCTTATCACGTTTAAGGGCGACAACACCTCTATGCAGCAGGTGTTCACCATCGATGCTTCTCAGCTGAGCAATACATACAACAACGAGTATTATCGTGGCGTTGATTTCGCATTCGAGGGCATTCCCAAGGGCGCCTCGGTTGTTGTGAACGTTACCGGATCTTCGAATATTGAGTTTCACAATGGCTGGCGCTTTTGGTGGAACGGTACCGAGATTTCGCGTGGTTACGAAACTCAATATTCCGGCAAGGAGCTGGGCGAGGCATACGCGACGGCTTCCCAGTCCATCATGTGGAACTTTGTCGATACGCAAAGCCTTACCATTCGAGGCGGCATCGCGGGAGAAAACCGCGCGGACTGGGGATACGGCGGCACAGCCACCGGTGCCAAGTGGACTGACGACGATCCTGCGGCGGCTATGATCGGATCGATTCTCGTTCCCAACGGAAGTTTCGACGACCATGTGACTACCAACGGCCGCGTTTATGTGGGCGTCGATTTCTCAATGAACAGCCCGAAGGTTGCCGCAGCATTTGGTGAGGGTAACTCGGCTTCCGTCATCGATATGGATCAGGAGCGTCACAACTTCCCGTGGTCTGGGTCGTATACGCCCGACGGCTCCGCCGTTGCGTGGAGCAAGGTCGATGCGGCGAACGGCAACACGTCGCTTCCTGGTTCCTCGTGGGCTATCTATGGTTCTGTCGAGAATGCTGTCGCGGGCAAGGACGCTATCGTGACGGTGACTGACGGTGGCGCAAATGATTACGCTTCGGGTGATGGCAAGCTTCAGTTCAACTATCTGAACCAGAAGGCAAACATCGGCAATTCCAACGATACCAACTACTTCACGTATTACATCAAAGAGGAGACGGCGCCGGCTGGCTACCAGAAGTCAGACACCATCTACTATGCCACTATGAACAATACTGGCGAGAAGCCGAACTACGTTCAGGGTTACGTGGATGAGAACGGCAAAAATGTTCCGTTCGAGAATAACCCCACAGGTGCCATTCCCAACACCAAGATCATCACCGGTACAGTGTCTTGGACCAAGGTGGGGGAGGGCGACACAAAACACACTCCTTTGGCTGGTTCTGAGTGGAAACTCACCAAGACTAATGACGCCGATGGTGCGGCCGTTAACCAGTCCTGGACCGTGATCGACCGGGAGAGCGACCAGTCGACTTCGAGCGATACCACGTGGGCAGACACCGACACCGCGCCTGGCAAGTTCACGCTCGAGGGTCTGCTGCCGGGTACGTACACGCTTGTTGAGACCCAGGCTCCGTTTGGCTACAACTTGAACACCACGGTTTATGAGTTCACGGTGTCCAACGAGGACGGTTCCGTCACGTGGACCGAGGGAAAGAGCCCGACGATTGACGGGAACAACGTCTACATTTCCGACGCCCTTACCACTACGTCCGTGAAGATCCCGGTGACCAAATCTGTTCGCAATACGGACTGGCCGAAGGGCGATAAAGACAAATATGTGCCGTTCGAGTTCAGCATCGAGGCTACGGGGGCAAATAAGGATAGCGCACCTAAGCTTGATCCGACGACTATTTCCGTCGCTCCCGCAGCGGGCTCCACCAAGGTCAACGACATCGTGGCATCCTTTGGCGGTATCTCGTTCTCCAAAAAGTACCTCGCCGAGATCGACGATTCGAACCCGACTGGCGCCAAGACCTACACCTACACGGTGAAGGAGGTCGCGCCTACCACCGGTGCCATCGACAAGCTTCGCTACTCCGAGGCCGAGTACCAGGTGGCCGTCACGGTGAAGGCCGTCATGGATGAGACCACTGGCAAGTACTCCGGCCTCACCACCTCCACCACGGTCACGCAGGTGAAGGACGACATGGGCAACACCGTGAGTAACACCATCGGCAAGGACGCCGCGCCCAACGCCATTCCCGCCTCCACCTTCACCAACACCTACTCCACCACTCTGCCTCTTTCCGGTATGTCGGGCGTCACTCCGACATACCTTGCCGGCGCGGCGGTGCTTTGCGCTGCTGCGGCCTGGATGCACATTCGCCGCAAGGCGAATGCGAAGGGAGGTGAGCGTCGTGAATAAGAAAGTTTGCTCCTTCCCGATCCTGTTTGCGCTGCTTGCCCTCCTGATCGGCACCTGCGCGGTTGTGTTCCCCGCTTCCGCGCAGGCCGCGCCGACCTCGACCGGTTCCATCACGGTGAGCGGCAACGTAGCGCGCAGCTACGACGCCTACCAGATCTTTAGCGCCAACGTCGTCGACGGCGACGGCGACGCCAAGATCGCCACCGACCTCGCCTGGGCAAGCGACGCCGTGCGCGACGCCGCGCTGCCCGTGCTGCACAGCGCCGGCATGCCCAATTCCCAGACCACCGCGCAGGAAGCTGCCGAGTGGCTCAACACCGATTCCCACCTTACGAGCGCGCTGAGCGCACAGCTCGCTCGTTCCCTCCAGAGCTCTGGCGCCGTGTCCGTGGCCCTTAACGCGGGCACGACGGCCGAGCTGCCCTGCGGCTACTGGCTCATCGTCGCCGACGACGACGTCATCGCCCAGGGCGAGGCCGGCACCGCGCCGATCATGGCCCTGGTCGGCGGCAGCGCCGTCACCGTCAAGCCCAAGGCCGCGACGCCCAAGGTGTCCAAGCATGTGCTGGAGGACAGCACCGCCGCCTGGCAGAAGGCCGCCGACGCCACGGTCGCCGACGACCTGTACTGGCGCCTCTCTGCCACGGTCCCGGCGGGTCTTACCGCCTACGACACCTATACGGTGCAGTTCGTCGATACTATGAGCGCGGGGCTCGATCCCTCCAAGGTGGTCGCGAGCATGCGCGTGTACGCGGCGGCGGGCGCGGACGGCGGCTTTGACGCCGTTTCGGCCGGCAGGGACGGTCGCGCCGGCACCGAGCCCGCGAAGGGTTGGACCGATATCACGGCCCAGTGCGCCACCATGGTAGCGGCCGACGGCAAGACCTTCACCGTGCGCACCGGCGACCTGATCGCCGCGCTCGGCGGGGCCGACGCCTTCGCCGCGGGCGCCCGCGTGGTCGCCGTGTACAATGCGCCGCTCAACAGCGCGTGCAACCACGGCATCGCGAAGGGCAACCCCAACGAGGTCTACCTGCGCTACCCGCGCTCTCCCTTTGCCGACCAGTCGGGCGATGCCGGCTTTACCCACACGCCGAGCGACGATGCGTGCGCCTACACCTGGGATCTCGCGCTCACCAAGCGCGGCAGCGACGGCGACAAGCCGCTTGCCGGGGCGGTCCTGAGCATCGCCGACGACCGCGGTCGCACACTGGCGGCCGACGGCACGTGGGATGCGGAGGACAAGGCCACCGTCACCACGGGCGAGGACGGCCGCGTGACCGTCTCGGGCGTGGACTCGGGCAAGCTGGAGGTCCGCGAGCTCAAGGCGCCCAAGGGCTACACCGCCTTTGAGGGCACGCGCTCCGTGATGGTCAAGGCCGAGGGTCTGGACGTCGACCAGGTGGCCGCCGCCAAGCCTAAGGTGACCGTATCGGCCGAAAGCCCTCTGCGAGTTGATGCCGCCGATGCCGGGAAGGGTTTAGTCGAGTTGTCGGTGCTTAACACCCCAAGTAACAAAGCGAGTCGGGGCTTTATACCCTCGACGGGAGATAGAACGTTGGCGTTGGTGACGGCTTTGGCCGTCATCGGAGTAGTGGCTATTGTCGTCGCGCTCTTCATCAAGCGGGGAGGAGGTCGCCATGATAAATAATTGTCCCCCCCCCCTGCTCAGTGGCGTACTGCCTCCGTAGCGATTAGAGCGCAGGGAAATGAGCCTGCTGACTTTTGGTGATGACGAGAATTAAAGCAACCTCCAAGAAAGAGGTCCCAACATGAAAACAACCAAGAATATCGCCCGTTTGGCAGTAACCGCCGGCCTCACCGCAGCCCTGAGCTTCGGCGGCGTGATGGCGCCGGTGACCATGGCGTTCGCCGAGGGAACGGGGTCGACCGTCACGTTCGAGGACGCCGATTACGCTGCGTCCACGACCTATAAGGGTATCCAGATCTTCAAGGCAAAGGTCACGACGACCGGTGGGAATACGACGGTGAGTAGCATCGAATGGGCCAGCTCCGAAGCCCAAACTGCTGTCGTAAATGCCATCAAGACAAAGGATGCATCCTACGATAGCGAGAACGCACAGGATGCTGCCGATTGGCTTAGCACCAAATCTGAAGTTACCGGGACCGATTCGAAGGTTGCTAGCGACAACGTTCTCAGTCTAATCGCCGATGGCCTGAAGAGCAGCACCGCCTGGAGGGTGACGAGCGAGGACAGTGCATCCCTTTCCGGACTCGGCGCCGGCTACTGGCTCTTCCTCACCGCTACTCCCGGTAAGCCTGCTGACAAGTCGACCGATGTGTTCACCTCTCCCGTCTACGCCGTGATCGACGGCGTGAACGCGACGACCGTTACGCCAAAGAAGGGCGTGCCCACTGTCGAGAAGAAGGTCCTCGACGATGCCGACGCCGCCGATGCCACCGACATCAAGGGCTCCAACAAATGGAATGATGTCGCCGATTCCCAGATCGGCCAGGAAGTTAACTACAAGCTTACCGGCACGATCGCCAGCAACTACGCTACCTTTGGCACGTATGCTTACAAGTTCACCGACGGGCTCTCCAATGGCCTTGACTATGTCAAAGGCTCGGTTAAGGTGTACGCGCTGAACGGCGAGACTTACAGCGAGATTGAGTCGAGCAATTATACCGTGACGGATGCTGATGCTAGCAACAACAACACGCTGACGGTCGAGTTCAAGACCGGAGACGGTAAGAAGGGCCTCAAGGACGTCAGTGACGTGAACGCCGACACCAAGATCGTTGTCCTTTACAAGGCCAAGCTCAACGGCAACGCCGTGATCGGCAACGCAACCGACGGCAACAAGGGCGGTAACCCCAACACCGTCAAGCTCGAGTACTCCAACAACCCGTATGCCGAGGGCACGGGCGAGACGATCGAGGATACCGTCGCCGACTTCGCGTTCAAGCTCAACCTCAACAAGGTCGACCAGGGCACCGAGAGGGGCCTTGCGGGCGCCGTCTTCACCATCCAGTCCGATGATGCGAACACTCAAGACCAGTATATCGCCTCGAAGGACGACCCCACTGCGGGCGTCGTCGCGGGCCAGCTCGTGACCGTTGCCGGCACCACCAGCCTTCCCGGTTACGTGAAGTTCACGTCTGGCGATAATGGCCAGATTGCCGTGAAAGGTCTCGATGAAGGCTCCTACAAGGTGACCGAGGTCCAGGCTCCCAATGAGAAGTACACCAAGGCCAACCCCTTCACTTTCACCATCACCGCGACGTATGATGACGCAAGCATGAAGGTGACGGGCCTCACGGCGGCGGTTTCCAAGGACGACGAGGGCCGCACCGACATCGCCTTCGGTAAGCTCGACGGCAATGACGGAGACAATAAGCTGACCGGTACGGATGGCACCGGCACCAACGCCGCTACCGGTGAGATCACCATCAACGTCGGCAACACCAAGTCCGTCGGCCTCCCGCTGACCGGTCTCAACGGCGTGACCTTCACTTGGATCGCTGGTGGCGCGGTTCTGTGCATCGGCGTGGCGCATCTCATCCGCAGCCGTAAGCAGGCTGAGGAGTCCGAGCAGGAATAACGCTCGCTCACCCATCCCTTTGGCAGGTGGGATGTGATGGCCATGAGACTTGCGGACACTTTTCTCGTCCATCGACGTTCTTGCTTTGCCATTCTTTTTTCGGGGCAGACTCCGCACTGGAGTCTGCCCCGTTTTTTGGGATAACGCAGCCAGCCTCCACCGTCCGATGCGGGTACGTTCGTCATCGCGTTTCTTGACTCGTATGAGGTTCGGATTAAGGTCCGTAGGCGCACGCGCGGTGCGGACGGTAGAAGGCATTTGCGCCGCAAGCGCAAATAAGAATGCCCGGGGGTCGGATCCCGGGCATTTAACTAAAGCTGAAAACTAGGCTGCCCGCGCTCCTAAGTACTTACGCGGGGTGCGTCGTTTTCTGTTGACATTGTATCCCGAATCGCCCCGCCGATCCGGGACATTTTGAAAACGCAAATGCTGGCCTATGCTCGCGCCGCACAATGCTGTCTAGCTGTGTTGTCCGGCGCGGAAGCTCGCGATTCGGCTATTATTTGTTTAGACAACCTGAGCTGTAGAGGAGTGACCGGCGATGGTGCAGGGCGCCAAACATATGAAGAGCAATAACGCCGCGGACAACGGCGGCTCAAGCCCTCAGCCCAAACCTCAACCAAAGCCCAAGCGCCGTCGCAAGCGGCTGCCGCGCTGGGCCGACCGGCTCATCACCATCGTCATCATCCTTATCGGCGTGGGCCTTATGACTTGGCCGTGGATCTTGGACCGGCTCGAGGCCTCGGGCGTGTTCAACCAGATCAGCACCGTGTCCAGCACCGTGGACGCGCTGTCTGCCGAGGAGCGCGAGCGCATCCTGCTCCAGGCGCGCTCCTATAACGAGCAACTTGCCGGCGAGGCCACCGAGCTTCCCGCCGACCAGATCGAGCCCTACGCCCAGCAGCTCATCTTTGACCGCGACCCCATGATGAGCTGGGTCGAGATCCCCTCCATCGACGTGAGCATGCCCATCTACCATGGCACGAGCGAGGAGGTCCTCATGGCGGGTGTCGGCCACTTGGAGGGCACGAGCCTGCCGGTGGGCGGCACCTCGACGCATTGCGTGCTCACCGCGCACTCGGGTATGCGCAACCTGAGCATGTTCGACGACATCCACTCGCTGGAGCCCGGCGACCTGGTGCTGCTGCACACCATGAACAAGACGCTTGCCTACAAGATGGTGGACTCCGAGGTGGTACTGCCCGAGGAGATGGAGTCGCTGACTATCGAGCCCGGCGCCGACAAGGTGACGCTCGTTACCTGCACGCCCTACGGCGTGAACGACCACCGCCTGCTGGTGCATTGCGTGCGAACCAAGTACAACAAAAAGGACGTTGACAAGCAAAAGTCGCTGGCCGGCCGCCACTGGGGCAAGCGCGAGTTTGCCGTGCTCATCGTGGTTGTGGCCATTGCGCTGTTGCTGCTGGACATCGTGATCCACGCGGTCCGCAAGCGCCGCAAGGCAAAGGCCTCGGCATAGAAGTTGTCCCAAACCGCCGCCCTCGTTACGTTTTCGCTGCATTTGGGTAAAGCACCTGCTCCAAGCGGCGTTGCCTTGTATACTAGAGCGGTTTATCTGTTATGCGGAAGGGAGCGCCTATGGCACTCAGCGAGAAAGACGTGCGCGGCATCGCCGAGTACGCAAAGATCGCACTGACCGATGACGAGCTCACCCAGATGACGTCCTACATGAACGACGCCGTCCAGATGCTCGAGCCCGTCTTGCAATATGACTTGCCCAACGTGGAGCCCACGTTCCATCCCATCGGAAGCCTGTCCAACGTGATGGGCGACGACCTGCGTGAGCCCGAACGCGACCTGCCGCTTGACGTCGCGCTCGAAAACGCTGGCAGCGCGCGCGAGCGTTACTTCCGTGTGCCGTCCATTTTGGGAGAGGGGGAGAGCGAGTAATGGCGCTAAGCTTCGATTCCCTTACCGCCGTCCAGATCGCCGCAGGCGTTGCCGCCGGCGACTTTACCGCTACCGAGGTGGCCCAGGCCTCCCTTGCCGCCATCGAGGCGCGCGAGGGCGGGGTCCAGGCATTCCTGCAGGTGGCGCCCGAGCTTGCGCTCGAGGCCGCTGCGCGCGTGGATGCCGACCGTGCCGCAGGCAAGCCGCTGCCCCCGCTTGCGGGCGTGCCGCTGGCCATCAAGGACAACATGAACCTTGTGGGCACGCGCACCACCTGCGCTTCCCGCATGCTCGAGAACTACCAGAGCGTCTACACCGCCACCTGCGTCCAGCGTATGCTCGACGCCGGCTGCCTGCCCATGGGCAAGGCCAACATGGACGAGTTTGCCTTTGGCAGCTCCACCGAGAGTTCGGCGTTCCATCGCACTAACAACCCCTGGGATACCGAGCGCGTGCCCGGCGGCTCCTCGGGTGGCTCCGCTGCCGCCGTCGCCGCGGGCGAGGTCGCGCTCTCGCTGGGCTCGGACACCGGCGGCTCCATTCGCCAGCCGGCGTCGCTGTGCGGCGTGGTGGGCTTTAAGCCCACGTATGGCGCCGTGAGCCGTTACGGCGTGGTCGCCTTCGGCTCGTCGCTCGACCAGGTTGGCCCCTTCGGCCGCACGGTCGAGGATGTCGCGCTGGCCATGAACGCGCTTACCGGTGCGGGCCACGATCCGTACGACTGTACCAGCCAGGATTGCGCCGTCGACTTTACCGAGCATCTCAACGACAGCATCGAGGGTAGGCGCGTGGGCATCATCCCCGCGTTTATGGAGGCCGAGGGCCTGACGCCCGAGGTCAAGGCTGCTGTTCAGCGCGCCGCCCAGGAGCTGCAGAACCAGGGTGCCGAGCTGGTCGAGGTCGACCTGCCGCACCTGGACGCCGCCATCGCCGCCTACTACGTTATCGGCCCGGCTGAGGCGTTCTCCAACCTGGCTCGCTTCGACGGCATTCGCTACGGCTATCAGGAGGAGGGCTGCGCCAACCTGTCCGACCAGAGCTCGCTTTCGCGCGCCCACGGCTTTGGCGCCGAGGCCAAGCGCCGTCAGATGCTCGGCGCCTACCTGCTGAGCTCGGGCGTGTACGACAAGTACTACTACGCCGCGCAAAAGGCCCGCACGCTCATCACACAGGACTACGACGCCGCGTATGCCAAGGTGGACACCATCCTCATGCCCGCCTCGCCGCGCACGGCCTTTAAGTTTGGCGAGATCAGCGACCCCACGCAGATGTACCTCTCCGACCTGTACACCATTTCGCTCAACATTTGCGGCAACGGCGGTATCTCGGTGCCGCTGGGCCTGGGCGAGGATACTCAGCTGCCCGTTTCTGCCCAGCTGGTGGGTCCGGCGTTTAAGGACCGTCAGCTGCTCACGTTTGCCCGCGCCCTGGAGCGCGGCTTTGCCGATGCCGCCACGGGTGCGCCCGCGCTTTCCGTCGCGCCCGATTTTGCCGGGAAGGGAGGCGAGCTGTAATGAAGGAGCTTTCCGAGGTCCTGCAGGATTGGGAGGCCGTGATCGGCCTGGAGATCCATGCCGAGCTCACCGCACTCGATACCAAGATGTTCTGCAACTGCAAGCTCAGCCACGATGACGAGCCCAACGCCAACGTGTGCCCGGTGTGCCTGGGCCTGCCCGGCGCCCTGCCGGTGCCCAACAAGCGCGCCATCGAGAGCATCGTCAAGGCCGGTCTTGCCACCAACTGCGAGATCCAGCGCCACTCGATGTTCTACCGCAAGCACTACTTCTATCCCGACATGGCCAAGAACTTCCAGACCACGCAGGGTCCGGTCGCCTTTGCCATGTACGGTCACCTGGACCTGGACGTGACCGGTCGCGGTGCCGCCGAGCGCCCCGACTGCGCGTTTGGCGAGGCCGAGGCTCAGAGTCTGGCGAGTGCTTCGGCCAACGCCGAGGGCCTGTCCACGTCCATGACGTCGACCATGCGCGAGGGCAACCAGCGCGCCGGTCACCTGGCCAGCTACGATGCGTCTAACCTGCAGATGCCCGAGCGTCGCGAGGACGGTTCCTACACGGTGCCCATCCGCATCCTGCGCATCCACATGGAGGAGGACGCCGCCAAGATGGTTCACGTGGGCGGCGCCGAGGGCCGCATTACCGCCGCGGCCGAGTCGCTCGTCGACTACAACCGCTGCGGCACGCCTTTGATTGAGCTCGTGACTGAGCCCGATCTGCGCACGCCCGAGGAAGCGCGCCTGTTTATGGAGAAGCTCCGTCGCATCTTTGTGACGCTGGGCATTTCGGACTGCTCCATGGAGAAGGGCTCCATGCGCTGCGACGGCAACGTGTCGCTGCGCCGCCGTGGCGAGACCAAGCTGGGCACCAAGACCGAGCTCAAGAACCTTAACTCGTTTAAGAGTCTGCACGATGGCCTTGCCTACGAGATCTGCCGCCAGGCCGAGGTGCTCGAGGAGGGCGGCATTATCTACCAGGAGACCCGCCACTGGGAGCCCAGCCGCAAGCGCACCGTGGTCATGCGTGTGAAGGAGACGGCCGACGACTATCGTCTGTTCCCCGACCCCGACCTGGCGCCGTTCGACCTGGACGACGAGTTTATCGACCGCTGCCGTGGCGAGATCCCCGAGCTGCCCGATGCCAAGCGCGTCCGTTTTGAGGCCGACTTTGGCATTAAGGCGGCCGACGCCGAGCAGATCGCCGGCGACCCGGAGTTTGCCGACTTCTTTGAGGCCGCCGCTGCCGGTATGGCCGGCAAGGAGGCCCAGACGGTCGCAAACCTGCTGGTCAACGAGATGATCGCCTACCTTAAGGGCGCGGGCGTGTCGCTCGCCGAGTCCGGCATCGCGCCGGCTCAGGTGGCGGCACTCGCCAAGCTGCTGGCGACCGATGCCATCAGCTCCAATCAGGCGCACGAGGTCTTTGAGGCCATGGCTCAGACCGGCGACGATCCCAACAAGATCGTCGACGAGCGCGGCATGCGTCAGGTGAGCGATGCCGGCGCGCTGCAGCCGATCGTGGACGAGGTGCTGGCAAACTGTGCCGATCAGGCGCAGCAGTATCGTGACGGCAACCAGAAGGTCATCGGCTTTTTGGTAGGCCAGTGCATGAAGGCGAGCCGCGGCAAGGGCAACCCGAAGCTCTTCAACGAGTTGCTGAGAACGTCGCTCTCGTAGCTGCAAGGC
>CAKXKM010000036.1:5480-17932 GCA_934876235.1 Collinsella sp. AF02-46-1 | reverse complement strand
GAATTACCGTGACGGCGCGCGAGAGCCGCAGTCAGTTCCAAAACCGTAGTAGCTGCCTGCGTAAGCTGCGCGCTGAGCTTGAGCGGCGCGGGCGTCCACCGCGCCGACGCGTAAAGACCAAGGTGCCTCAGCGCTCGCGCCAGCGCAGGCTCAACGACAAACACTTCAACGCCATTAAAAAGGCTAACCGTCGCAAACCGGGCAGCGACGACTAGCCTCCTCATAAGTTGCGGGGAAATAGGGACTGTTTTGCGACTTTAGCTGCATAAACAGTCCCTATTTCACCGCAACTTAGGGGCGGCTAGCGGGTGGGGTGCCAGACGTGGAGGGCTCCGCCGAGGACGTCGACCTCGATGCGCGAGGCGACAACGGGCTCGCCGTCGGCCTGGATGGGGTAGTCGGGCTCCTCAAAGGTGAGGTCGGCATGGCGGCAGCGGCGCATGCGAATCGGCGGCAGTTTGGTATGGTGGCCGTCTTTGGCCGAAAGGAACATTGGCAGGGCAACCGCGCGTGGGACGGGGCCGCAGGCGTAGCAGACGTCGAGTATGCCGTCGCAGGGATCGGCATCGGGACAGATGCGATAGCCCGAGCCATAGGTGGGGCCCAGCTGAATTGCCATGATGATCGCCCTCACGCGCTCGGCGGGTGCGCCGTCAAAGCTGACTGTCATGGGGTAGTTGCGATAGCGCAGACCAAACTGCTCAAGTCCCGAGAGGGTGTAGAGCGGAGCACCCGTCAGGCCGGTCTTTTTGCGCAGCTCGGTGGTGCCAAGGCCGATGGCGGCATCGATGCCGACCGAAAGCGTCTGGTCGTAGTACTCAACGGTAGCCTCGCCGCTGCCGCTCGCAGGGCTCCACGAGCGAATGCACCCGATGTCCTGACGCTGCAGCTCGCAGGTGAGCAGCGCGCCAAAATCCTTGCCGGAGAAATCGTCGATGCCGAGCGTCTGGACAAAATCGTTGCCGGAGCCCACGGGCAGGACGGCAAGAGCGGGGCGGGCGTCCTCCTTTTGCATCATAAGCCCGTTGACGACCTCGTGAATCACGCCGTCGCCGCCAAGGGCGATAACGGTGCGATAGCCCTGAGCCTGTGCGGCCAGCTCCTTGGCGTGTCCCATACGCTCGGTCAACACCAGGTCAAACTGGGATGCGCGTGCAGTCATGTCCAAAAAGCGTTGCAGGCGCTCGGCAACTTCGCGTGCCGCACCCGACTGGGCGGCTGGGTTGGCGATGATGAGCGTGCGACCAAAATCAGTTGCGTGCATGGGGCGACTCCCGGCGTGTGACATGACAGTGCGGTCGCGCTCAGGTCGAATTGCCCCCGATTGTGGCTGCACGGCGATTATTACATCTACTCTATCAGGTCGTTGTGGCGCTCGATAGCATCCGCTACCGTACCGCCCTCATCCACAATAAGCGAACGGCGCTTGGGTGAGATGATGCGCTGGGCGGGGTACACGCCGCGGTGTCCGCCGGTTAGGTAGCTGATAAAGGCCACGATGACAAAGAACCCGGCGGCCGTGCCGTGGAACAGGTCGATGGCCATCATGCAGGTGGTGATGGGCACGTTGAGGCCGGCGCAGAACACGCCGAGCATGCCGAGAGCCGCCAGAAAACTGGGGTCAAGCCCGGTAAGGCAACCGATCCAGCCACCGAGTGCCGCACCGATGCCAAACAGGGGCGTGACCTCGCCGCCTTGGAAGCCCGCGCCCAGGGTAAGCGCTGTGACGACCAACTTGATGGCTGCGTCCGCCAGGGTGGTGTTGCCTGCAAATCCGGCGCCGGAAAGCCACGTGGAAAGGCCGGCGTAGTCCCAGGCGTCGAGGAGGGCATAGGCGGCCAAAACCACGAGTGCGCCTATGAGTGCGCGGACGAGGTAATTGGTTATAAAGCGACCGTACAGGCTCTTGACGGTTCGAACCGACCAGGCAAAGAGGCGTGCCGTCAGACCGAAGATAATGGCGCTGATAACAACGATAACGACCGTTTTGGGCGTCATGGCGGGAACGCTGGCGATGACATTCGCTTCGTACTCGGTACCCAGAGCGAGTGATGTAAAGTAGCCGGTAAACGAGGCGACCAGGCAGTAGATGCCTGCGGTGTAGTCAATCTTGCCGATAAAGCACATTTCCATACCAAAGAAAGCTCCGGCAAGGGGCGAACCGAATACGGCGCCAAAGGCCGACGAGATGCCGGCGAGCATGAGGTCGTGGTGGTCATGCTTTTTGAGGTTGGCGAGGCTCGAGATGTTGCTGGCGATGGTGCCGCCAATCTGCACCGCAGCTCCCTCGCGACCGGCCGACCCGCCCGTTAGATGTGTGAGCGTGGAGCAGACGAAGGTGAGGACGGCCATGCGCATATGGATGAGACGTGTGCCCAGAGCGGAGTCGATGACCAGATTGTTACCGCGTTTGGCGGCAAGGCCGTGGTTTTTGTACACCCATGCGGTGGCAACGCCCACAACGGGAAGCAGCGCGTAGACCCACGCATGGTGCTCGCGATAGTCGGTCGCGATATTCAGCGAGGCCAAAAACGCCCAAGCGGCAACGCCCATGGCGAGCGAGACGATGACGACGAGCACGAGCAACTTGGCGCTCGCGAGTAGGTTGCGGGCGTTGCGGCGCGTGTCGGCAGCCAAGAGATGCTCGGAGCGGGTGAGCTGTTGCCTGCCTGCCATGATGACGTCATTAAGGGAGAAAAAGCCGCCGTCGTCGAGCGACTGGGAATGATCCTGCGCCTCGTTTGCGCTTTCGGGTTTGTCGGTAAAAGCCATACGTTCCTCTTTTAGGTTGCAACGCAAGCATTATAGAACGTGCCAAACGAGACAAACCGGCAGGTTGGTTTCGGTTCTGTTTCGCCGTCCGTTACCGACAGGTGTATTCGCGGCCGCGGGCCAGGTCTTGAGCAGGCGGCGGGGGATTATACTGAGATAAACATAAAGAATCGGCGCCCGTGATGTGCGTCGCAGCATGCTAGAGGTGTATATGGCTGAGAAACTCATTCCGTTGGAGGACGCACAGGCGATCGTCTTGTCGCACGTGAATCGCACCGAAGTTGTCGAGATTCCCGTGTGGCAGGCCGCCGGTCTTCCCCTGGCTGAGGATGCCACGGCCGATATCGATATCTCGCCGTTTGCCAACAGCGCTATGGACGGATATGCCGTGCGGTCGGCGGACTTGGCGCAGGCGTCTGGCGAGGCGCCGGTGACGCTCGACGTTATCGGACACGAGGCCGCGGGCCATGTGTTTGAGGGCGCAATCGGCGCGGGCGAGACGGTCCGCATCATGACGGGCGCGCCGGTACCCGAAGGTGCCGATGCCGTGGTGAAATACGAGATCGTTGACGTGCTCGATGGCGACGGCAACGAGGACTCGCGTGTGAGGTTCTCGGCGCCTGCCAAGGTAGGGGAGAACGTTCGCTCTGCCGCCGAGGAGGCCCATGCCGGCGATGTTGTGATGCACGCTGGCGAGGTCGTGGCTCCGGCGGGCGCGGGTCTGCTGGCAAGCGCCGGATACGCGAGCGTGAAGGTACACGCTGTCCCGCGTGTGGGCATCATCTCGCTGGGCACGGAACTGGTCGCGCCGAGTGACGTGCCGGCGCGCGGGCAGATTCGCGACTCCAACTCGTCGGCGTTGATGGCCGAGGCACTCGATGCCGGCGCCGAGCCCGTGTTCTACGGCATTGCGCCCGATGATGAGCAGGCGATTGCCGAGTTTGTGCATCGCGCGGTGCAAGAGTGCGATTTTGTCATTACGAGCGGTGGCGCCTCGGCAGGCGACTACGACTACGTGACGGCGCTCGTCCGGCGCGAGGGCGAGGTGCTGTTTGACCGTATCTCGATGCGTCCGGGCAAGGCCATCACGTTTGGCTTGCTCGGGGGTAAGCCCTACCTGGGGCTTTCAGGCAATCCGGCCGCGGCGTATGTGGGCTTTGAGATGCTCGCCCGTCCGGCGATCCGCAAGATGCGCGGCTTTGCCGAGGGTGCGCGTCCCGTACAGCAGGCGACGCTCACGCACGGCGTGAAAAAGCGACAGCATCGCCGCTTCTTCGATCGCGCCACGGTTTTGCGCGACCCCGAGACCGGTGAGCTGTTGGTGACCGAGGCTAAGACGCAGAATTCGGCGCTGCTTGGAACTATGCAGCGTGCGAACTGCCTGTTGCGTGTTGACGAAGGACCGTGCGACCTCAAGGTGGGCGATGTCGTGGACGTTGTTCGCGTCGACCTGCCCGAGGGCGCCGTGTTGTAGGAGGAATGCTATGGAGCTGAAGATATCGATCGTGACGTGCTCGGATACGCGCGATCTTGCCCAGGACGAGGCTGGAGCCGCGCTCGAGGAACTTATCGAGGCGCAGGGCTGGACGGTCGCCTCACATGTGGTCGTGCGCGACGACGCCAGCGAGATCGGTGATGCCATTGTGGAAGCCGCCGATGAGTGCCACGCCAATGTCGTGCTCACCTGCGGCGGCACGGGGCTTTCGATGCGCGATGTGACGCCCGAGGCGACGCGTGCCGTCTGCGAGCGCGATGTGCCGGGTATTGCAGAGGCAATCCGTGCGTACTCCATGACCAAGACGCGCCGCGCTATGCTCTCGCGCGCTATTTGCATGCAACGAGGTCATACACTTGTCGTAAACTTTCCCGGTTCTACGAAGGCCGCCCGCGAAAGCTGGGAGGCCATAGCGGACCAGCTGGAGCATGCGGCTCAGATGACAGCGGGCGGCGGACATACCAACTAAGCGGTTTACCTGCGGCGGAGCGACCTGAACGGCTGCTCCGCCTTTTATTTGCACCCAAGGGGACGGCATTCTGTAGGCACGCTTGAAACTATATTCTCAGACGAGAATAATTTCTCATAATCATTATTCGCATCGAAGTATAATCTAATTACAGAATAAAGCCCGCGGTGGGGTACCCGGGCACAAGGTACGAAAGGGTTGAACATGTTCGATATGGTTTCTCGCCGCGGATTCGTCTCACTCTCCGCTGTCGCCGCTGCCGGCCTTGGCCTTGCCGGCTGCTCCGGAAACAAGGAGCCTGAGTCGACCGGTTCCGATGCCGGCTCCGCCAAGATTTCGTCCAAGAAGGCTGTCGAGCTGCAGGTCTTTGCTGCCAACTCGCTCGAGAAGGCTCTGCCCGAGGTTCAGAAGCTCTACACCGACCAGACTGGCACCGCCTTTTCCGACACGCAGTTTAAGGCTTCTGGCGACCTCGTCGAGCAGATGCGCGCCGGTGCCGCCGTCGACGTGCTCATCACAGCCTCCAAGGGCACCATGGACGACGCCGAAGCCGCCGAGCTCGTCGACGCCGACACCCGTGAGGACATGTTCGTCAACGACCTCGTGATCATTCGCGCCGAGGGCTCCGACACCAAGGTCGAGGCAATTGCTGACGTCGCGAACCTGGACGGCAAGATCGCCATCGGCGACGCCAAGACCGTTCCCGCCGGCAAGTACGCCAACCAAGCGCTGGCTTCCGTGGGCCTCTATACCGGCACTGAGGGCGACGACGGCGAGTATGCTCCCGAGATCGCCGACAAGGTGGCCCTGGCCGATAAGGTCGGCACTGCTGCGTCTTACGTCTCTACGGGCGACTGCGTGGCCGGTTTTGTTTACAGCTCCGACATCTTCCGCTACGACGGCATCGAGGAGGCCTTTGTGTGCCCCGAGGACTCGCATAAGCCCATCGTGTATCCGGGCGCTGTCGCCGATGGCTCCGAACATGCCGACGAGGCCAAGGCGTTTATCGACTTTTGCCTGTCCAACAAGAAGGCCCAGAAGATTTGGGCCAAATACGGCTTTGAGCTTTCCGCGTAGTGCGGCTTGGCGCGATAATTCCATCGTTTTGTGTTTAACTCCGTCCTTGTATTCGCTTGGAGCTTTTCGTGCTTAATAGATTCCGCATGCTTGTCGCCTGTGCTTTGACCTTCGCGCTTTGCTGGGTGCCGGGATTTGCGTTTGCTGGGGACGCTGAGGACGGGGCCCAGGTTGCTGCGACCGCTCATGGGCTTTCCTATGGGATTGAGGGTTTTGAGCGGTTGGCCAAGGGGACCGCTCGTGCCATGGAGGGCCAGCCTGAGGGCTACCGGTTTCCCGTTGACGAGGACGTGGACCTTGTAGTGGCGCCTGCTGCCGATCGCGTTGTGGTATGGATATCGCCCAAAGCGGTCGAGAAGTATGGATTGGATCCGCAGGACAACGAGTGCGTATCGGGTCTCAAGGCCCTCGTCTGTGAGCTCGACAGCGTAAACTGCATGGGAGGTGCGCAGCTGGGGGACGTGGACCTTCCTTGGTATGTCACGGAGGAAACAACGTTTGATGCCGGCGGGTATACCTATGGCTTTGATGTGCGTGGTGCGGATGGGGACCGCTATGTGGTGATTGCATCGGCCTCGGGTGATGCCAAGGGCGGCGCGCGTTGGCTTGATAGCGCTCAAATGGTAGAGGCATCGTCTGTCGTGTTGCGGGATGAGCAGGGGCCCTTGACCTCTCTGGCCTCCTTTTTGGGCGACATTGACTATCGCCCGTTTTGGGTGTCCATAAAAACGAGCGGCCTTGCCCTGCTGATCTCCTTTGCGCTGGGCCTGTTCGCCGCGTGGAAGACTATGGGTACCTCGAGTCGCATCAAGGGCCTGCTCGATTCGGTCTTTACGATTCCCATGGTGCTGCCGCCCACGGTCTGCGGCTTTCTGCTCCTCATGCTGTTTGGCCGCTCGACCGGGGTGGGCCAGTGGCTCATCGCGCACGGCATCTCGATCGTCTTTACCTGGCCCGCGGCGGTCATTTCGGCCATCGTTGTGTCGTTTCCGCTGGTCTACCGCACGGCGCTCGGAGCCTTCGAGAGCCTCGACACGCAGATGCTCGATGCCGCGCGAACCCTGGGATGGTCCGAGCGTCGCATTTTTGCCAAGCTCATGATGCCGCTTGGCTGGCCCTCGATTGCCGCCGGCACGGTGCTCGCCTTCGCGCGTGCCATGGGTGAGTTTGGCTGCACCCTGTTTTTTGCGGGCAACTACGCCGGCATTACCCAGACCATCCCCATCGCCATCTACTTTGAGTGGATGGGCGGCAACACGTCGGTGGCCCTCTTTTGGGTCGTGGTCGTAATTGCGTTCAGCTTCCTGGTCATTCTGTTCATCAACATGTATACGGCGCATTCGCAAAAGTATCGCGAGCGTGGTCTCTCCCGTGCAGAGCGCAAACAGGCCAAAGATCTCGCCGGACAGGGCGATTCGCTCGACCCGGCGGGCGGCGATGCCTTGCGTATCGATCGCGAGGCGCTGGCCGAGCTTATGCGCGATGACGCCGTCTCGAAGGGAGGTCGATAGACCATGTCGCTTGTCCTGGATATCAAAAAGCGCTATCCCGGCTTTACCCTCGACATTCAGCTCGATGCCGGCGAGGAGCGTGTGGCGCTCCTGGGCGCCTCGGGTTGCGGCAAGAGCTGCACGCTGCGCTGCATTGCCGGTGTGGAGACGCCCGACGAGGGCAAGATCGTCGTCAACGGCGTGACCTTTTTTGACTCGGCCGCGGGCATCGACCTTTCGCCCCAGGAGCGAAAATGCGCCCTGATGTTTCAAAACTATCAGCTGTTCCCTAATATGACGGTGGCCGATAACGTGTGCGCCGGCGTTGAGGGTGCAGGCGACGCCGCAGCGCGCAGACAACTTGCCGAGCGCTACCTGGGTATCTTTGGACTGGTCGACTTTTCCGACCGTTATCCCGCGCGCCTCTCGGGCGGCCAGCAGCAGCGTGTGGCGCTTGCTCGCATGGTGGCGGCACACCCGGGCATTTTTATGTTCGACGAGCCCATGAGCGCGCTCGACGCGTATCTCAAGAGCGCGCTTGAGCAGAACATGCTCGACCTGTTCGATGTGTGCAACCGTACCGTGCTCTACGTGAGCCACGACATCGACGAAGCATGCCGTCTGTGCGAGCGCATCTGCGTGATGCACAACGGGCATGTTGAGGAGGTCGGCTCCGTCGAGGACGTGGTTCGACGCCCGCAAACGTTGGCCGCGCTGCGCTTGACGGGCTGCAAGAACACAAGCCGTGCGCGCAAGATCGGCGACGAAGAAGTTGAGGCCCTTGACTGGGGCATGACCTTTAACGTGGGTCGCGAGGTTCCCGATAATGTGGCGTATCTGGGCATTCGCGCAAGCTACTTCCATGTTGACAATCGCGCGGAGCGGGGTCGCAACAGCTATGACCTGCATGTGGCCCGCGTGAGCGATTCACGTTTTGAACGCCTGGTGCTGCTGGACGTGCCGCGCGCCGACGCGCCGACGCGCCTGCAGTGGAAGGTCAACAAAGTGGGCATGCCTGTCGACGAGCTGCCGCAAGCAGGCGAGACGCTGCGCATACATTTTGATGCCAGCAGGATCCATTTGGTTTGTCGATAGCGCCAGATAATGCCGTCGGGGATATATGCCTCGGCGGCATTATCTGTTTGCCGTTCGCCGAATGAGGAATGACAAACTCTTATCAATCAAGATAATTATTTATTAGACAACGGCACACGACGCTGTCGTACGAATGTCAACGGTGTTCGCATGGTCGATGACCGTTGATATAGTTGACCTCAACTGGTTAAGGAGGGTGCGCACATGCCGCAGACGACATACATTCGCCGCGTTGCCGCGCGCGCCCTGTATATGGCTCGGAGTCGCATATGAGCAGGTATGTTCACGGCTCCGGGAGAGACGACGCACAGCTAAATAATCGACCGCAAAGCAGGTTCCCCAAAATTCCGGGTTTGAGCACGGCCGGGCAATCGCCGTCCGTCGTGCATCGATACCGCTGTTATCCGTTTTTGGTTCGAGAGGGGAACCGTTATGGCTGAAGAATTCGATTTCCATCCGATGTGGGAGAGCCTCGGCATGAATCTTGCCGACCACGATATGCTGCTGGGCGCCGTGGGCCAGATGTACGGGGACATGTTCCTGTCGCAGAACAACCGCCCCAAGTCCACGTCCTACTTGGACTTTGTGGCTACCAACATCCATAGCGGCCGCATTAAGGAGATGCTCGACAAGAAGGAGGCTGGCGAGGCCACCAAAATCGTGGGCTCGTTCTGTGTGTACGTGCCCGAGGAGATCGTGCTTGCCTGTGACGGCATTCCCGTTGGTCTGTGCTCGGGTGCCGATTGGGCAACGGACAAGGTCGAGGAGCACTTGCCGCGCAACACTTGTCCGCTTATCAAGAGCTTTGCCGGCTTTAAGCTGGGTGAGGTCTGCCCCTACATCGAGTCGAGTGACTTGGTGGTAGGCGAGAACACCTGCGATGGCAAGAAGAAGGCCTACGAGTTTTTTGCCACGCAAAAGAACATGTACGTCATGGATATTCCCAACGTGCACGACGAGTCGACGCTCGTGACCTGGAAGGCCGAGGTTAAAAAGCTCGCCGCCAAGATTGAGGAAGAGTGCGGCGTCACGATTACGCCTGAGCGTCTGAAGGCCGCCATCCGCGCCGTCAATGAGAAGCGTCGCGCCCTGCAGCGCCTCGCTGCCACGCGCGCTGCCGACCCAGCGCCCATTAGCGGTCTCGACAGCCTGCTGACCGTTCAGGCCGCCTTTATGGACGACACGCCGCGTCTGACCGGAGCCATCAACGATATGGCGACCGAGTGTGAGCAGCGTGTCGAGGCCGGAGAGGGCGTGGCGCCCAAGGGAGCCAAGCGCATCCTGTACACCGGCACGCCCATGGCCGTGCCCAACTGGAAGCTGTTCAACCTCATCGAGAAGGCCGGCGGCGTTGTGGTGGGCGAGGAGTCCTGCACGGGTTCGCGCTATTACAAGGACTTGGTCGATGAATCCGGTGAGACGGTTGACGAGATGCTCGATGCTATCGCCGAGCGCTACTTTAAGATCAACTGTGCCGTCTTTACGCCCAACGACCAGCGTATGAAGGACATTGTCCAGATGGCCAAGAACCTGCATGCCGACGGCATTGTCGACGTGGCCCTGCAGTTCTGCACGCTCTACGAGATGGAGTCGTTTGCCGTGGAGAAGGCCGCCGAGGAGGCCGGCATTCCGTTTATGCACATCACGACCGACTACGCCGGCGAGGACGCAGGCCAACTGCAAACCAGGATCGAGGCTTTCTTGGAAACCATTTAGGACTATCCGTCCCGGTGGCTTCCCCGGGCACCCGATCTTGCCGTTCAAACCGTCGCTTGCGTATCAGAAGTACGCGGCGCTCCTCTTTCACGGCAACCTCGGGCACCTGGGAAAGCCGTCTCCTTGGTTGGTTAAAAGGTTTGTTAAGGAGTTATATGTCGGAAAATATTGAACAGCCGTTGCCGCGCACGTTTGAGGAGTTCAACGAGCAACGCAAAGCGGCGTTTATTCGCGTCAAGGATTATAAGCAGGCGGGTAATCGCCTGGTCGGCTTTTTGTGCAGCTATACGCCGCTCGAGATTATCGATGCCGCGGGGGCTGCGAGCGTGGCTCTGTGCGGTACGTCCGATGAGGTGATTCCCGAGGCCGAGAAGGTGCTGCCGGCAAACCTGTGCCCGCTCATCAAGTCGACCTACGGTTTTGCCTACTCGCAAAAGTGCCCGTTTACGTACTTTAGCGACATGATCATCGGCGAGACCACCTGCGACGGCAAGAAGAAGATGTACGAGCTACTCAACGAGCTCAAGCGCACGCACATTCTGCATCTTCCGCAGGGTCGCGATCGTGCCTACGAGCGTGAAGGCTGGTACGAGGAGTGCCGCCTGCTCAAGGAGGAGCTCGAGGGCTTCTACGGCATCACGATTACCGACGATGACCTGCGCGCTGCCGTCCGTCGTCGCAACCGCTTGCGTGCGGCCCAGCTCGAGATGTTTGCACTGCAGGCTAACCAGCCGGCGGCCATGAGCGGCGTCGACCTGATGAGCACCATGTTTGCCGGTACGTTCAGCTTCGACATCGAGGCCTATACGCAGCAGCTGGAGCAAAAGGTCGCCAAGCTGCGCGAGGCCTACGACGCGGGCGAGCGCCCGGTCGCGGCGGATGCCAAGCGCATTCTGATCACCGGCTGCCCGGTGGGCGGCGTGATCAACAAGATCGGTCGCACCATCGAGTCCAACGGCGGTGTGGTCGTGTGCATGGACGACTGCTCGGGCGAGCGCACGGCGGCCATGATGATCGACCCGGAGGCTCCCGACATCCTGCGCGCCATCGCCGACCGCTACCTGGATATCAACTGCTCGGTTATGACGCCCAACGACGGTCGTATGGAAAACACGCTGGCCATGTGCGAGAAGTATCACGTCGATGGCGTAGTGGAGAGCGTGCTGCAGGCCTGCCACACCTTTAACGTGGAGAGTGCGCGCATGCAGGAGGTTGTCGAGGGTGCGGGTATTCCGTATATGAAGATCGAGACCGACTACAGCAACGGCGACATGGGCCAGATCGAGACGCGCATCGCTGCCTTCATCGAAACCCTGTAGGTGACGGTATGTGACAAAGGGACTGTCCCTTTGTCACATGTGAGGGAGGATGCCAAGGCGCCTGAACGCGCCGCTACCTTTGATGTTTAGATTGGGAGAGAGCCATGATAGGGATCGGGATCGATATCGGGTCTACGGCGGCTAAGGCTGCTGTGGTCGACGGGGAGGGTTCGGTGGCGTGGACGTGCGTGCAGCCAACCGGGTTCTCCTCGGTCGATGCTTCCGAGCGGCTGCGCGAGGCACTGGCAGCGGCCGGCTATGGCGTGACAGCCGACGACGTGCGCGTGATCGCGACTGGCTACGGCCGTGTCGCCGTGCCCTATGCGCACAAGGTCGTGACCGAGATCACCTGCCACGGCACCGGTGCCGTGCGCCTGTTTGGCGATCACGGCACGGTGATTGACGTGGGCGGCCAGGATACCAAGGTCATCCAGCTCAAGGGCGGCCGCGTGTCCAAGTTCGCCATGAACGACAAGTGCGCCGCCGGCACGGGGCGCTTTTTGGAGATCATGGCCGACCGCCTAGGCATTTCCCAGCAGCAGATGGCCGACCTGGCGCGTTCCGGCGAGCCCACCAAGATCAGCAGCATGTGCACGGTGTTTGCCGAAAGCGAGGTCATCAGCCTGATCGGTCGCGGTGAGCCGCGCGAGAACATTGCGCGTGGCGTGATCGACAGCGTGGTCTCGCGCGTGGCGACCATGGCCGGACAGGCCGCGGGCGCCCCGTACTACCTGACCGGTGGCCTGTGCGAGAACGCCTTCGTGGTGGAGCGGTTGGGCGAGCTACTGGGGTCGCCGGTGACCACCTCGCCCCAGGCTCGCTTTGCCGGAGCGATCGGCGCGGCTGTCCGCGCCGCCGCCTTGGCCTAGGGGTGTACCGCGACATGCGCATCCTCAATATCTCGGCACAAAAACCAGATAGCACCGGCAGCGGCACCTACCTTGCCGCGCTCGTGCGCGAACAGATCGAGACGGGACATCGCGCCGCCGTGCTTTGCGGCGCGGCACCGGGTGATACCC
>CAKXKM010000036.1:0-5470 GCA_934876235.1 Collinsella sp. AF02-46-1 | reverse complement strand
TTTGCCGTACCGTTCGAGTCGCCCGAGCTGCCGTTTCCCATCTGCGGTATGTCCGATGTCATGCCCTATCCCTCCACGCGCTATCGTGATCTGACGCCTTCGATGCTCAAGGCATTTGAGCGGGCATTTGCTGTTGCAATCGATCGGGCGGTGGCTGAGTTTCGGCCCGATCTGGTGCTCTGCCATCACCTGTATCTGGTGACCGCATTGGCGCGCGAGTGCGTCCGGGGCGTGCCGGTTGTTGCCGTGTGTCATTCGACCGACCTGCGCCAGCTGCGTTCGCATGCGCTCGAGCGCGATCGCATCGTAAGTGCGGTTCGTCGGCTCGATGCCGTCTTTGCGCTCCATGCTGAGCAGGCTGAGCAGATTGGCCTGGTGTGCGGCGTCGATGCCGATCGCATCCACGTGATTGGGACGGGCTACGACCATCGCGTCTTCTGCCGCGACGCAAGCGTGGCGAGGCGGCCGGGATCGCTTGTGTACGTGGGCAAGATTTGCTTTAAAAAGGGCGTCGAGTCGCTGGTTCGAGCCGTGTCATTGCCGATTGACGATGATGTCCGCCCATCTGGCTTGGTACTTGTGGGCGGCCGCGGGGACGATGCCGAGTACGCGCGTATCGAGCGCTTGACCGCGGCCTCGGATGTGCCGGTGACGCTGGCGGGGCGCTTGGATAGCGATGGGCTCGTGCGTGCCTACCGTAGTTCCGACGTCTTTGTGCTGCCTTCGTTTTACGAGGGTCTGCCGCTCGTGACGATCGAGGCCCTCGCGTGCGGCTGCAAAGTTGTGGCGACCGATTTGCCCGGCGTTCGTCCCTGGATGGAGGCGATGCTTCCCGGTGCTCCCGTGACGTGGGTGGCGTCGCCGCGTATGACGGATGTCGACACGCCCGTGGCGGCCGATCTTCCATTGTTTGAGCGCGCACTGGCAGATGCTATCGCGCAGGCGCTTGCGGCTCCGCCTTCGACGTTCGAGCCGTCGGCGGTCTCTTGGGAAGCGTGCCTGGCGCGTATACTTAAAGTCGTTGATTTGTTGGAAGGGGGTTCGTATGGCTAAGGACACCATGAGGCTCACGTCTATGACGGCCGCGAGCGGTTGAGCCGCTAAGTTGGCTCCCGGAGCCCTCGCCCAGGTCCTGGGCGACTTACCCAATGTGCATAACGACAACCTGCTCGTGGGGTTCGATACCTCTGACGATGCGAGCGTCTTCCGCGTAGGGGAGAACCTGGGGCTCGTGCAGTCCATCGACTTCTTCCCGCCGATGGTCGACGACCCGTTCCTGTTTGGCCAGATCGCCGCGGCCAACTCGCTGTCGGACATCTACGCCATGGGCGGGCGGCCGAGCCATGCCATGAACTTGCTGTGCATACCCAGTTGCCTGGGCGTTGAGGTTGCCGGCAAGATTTTGGCAGGCGGTGCCGATAAGTGCGTCGAGGCCGGTTGCTCTATCGCGGGCGGCCATACCATCAACGACGACGAGCCCAAGTACGGCCTGTCCGTGAGCGGCTTTGTCTCGCTCGACCGCATGCTCGCCAACAGCGGCGCGCGCGCTGGCGATGTCCTGTTGCTGACCAAGGCGATCGGCTCTGGCATCATCACCACGGCCATTAAGGGCGAGCTCATCGAGCAGGACGAGGGCGCAGCCATGTTTGACTCGATGCGCACCCTCAACGAGGCGCCGATTCGTCTGGCCGAGGGACTTGAGCTTCACGGCTGCACCGATGTCACGGGCTTTGGCCTGATCGGGCACGCGTGCGAGATGGCCGAGGGCTCGGGCGTGCAGGTTGAGCTTGCGTCGGGGGCGGCGCCGCTCTTTGATCAGGTGCTCGACATGGCACGTCTGGGCATTATCCCCGCGGGTTCCTACCGCAACCAGGACTTTTTTGGCCCGCGTGTGGCTGCCGACGAGGACCTGGAGCCGGGCATGCTCGATGCGCTGTACGATCCACAGACATCGGGTGGCTTGCTCATCGCGGCGCCCGCGGCGGATGTGGATGAGCTTGCGCGTCGTTTACATGCCGAGGGGCGCGTTGCCGCCACAATCGGTCGCGTGTGCGAGCCGGTGCCGGGCGGTCCTGCTGTTCGCGTTGTGCATTAAGGAAAACCGTTTATGCGACCGCCTGCTGTTCTGGGCGGTCCCTTTTGAAAGGATGTAGCTATGTCTACCAAAATTGAAGTAAATGCCATGGGCGATGCCTGCCCGCTGCCCGTCGTCAAGACGCTTAAGGCGCTCAAACAGCTTGACGGCGAGGGTGCCGTGGTGACCTCGGTCGATAACGAGACCGCCGTCAAGAACATCTCCAAGATGGCGCAGGAGAAGGGCTGCACGGCCTCGGTCGAGAAGATCTCTGACGTCGAGTGGCACGTGACCGTCGCGACCGCCGGTGCCGTGGCCGTTGCGGACCCCGAGCATGACGGTGCCGTTTTCTGCGACGCCAGCTCCGGCAAGGGTAAACTCGTCATTTCCGTTTACACCGATTGCATGGGCCGTGGCGACGACGAGCTGGGCCACAAGCTCATGAAGGCGTTTATCTTTGCTGTGACGCAGCAGGAGGAGCTGCCCGCGACCATGCTGTTCTACAACGGCGGCGCTAAGCTCACCGTCGAGGGCTCACCGGTACTCGACGACCTGAAGGGTCTGGCCGAGCAGGGCGTCGAGATTCTCACCTGCGGCACCTGCCTCGATCACTTTGGCATTAAGGACCAGCTTGCCGTGGGCGAGGTCACGAATATGTACGTGATCGTGGAGAAGATGGAGCAGGCCGTGCGCGTCGTGCGCCCGTAGCGTTTGGGCGGGATTGCCATGAGAGAAAAGCGCCCTGCACTTGTCATCACGTTTCCCACCACGGCGGCCGCCATGGGCTGCGAGTCCCTGTGCATCGAGCGCGGCCTTCCCGGGCGAACGATTCCCGTGCCCGGGGAGGTCGCTGCCGGCTGCGGTCTGGCGTGGAAGGCGTTGCCTGCCGATGAAGAGCTGCTGCGCGGCGAACTCGCCGCGGCGGGCGTTCCCACCGAGGGCTATACCGTGATTGATATGTGGGAGGTCGTGCGATGATCTACCTGGATAACGCGGCGACGACCATGCACAAGCCGCAGACGGTCATCGATGCCGTGACGCAGGCGATGTGCTCGCTCGGCAATGCCGGGCGCGGCGCCACGTCGGGTGCCCTCGATGCCGCTCGCACGATTCACGGTTGCCGTGCCAAGCTCGCGCGCCTTTTAGGTTGCCCGAGGGCGGACCATGTGTGCTTTACGCCCAACTCTACGGCGGCGCTTAACACCGCCATCAACGGGGTGGTGCGCCCCGGCGACCGCGTGGTCACGACGGCGCTCGAGCACAACTCCGTGCTGCGTCCGCTCAACCGCCTGGCAGCGGAGCGGGGTGTGACCGTTGAGCATGCGGGCTGCGACGCGAACGGTGCGCTCGACTACGAAGAGCTTGAGCGGCTGGTGACGCCGGGCACACGTGCCGTGGTGGTGACGCACGCCTCAAATGTGACCGGCAACGCGGTCGACATTGTGCGCGTGGCGGCCATGGCCCATGCGGCCGGTGCGCTGGTAATCGTCGATGCCTCTCAGTCTGCCGGCACGGCGCGTATCGATATGCAGGCCATGGGGCTCGACGTGGTGTGCTTTACCGGCCACAAGGGGCTCATGGGTCCGCAGGGGACCGGCGGCCTGGCCGTGGCGGAGGGCATTGACGTGGCCCCTTGGGCCATGGGCGGTACGGGCGTGCACAGCTTTGATCCACTGCAGCCGCTTGAGTGGCCCACATGCCTTGAGGCGGGCACGCTCAACGGCCATGGCATCGCTGGCCTTTCTGCCGGCCTCGACTTTATCGAGGCCCAGGGCGGGGTGGAGACGATTGCTGCCCACGAGTGTGCGCTCGCCGATCGCTTCCTTGCCGGCGTGCGCGAGATTCCGGGGATTAAGCTCTACGGTGCCTTCGACCAGCCGACGCGCTCTGCGATCGTGTCGCTCAACGTGGGCGATATCGACTCTGCCGAGATCTCGGATGCGCTCATGCAAGGGTGGGGGATTGCGACGCGCCCCGGTGCCCATTGCGCTCCGCTCATGCACCGCGCGTTAGGTACCGAGCGCCAGGGTGTCGTCCGCTTCTCGTTTGGGTATTTCAACACGACCGAAGAAGTCGACACGGCTATCGATGCTCTGCGCAATTTAGCCTGCTAAAGCTGCTGGGCCGTTTATACTTGCGGGACGGGTATTTTGCCCGTCCCGTTTTTGTTTCGACCCGAAAGGTGTGCCTATGGCTTCATCCGCCCCGCGCGGTCTGCGTTCCGACCATGTCGTTACCGTCGGCATTGCGCTGTTCTCGATGCTCTTTGGCGCCGGTAACCTCATTATTCCGCCGCTGCTGGCGCTGCAGGCAGGTTCTGCCACGCCGGTTGCCATGATCGGCTTTTTGATTGCCGCTATCGGTCTGCCCGTTATGGGATTTATCGCCGTCGCGCTCGCTGGCACGGCCCGAGAGCTGGCCGGGCGTGTGCATCCTAAGTTTGGCGAATTCTTCGTTGCGGCGGTCTACCTGGCCATCGGTCCGTGCCTGGCCATTCCGCGCACAAGCTCTACGGCGTTCGAAATGCTGGTGCCGCTGCTACCCGAGGGCGTTTCGCTCGGCACGGCACGTCTGGTGTTTGCCGTTGGCTTCTTTATCGTCGCGTTTGCGCTCACGCTGCGTCCAGGCGTCATCACGCGCGTGCTCGGCCGCATTACGGGCCCCGCGCTCATTGCGCTCATCGTGCTGGTCGTGGGTGCTGCCGTGATCTCGCCGCTGGGACCGGCTGCCGCGCCGCAGGCCCCCTACAATGCCGGTGCTGCCGTGCAGGGCTTTCTGACTGGCTATCAGACTATGGACCTGCTCGCGTCGCTCGCCTTCGGCATCATCATCGCCGAGACCATCCACGAGTTGGGTGTTACCGATGACAAGCGCGTGGCCTTTGAGATTTCGCGTTCCGGTGTGATCGCCGGCGTGCTCATGGCTATCATCTACTGCGGCTTGGGTCTTGCCGGTATGCAGCTCGGCACCGTGATGCCCGACGCTACCAACGGCGCCGCCATCCTCGCCCGTTCGGCCTCCATGCATTTTGGGCTTGCCGGCACGGTCGTGGTCTTCGCCATCTTCTTCCTTGCCTGCATGAACGTGTGCATCGGCCTTATCAGCTGCTGCTCGCGCTACTTCTGCGAGACGTATGTGGTCGAAGGGGGAGCAGAGGCCTCCGAGGAGGCCATGCGCCGTCCCTTTGCGGTTCTCGCCTTTGTGTTTGCAGCGTTTTCGTGCGTGCTCTCCAACGTGGGTCTCGACGTGATCCTCATGTTCTCGGTGCCTATGCTCAACGCCTTGTATCCCGTTGCCATCGTGCTGGTACTGATGGGCCTGGTGCACGGCTTTTGCGACGCTCATCCGCAGGTGTGGGTCTGGGTCGGCGGCGTGGTTGCCGTGCAGAGTGTGATC
>CAKXKM010000035.1:14316-18345 GCA_934876235.1 Collinsella sp. AF02-46-1 | reverse complement strand
GGATATGACTATGTAAAAGCCGAAAGCATTGTGCCGAGCGAGGACTTTATGCTGGGCGGGGGAGAGCGCTACGAGCTCTCGGACCCCTTTGATTCGTCGCTTTCGGTTTCGCTGCGCGAGACGGCTCGTGTGTGGGCTAAGACCGGCGATGCGGGCGCCCCGCTCATTTGGTCGAATGACTGCGGTAGCGGTCGCACCGTGGTGTGCAATATCGGTATCTATGACAAGGTCATGCGCGGTTTTTACGCCGCGGCGATCAGTCTGCTGGGCGATGCCACGGCCTACCCCGTCATCAACAGCGCCGTCTTCTATCTGGACGACTTTCCCAGCCCCGTGCCCTCGGGCGACGGCACCTATATCAAGCGCGACTACGGGCTTTCTATCGCCGACTTTTATACCAAGGTCTGGTGGCCCGATCTGCAAAAGCTCGCGCAAAAATATGGCGTTCGCTTTACCGGCGTGATGATCGAAAACTACGAGGACGCGGTCAACCAGACCGAGCCCGCGCGCCAGGCCGATACCACGCAGTTCCGCTACTTTGGCGGCATGCTGCTGCAGATGGGCGGAGAGCTGGGTTTCCACGGCTACAACCATCAGCCGCTGGCGCTCTGGGATACCGACTATGGCACACTGTACGACTACAAGACGTGGAAGAACAAGGAGGCGCTCGTCGCATCGCTCAACGAGCTTATAGCCTTCCAGGACGAGGTACTGCCCAACGCGCATGGCTCGGTCTATGTGCCACCGTCGAATATCCTTTCGGCCCGTGCGCGCAAGCTTATCGGCACTGACGTTCCGCGCATTAAGACCATCGCCAGTACGTATTTTGAGGATGGCACCGACTTGCCCTATGTGCAGGAGTTTGGCGTGGCGAGCGATGGCATTGTGGAGCAGCCACGTATTGTCTCGGGCGGCATGGTCAACGATTCCTATATGCGTCTGGCAGCCGTGTCCGAGCTCAACATGCACTACGTGAGTACGCACTTTATGCATCCGGACGACCTACTGGATCCCGGTCGCGGAGCCAAGGAGGGCTGGGAGGTCTACAAGGGCGGTCTGACCAACTACCTGGAGTGGCTTACCAAGTCTGCGCCCGACCTGCGGCGCCAGACCGGTTCGGAATGCTCGGGCGCCATCCAGCGCTTTTCGTCCGTGACGGTGAGCGTGGATACAAGTGCGGATGCCTGGACGCTCAGCCTGGGCAATTTCCACGACGAGGCGTGGCTCATGTTCCGCGCCAACAACGGTGAGCCAGGTGCAGTCACGGGTGGCGAGATTACGCATCTGATGGGCGACCTGTACCTGGTCAAAGCCACGGACAAGACGGTGACCATTGCACGCAAGGAGGGTGGCGACAAATGAGAATCTGCTTGGTACTCGAGGGTTGCTACCCCTATGTGCACGGCGGCGTGTCCACCTGGATGCACGGCTACATACAGGCCATGCCCGAGTACGAGTTTGTGCTGTGGGTGATTGGCGCGCATGCTGTCGACCGCGGCAAGTTTGTCTACGAGCTGCCCGGCAACGTGGTCGAGGTGCACGAGGTGTTTCTAGACGATGCCCTGCGCCTATCGGGCGAGCAAGAAGAGGCCGACTTTAACGCCCGCGAGCGCGAGGCGCTGCGCCGCCTGGTGTCGCTCTCCAATCCGGACTGGGACGTGCTATTCGATATCTTCCAGCGCCGTCGCGTGCATCCGCTCTCGTTTTTGCAGAGTCGCGCCTTTATGGATATCTTTCGCGACGTGTGCCTGGCCGAGTACCCATACACGCCCTTTGCCGATGCATTCCACACCATGCGCTCCATGCTGCTGCCCGTGCTCTACCTTCTGGGCAGCGAGGTGCCGGTGGCCGATGTGTACCACGCCATCTCGACCGGCTACGGTGGCCTGCTCGCCTGCCTGGGCTCAAGCGTTCACCATGCGCCGGTGCTGCTGACCGAGCATGGCATCTATACTCGCGAACGCGAGGAAGAGATCATTCGCGCTGACTGGGTGGTGCCGTCGTTTAAGGACCGCTGGATCCGCTTTTTCTACCTGCTTTCGGAGGAGATCTACCGTCGCGCCTTCCGCGTGACCAGTTTGTTCCATAACGCTCGCAAGACGCAGATCGATATGGGCTGCGATGCGGACAAATGCATGGTTATTCCCAACGGCATCCAGTTTGACCGCTTTAAGGACATTCCCTTAAAGCCCGATGACGGCTGGGTGGACATTGGCGCGGTGGTGCGCCTGGCGCCCATCAAGGACGTCAAGACCATGATCTATGCCTTCTTTGAGCTGCACGAGCGCCTGCCCAAGGTGCGTCTGCACATCATGGGTGGCGTGGACGACGAAGAGTACGGCGCCGAGTGCCATGCGCTCGTCGACACCCTGGGCGTGCGCGACCTGATCTTTACCGGCCGCGTCAACGTGGTCGAGTACATGGAAAAGCTCGACTTTACCATTCTGACGAGCATCTCCGAGGGCCAGCCGCTCAGCGTGCTGGAGTCGCTTGCAGCGCGCCGTCCCTGCGTGACGACCGAGGTGGGCTGCTGCCGCGAGCTGCTCGAAGGCGCCCCGGGCGATGACTTTGGCGTGGCAGGTTTTGTGGCGCCGCCCATGTATCGCAAGGGCTTGGCCGATGCCATGGAGCGCATGTGCACAAGCCGCGCCCGCCGCATTGAGATGGGGGAGCGCGGCCAGCGTCGCGTCGCCACGTACTTTTTGCACGAGCAGATGCTCGCCAACTATCGCGCGCTGTACGACGAGACGGCGCGCGCGTTTGACCTGCCCAGAGAGGGGGAGTAGCCGGTGGCCGGAATCGGTTTTGAGCTCAAGCGCCTATTTAGGCGCAAGGGTCTGTTTGCCACGATGCGCGCCTATGGCTACGCCGGCATTGTGTGCACGGGCCCCATGCTGCTGGGCGTGCTACTCCAGGTGGGTATCTTGGTGCTGTGCGGTCTGTGGGGCGTGGGGCGCGCCAACCAGGATCTGCTGGTGTGCATGGTGACCTATACACTGCTGGCCTCGCTTACGCTCACAAGCTTTTTCTCCATGCCGGTCACGCGCTTTTTGGCCGACATGCTCTTTGCCGAGCGCGAGGATGAGATCCTGCCTTCGTTTTGGGGATCTAATGCCATCATGCTCGTTGCGGGCACGGTGCTCTACGGCGTCTTTTTGCTGTTCTCGGGGGCCACGCTGCTGCAGGGGCTACTGTGCCTGTGGCTCTTCAACATCATGATCGTCAACTGGAACGGCATGAGCTATCTCACGGCCATCAAAGACTATCGTGGCATTCTGTGCAGCTTTGCGGCCGCCATTGGCGTGGCGTGCCTGTGCGCCCTGGCAGCGCTGGCGTTGGGACTGCCGCCGGTCGAGGGCCTGTTGGCGTCAATCGCCTCAGGCTACGGCGTCATGCTTGCCTGGGATGTGGTACTGCTGTACCGGTATTTTCCACAGAGTGATCGGAGTCCCTGGCGTTTTTTGCGCTGGCTCGACCAATTTATGCCGCTTGCGCTTACGGGGCTGTTTACCAACTTGGGGCTTTTCGTACACCTGGTTATTATCTGGGCGGGCCCTATTGGCGTGCAGATCAAAGGCCTGTTTTACGGGGCTCCTTACCATGACGTGCCGGCACTCATTGCGTTTTTGACCACACTCGTCACGACCGTCAACTTTGTGGTGTCGGTCGAGGTCAATTTCTATCCGCGCTACCGTGACTACTACAGCCTGTTTAACGACGGCGGCGTGGTGGGCGATATTGTGGTGGCCGAGGAGGAGATGCTCTCCACGCTCAACAGCGAACTGCGCTTTTGCGCGCTCAAGCAGCTGTTTGTGACGGCGGCGGTCATTTCGCTCGAGACCACGGTGCTCTCGGCCCTGCCGCTGGGCTTTAACAATCTTATGCACGGGTATTTTCGCACGTTATGCGTAGGCTACGGCCTGTATGCCGTGGGCAACACGATCCTGCTTATCTTGCTGTACTTTACCGACTACAAGGGAGCCGTTCTGGCCTCGGGCCTGTTTGCCGGTGTGGCGGGGCTCGCGACCG
>CAKXKM010000035.1:0-14306 GCA_934876235.1 Collinsella sp. AF02-46-1 | reverse complement strand
CCGCAGCAGTTTTACGGCTTTGGCTTTTTGTTGGGTGCGGTGGTGTTTTTTATCGTGGCGCTGCTGCGGCTCGATACCTATACCGCCAACTTACCGTATCGTATCCTGAGCCAGCAGCCCATTGTGGCGACCGACAAAACGGGTCGTTTTACACAGCTGGGCCGCTTGCTCGACCGTGCCGAGCAGCGCTATGAGGAGTGCCGCCGCAAGGGCGTGCCGCACGGCGCGTTTCAGCGCGCAGTAGTTCGCGTGTATCGCAACCATTGGGGAGGTTCTGATGATCGATAAGTTGATGTCTCGCCGCTGTCTGATCGAGGCAGCTGCCGGCGCGCTGCTGCTTTCGGGCTGCTCATCTCAGGACGAATCCTCGACCAAAAAAGTCAAAAAGCAGGGCAAGATTAAAAAGGCCGAGGCCTCCGACCAGTCCAAGCATCTGCGCGATAAGGACGAGCTGTACGAGGTCTATGATGACTCGGGCATTGTGACCATGTATCTGACGGTCTCTCGCGGCAACAGCTCCGAGAACACGGACCATAGCTGGGCCGAGATCAACACGTACTCGGTGTATGACTATGCCGACATGGGCGTGACGCGCTATCAGGTTATGGGCCTGCTGCAGGCGGGCGACGAAGACGGCCCGGTGGCCGGCGAGGTTGGCTATGGCGAGGAAGCGCCCAATGCCACCGTGCAGGTGCGCGGCCAGACATCGAGCTCCTACACGCAAAAGAATTACAAGGTGGAGCTCAAAAAGGGCAAGGGCACCTGGCGCCAACAGCGCGCGATTGCGCTCAACAAGCACATGGGCGAGGGTATGCGTTTTCGCAACAAGATGGCCTACGACCTTATCCGCGGGATTCCCCAGATGATGGGCCTGCGTACGCAGTTTGTGCATCTGTGGGTGTGCGACCAGACCGAAAAGTCCAACGATACCTTTGAGGACTACGGCCTGTTTACGCAGGTGGAGCAGCTCAACAAGACGGCGCTTAAGGCACATGGCCTGGATAAGAGCGGGTACCTGTACAAGGTGAACAGCTTTGATTTCCATCGCTACGAGGACACCATTAAGCTTGCCGACGATCCCGACTACAACCAGGCAAACTTCGAGGGCATGCTCGAGATTAAGGGCGATTCGGACCACACCAAGCTCATCGAGATGCTCGATGCGCTCAACGACGAATCACAAAAGATCGATAACGTGCTCGACACCTACTTTGATACCGAGAATCTGGTCTATTGGCTGGCGTTTCAGATCCTGACGGGCAACTGCGATACGCAGAACCGTAACTGCTATCTGTACAGCCCGCTTAACTCCAAGGTCTGGTATATCCTGGATTGGGATAACGACGGCATGCTGCGTAAGCTGGAGCTTTCTCTTACCGGGTTCTCGGACTATGCGAGCTGGGAGCGCGGCGTAAGCAACTACTGGGGCAACGTGCTATTCAATCGTGCGCTGCGCAGTAAGGCGTTTCGCAGTGAGCTCGACCGCGCCGTAAAGGACCTGCGCTCGTATATGACCGAGGCGCGCCTGGCCAAGATGATCAAACATTATCGCGAGGTTACCGAATCGCTGGTCTTTGCTTCGCCCGATACCGACAATCTGCCTGTCACCAAGGACCAATACGAGCAGATCGCCGCGGCGATTCCCTCCGAGATCGAGGAGAACTATAAGAGCTACTGCGAGAGCTATAAAAAGCCCATGCCGTTCTACATTGGCGTGCCGCAGATCGATAACGGTAAGCTGCGTATGAACTGGGATGCGTCCTACGACTTTAAAGCGCGTGACATTCGCTATACCGTGGAGCTGGCGCGCGACTATGCCATAAGCGACGTGCTTTTTAAGGCCGAGGACGTGCTACTTCCCGAGGTGACCTGTGATGCGCCCGATGCCGGCCAGTATTTTGTGCGCGTGCGCGCCACCAACTCCGACGGCTATACGCAAGATGCGTTTGACTACTATGTGACCGACGACGGCAAGCACTACGGCATGAAGTGTTTTTACGTGCAGGACGGCGGTAAGGTCGTGGAGGATACGTATGAGGAGGGCTAGCGCGCTGCTTGAGCGCTTGGCAGCTCCGCCTGTGCGTGCCACGCAGGAGCGTTACCGCCACGAGCTCAAATATCTCATTAACGAGGGCGAGCACGCCGCGCTTGCCTGTCGCATGGCGCCTGTGTTTAAGCTGGACAAGCATGCGCAGGCGGGCGGTTATACCATTCGCAGCCTGTACTTTGACGACTACTGCAACTCGGCCTACGAGGAAAAAGACGCCGGTATTCTCATGCGCAAAAAGTATCGCGTGCGCATCTATAACGGCAGCGACAAGGTGATTAAGCTCGAGCGCAAAAAGAAGTACGGCAGCTGGATCTACAAGGAGGACGCGCCGCTCACGCGTGACGAGTTCGAGCAGATTCTGGCTGGCGACTACGACTTTTTGCTGAGGAGCCCCTATCCGCTCTGTCGCGAGTTCTACATCGAGTGCATCTGTAATATGATGCGCCCGCGGACCATCGTGGACTACGAGCGCGAGCCGTGGGTGATGGACGAGGGCACCGTGCGCATTACCTTTGATAGCAACGTGCGTGCGGCGGTGGGGAGCTTTGACATCTTTGACGCGACGTTGCCCGCGTTGCCCGTGCTGGAGCCCGGCAAGCTGGTGATGGAGGTCAAGTTTACCGAGTTTTGCCCGCAGCTGGTGCGCGATATGGTGCCGCCGGGTGCGGCCGAACTCACGGCGGTCTCTAAGTACTGCCTGTGTTATGACAAGACCGCCTACCTGCGCGGTTTTAACTACTGGGAATCGGATTTTGGGAACCGAGGGGATATTTAGACCATGAGCACCAGGGACTTTTTTAAGAACTCCGTCTTGGAGGCGTTTGGCCAGGTCGACCCTGCCAAGATCGGCCTTTCGCTGCTCGTGGCGCTCGCCATGGGCATCCTGATCTACTACGTGTACAAGCGCTTTTTTACTGGCGTGGTCTATTCGCGCAGTTTTGCCGTGACGCTCGTGGGCATGTGCGTGCTCACCTGCATGGTCACGCTCGCGATCTCGACAAACGTGGTCATCTCGCTTGGTATGGTCGGTGCTCTGTCTATCGTCCGCTACCGTACGGCGGTCAAGGACCCGCTCGACCTGCTGTATCTGTTTTGGTCCATTACCACGGGCATTACGGCGGGAGCCGGTATGTATGCGCTCGTGGGGCTCACGGCGGTGGTGATCGTGGTGATGATTGCCGGCTTTGCGAGCCATCAGGACAAGGCGCGCGTGTACATGATGGTCATTCACTACACGGGGCAGACCACCGGCGATGATATCGTGCGTGCATTTGGGCGCACCAAGTTTACGGTGAAGTCCAAGACCATGCGCGGTGACAAGGTGGAGATGGCCGTCGAGCTGTTCTCGGACGGCGTTGACATGCCCTACGCCGATGCGATTCGCGCGCTCGACGGCGTTGAGGACCTGACGCTCATCCAGTACAACGGCGAATATCACGGCTAGTTTGGTTCCGGCGTTTTAACAAACGCCGGACCGCTTGACGCTGCGCGGGCATCTGCCGGGCGATCTGCCGCTCAAACCGTCGCGCGCGTACATAAAGTACGCGTCGCTCCTCTTTCGAGGCACCTCGCCACGGCAGCTGCCCGCTCGCTGGCGTGCGATCTTCATGGATGGTTTATTCGGTTCGGTTTTTGGGGACGGTGTTGCGTGGACGTGCAACAGCTAGAAGAAATCTGGGCTGCAAGGGCCGGCGCGCGTGAGGTGCGTCTTGTTGCGGCCTCGCATGTGCCGGCAGCGCTGTCGCAGCTGGGGGTTGTGCAGCCGGGGGATCGCTTGGTAGCCTTTGCAGACGATTTTGCCGATGCGTTTGCTCGCGGCTTTGATGCCTTCGACGTTGTGCTCGTGGGGGAACCGTCGGTTGCGGCGTTTGCTTCTGCGTCCGAGGGCTTTGATGCTTCGTTTGAGGTCGAGGGGCCGCACCTGTGGTGGTTCGTTAACTCTATTGGCGGTTTTGGACTGCGCGTGCCCGATCTGCGCACGCTGGGTCGCGCGGCTCGTGAGGCCCATGCACTGCTTGTGGTTGACAACACCGTGGCTAGTGTCTTTGGGTGCGATTCGTTGCGCTTGGGTGCCGTTCTTTCGCTCGAGGCGCTCGACCGCGTGTGTGCCGGCAGAGCTCCGCGCAAGCTTGTCGCCGCTTCGGTAGCGCGTTCGCAGCTCAAACGACATCGTGTGGATGCCGCTGCCGAGTTCGCGCATGCGTTGCTTGCGGGCTGCGGTGCGCCCGTGCTCGACCTGTCTGCTGATGAAGCCGACGTGCTGGAGCGCGGGCTCGAGACGCTCGACGCTCGCATGCAGGCTCACTTCGACCGCGCCCGTGCGCTGGCAGAGTATTTGGCTGCGAACGAGATGGTGCGCAACGTACGCTATCCCGGGCTGAGCTCGCATCCTGACCATGTGGCTGCAACGGGAATCCTGGAGCACGGCTTTGGCCCAGCAGTAGAATTTGACCTAATCGAGCGTAGCGCGGGCGAGCTGTTCGACGCTTTGCCGGACGAATTCCGCACATCACCCGCCGGCGGCTCAACAACGCGCCTTTCGGCCCTGCGCGGTAAGCAGGGGAGCGCCATCCGCCTCTTCGCCGGCACAGACGACCCTCTGCAGGTGGCTGCCACTCTCGATAACGCCCTTCGCAAGTAGCTAATCGGGGTCTATGTCACGAAAACGGTCTATTTACTACGTTTAAGCAATAGGGGTCGACCACACCCGCCTATTTTGAATATTACCAAGCTGTTTACCAGCGGTTTTAATTTCATAATGTCCGGTATGGTCGTGGGTATTCAACTAAACGTAGTAGATGGGCCCGTTTTGTGGCGCGAGCCTCAACCCGAGGGCGCTGTGGGCTAAAAACCGCCCAAAAGGACTACTCCGCGTTGATGTTGGCGATGAGGGCGTCGGCCTTGGCAGCGATGACGTTGTTGATATCGGCCTGTAGCTCCTCGTAGACCGCTATGGCTCGCTCGCCGGCCGGCGTGAGCGTGGATCCGCGGGCGCCGTCGCGCTCGATGAGTTTGCATCCCAGCTGCCCTTCGGCCTCGTTCACGATGCGCCAGGCCTTGGAATACGCCATGCCCATGCTCTTGGCGGCGCGGTTGAGCGAGTGCTCCCGGGCAATACCCTGCAGCAGCAAGACGCAGCCATGGCCGAACACGCCCGGCAAATCCTTGTCGCACGCTTGAATGACCAACTTTGCCGTCGTCTTGTACTTCATACGCTCCACGTCTTCCCGCTAAAGTGTTTGCTGGGCAAACGCAAAGCCTGCGTCAAACCCTCGTGTGCTCTTCTTAAATCATGCATTGTAGCAGTCAAAGTGCGTTAAGATACTTCCCCAGTATTGGGCGCCCAAGGTTGGGCTGGGTCCTACGAGGCCTGCAGCCGACCGGTCGCATGGAAAAAGGAGAAACATGGCTACGTTCTTTCCCGGTGAGTCCCACACGTTTTCGGAGTATCTGCTGGTCCCTGGTTACTCGTCCTCGCAGTGCATCCCCAACAACGTCTCTCTTAAGACGCCGCTAACCCGCTTTAAGCGCGGTGAGAAGCCGGCAATCACCCTGAACATCCCCATGGTTTCCGCCATCATGCAGTCCGTCTCGGTACCGAGGGCGGCCTGTCCTTCATTTACGGTTCTCAGACCCCCGAGTCCGAGGCCGCTATGGTCAAGGCCGTTAAGGATCACAAGGCTGGCTTCGTTCAGTCCGATTCCACACTGACCCCCGACATGACCATGGAGCAGGTCATCGAGCTCAAGGAGAAGACCGGCCACTCCACCATGCCGGTTACCGACGACGGCACCCCCAAGGGCAAGCTCCTGGGTATTGTTACCAGCCGTGACTATCGTCCCAGCCGCGATGACCACCAGAAGAAGGTCTCCGAGTTCATGACCCCGCGTGAGCAGCTTATCGTGGGCGACAAGAACATCAGCCTCAAGGTTGCCAACGACGTCATCTGGGACAACAAGCTCAACGCCCTGCCTATCGTCGACGACAACGATCACCTTATGGGCATCGTCTTCCGCAAGGACTACGACAGCCACAAGACCAACCCCAACGAGCTGCTCGATAATGACAAGCGCTATATGGTCGGCGCCGGTATCAATACCCGCGACTATGCCGAGCGCGTGCCGCTGCTCATCGAGGCCGGTGCCGATGTCCTGTGCATCGACTCCTCCGAGGGCTTCAGCGAGTGGCAGAAGCGCACCATCGAGTGGATCCGCGCCAACTACGGCGAGGACGTCAAGGTCGGTGCCGGTAACGTCGTCGACGCCGAAGGCTTCCGCTTCCTGGCCGATTGCGGTGCCGACTTCATCAAGGTCGGTATCGGTGGCGGATCCATCTGCATCACCCGTGAGACCAAGGGTATCGGCCGTGGCCAGGCCACCGCGCTGATCGATGTCTGTCGCGCTCGTGACGAGTACTACGAGGAGACCGGCATCTACGTGCCCGTGTGCTCCGACGGCGGCATCGTCTACGACTACCACATGACGCTCGCCCTTGCCATGGGTGCCGACTTTATGATGCTGGGCCGCTACTTCGCCCGCTTTGACGAGAGCCCGACCGAGCGCGTCAACGTCAACGGTCAGTACATGAAGGAGTACTGGGGCGAGGGTTCTGCGCGTGCCCGCAACTGGCAGCGCTACGACCTGGGCGGCGCCGCGAAGCTCAGCTTCGTCGAGGGCGTCGATTCCTACGTTCCCTACGCCGGCTCCCTCAAGGACGGCGTGGGCGGCACGCTCTACAAGGTCAAGTCCACGATGTGCAACTGCGGCGCCCTCTCGATCCCCGAGCTCCAGGAAAAGGCACGTCTGACCTTGGTCTCCTCGACCTCGATCGTCGAAGGCGGAGCCCACGACGTCGTAGTCAAGGACTCCCAACAGAGCGTAACGTATCGATAAGATAAGACCTGCACATAAAGGTTGAGCCTCAACCACGTTATTTAGATAAAGCGAGATGCCTGCAAGTTGCAGACATCTCGCTTGTTGTATTTGCTATCATCATGCGAGTTAACCTTAGGGTCGGGCGGCTTAGTTTTGTTCGCTACAAGTTCCGCACGCAAAGAAGAGCACTTAATGTGCTCTTCGTCTTGCGCAGGACTGTCCGCAGTAGCGAATAAAGCTAAGCCGTCCGACCCCAGCAAGATTAAAGGAGCTGATATGTGCGATTGCACAGATCATAAGGATGAGATCCCTGTCTACGACGCGCAGGCCATTGAGTCCAGGTGGATGAAGGCCTGGGAGGACTCCAACCTCTTTGCCGTCGACACCGACGCCACCAAGCCCAAGAAGTACGTCCTCGAGATGTTCCCGTATCCGTCGGGCGACCTGCACATGGGCCACGCGCGCAACTACACCATCGGCGATGCCATGGCCCGTCAGGCCCGCATGCGCGGCTTTGACGTGCTGCACCCCATCGGCTTTGACGCCTTTGGCCTGCCCGCCGAGAACGCCGCCATCAAGCACAACACGCAGGCTGCCGCCTGGACGTATAAGAACATGGACCAGGCGCTCGCCACGATGAGGCGCATGGGCTTCTCCTACGACCTGGATCGCACCGTTAAGACCTGCAGCCCCGACTACTATCGCTGGGGTCAGTGGATCTTTGAGAAGATGTGGGAAAAGGGCCTGGTCTATCGTAAGAAGAATCCGGTTAACTGGTGCCCCACCTGTAAGACCGTTCTTGCCAACGAGCAGGTGACCGAGGGCAAGTGCTGGCGTTGCGGCACCGAGCCCGAGAAGCGCGACCTTGAGCAGTGGTACTACAAGATCACCGAGTACTCCCAGGAGCTGCTCGACGACCTGGAGAAGCTCCCCGGCTGGCCCGAGCGCGTCAAGCAGATGCAGGCCAACTGGATCGGCCGCTCCGAGGGTGCCGAGGTCGACTTTACCCTGTGCGACGCCGATGGCGAGCCCATCGAGGGCGATGAGGGCAAGATTACCGTCTTCACCACGCGTGCCGATACCCTTTTTGGCGTCTCCTTCTTTGTCCTGGCTCCCGAGTACGCCCGTCTGCACGAGCTCGTCGAGGGCACGGAGTACGAGGCGGCCGTCACCAAGATCGTTGAGGACTCCAAGCACATTTCTGCCGTCGAGCGTGCCCAGGGCACTCTCGAGAAGCACGGTGCCTTTACCGGCCGCTACGTGGTGAACCCCGTTAACGGCGAAAAGGTCCCCGTGTGGGTTGCCGACTACGTTGTGGCCGACTACGGCACCGGCGCCGTCATGGCCGTTCCCTGCGGCGACCAGCGCGACTTTGAGTTTGCCCGCAAGTATGATCTGCCGATCGTGCCGATCATCCTGGACGACGATGATCGCGCTGCCGTCGAGGCCAGCGGCGAGACCATCGATACCTTCCATGCCGAGACTGTCGACTGGGAATGCGCCCACGCTGCCGAGGGCACGCTGGTCCAGTCGGGCAAGTACACCGGCATGCGCGGCGGTAAGCACTCCGAGGGCGAGTCTGCCATCGTGGCCGACCTCGAGGCCATGGGCTGCGGTCGTCGCAAGGTCGAGTTCCGCCTGCGCGACTGGCTCATCAGCCGCCAGCGCTATTGGGGCAACCCCATCCCGGCCATCCACTGCGAGCACTGCGGCATCGTGCCCGTGCCCGAGGATCAGCTGCCGGTGACGCTGCCCGAGAACCTGGACCTGGGTGCCGGCGAGACGCTTGCCGAGTGCAAGGACTTCTACGAGACCACCTGCCCGGTCTGCGGCCGCCCGGCCAAGCGCGAGACCGATACCATGGACACCTTTACCTGCTCCAGCTGGTATTACCTGCGCTATACCGACCCGCACAACACCGAGCTGCCCTTCTCCCGCGAAGCCGCCGACCGTTGGATGCCCGTCAATAACTACATCGGCGGCATCGAGCACGCCATCCTGCACCTGCTCTACAGCCGCTTCTTTACCAAGGCACTGCGCGACCTGGGCCTGCTGAGTGTGGACGAGCCCTTCACCAACCTGCTGTGCCAGGGCATGGTCAAGGACGAGAACGGCGACACCATGTCCAAGTCCAAGGGCAACGTCGTGCCCCCGAGCTCGGTCATCGAGCCCTACGGCGCCGACACCATGCGTCTGGCGATCCTGTTTATCGCCCCGCCCGAGAAGGACTTCGACTGGGATCCCAAGGCCGTTGAGGGCGCCAACCGCTTCATCAAGCGCGCCTGGCGTATCGTGTGGCAGCTCGTCCAGTCCGGCGACGCCAACGTGGCCTTCGACAAGTCCGCGCTCGACGAGGTTGCGATGAAGCTCTATCGCGAGCGTCACCGGACCATCGCCAAGTGCACCGAGGACTTCGATCGCGGCCAGTTCAACACCGCCATCTCGGCCGTCATGGAACTCGTCAACGCGGCGAGCGCCTACCTCAACGCCACCGAGGGTGCCGCGCGCGACAAGGCCCTGTGCTACGGCGTGGCTAAGGACATCGTGAGCGTCCTTGCCCCCATCTGCCCGTTCTGGGCCGATGAGCTGTGGCATGAGGCACTCGGCTGCGAGGGCAACGCCTATACCGCCGCCTGGCCCGAGTTCGACCTGGCCGAGTCCATCGAGGACACGGTGCAGATTGTCGTGCAGGTGCTCGGCAAGGTTCGTGGCCGCATCGACGTAGCCCGCGATGCCTCCAACGAGGAGATGCAGGCTGCCGCCGAGGCCGCTGTCGCCAAGTGGACCGAGGGCAAGACGGTCGTCAAGGCCATCTGCGTGCCCGGCAAGCTGGTCAACCTGGTGGTCAAGTAAGCGCTGCGTGTAAAGCTGGCATGCAATAAACGAGGGACGGTCCGGTTGGGTCGTCCCTCGTTTTGTGTTGTATGCCCTGCTTAGTCAGTGCGTCGCACCGTCTTCTACGGGATGTGTACCAGGTCCCTAAAGTAAACGTTGCCCGTTGCCTCTTCGAACATCCAAATGTTGAGGTAGATGTCGTTGAGGTCGTTGTTCGCATCAAAGTCCGGGTCGTCGAATGTGCCTACAAAGGTGAGCATGGCGCGCGTTTCCTCGCCTGCTGCGACCTGCTGGCGCATGCGCACATCGCGGACCACGCCGTTGACGTAGGCATAGGAGTCCACATCGCCAAACATCATGTCGACACCGGTGTTGTTGTTCACCGTAAAGATGAGCGCAGCGTCGCCATAGCCGTCGGTGTCCTTGCCCACGCAGGTAACATGGACGTTCTCGTCTGCCTCAAGGTCGATGGGGAACTGTTCTTGGGGGTCGGGACCTAAGCCCTGGGGATCGTCGATGTCTTCGTCTATTTTGTCGAAGCTTACCGGGGGTTCGGTTTTCTCGATGGCTTTGGTGCTGCCACGATCCGGTTCGCATGTTCCGGTTTTGCTGTTCGGCTTGCCGCAGCCCACGAGGGCCAACGAGCACGTTGCGATGGCGAGCGCAGTCATGCAGAGGGTGCCTAGGTGTTTCATGGGTGCCTCCTTGCCGTAGAGGATTTGGAAAGGTTCGTCGTTGCGCGACTTACTGGCCGGCTTGTTGCGGAATGTCCCTTAGCGTAAGTCTGATCGATTGGGGCTCGGGGAGGAATGCCCTTGGGGTCCGAACGGGCCCGTGGATTGGGACGCATGGCCCGTTTTGGGGCTGTTGAGGGTGCGTCGCATGGGGCTCCTCGGCCAATTGTCCTATTCTTGTGGAGAAGCTGTGCGCACGCTGACCTGCAGATTCGTACGGTGCTTGCACGTTTCCGCAGCTATTGGTATAGTTTGCTTGCAAATGAAGTTGTAATTGAAAGAAGTGGGGTTTCGGCCCCGCTTCTTTTTTGTATGGATGGAGGTGCCGCAATGGTCAAGACCAAGACCGAGCAGGTGATCATCGACGCGCTCGAGGCCGTCGCTCCCCAGCACGATGTCGATATTGTCGACGTTGAGCTCGTGGGCGCCACCAAGGCCCCCTGCGTGCGTGTGCGTATCGAGGGTGCCGAGGGTCAGAGCCTGTCGCTCAACGACGTCACGGCCAATACCAAGTGGGTCGGCGACGTGATCGAGGAGCTCGACCCCATTTCTTCGAGCTACACGCTCGAGGTGTCGAGCCCGGGCATGGCGCGCCCGCTGCGCCGCCCGCGCGACTTTGCCCGCTTTGTGGGCGAGAACTGCGAGCTCACCTCCACCGCCACCGAGGGCCGTCGCAAGTACGCCGGCAAGATTGCCGACGCCACCGAGACGAACGTGACCCTTGAGCTCGAGGACGGCGAGTCCGTCACCCTCGATTTCTCTGATGTTAAAAAGTGCAAGTTGAAGCCCACCTATGACTTCAAGCCCGCGAAGGAAGGAAAGTAAGATGGCAGCATCCGACATGATGTCCGCCCTGATGGAGCTTTGCCAGGAGAGGCACATCGACCAGCTCTACCTGATCGACCGCCTGGAGCAGTCGCTCGCCAAGAGCTACGCCGAGATCCTGCATCTTGAGTGGGGCGCCAAGGTGACCATCGACCGCACCACCGGCAAGATCTACGTCTACCGCCTGGAGCCGATCGACGATTCCATGGACGAGGAGGGCAACTTCACCGAGTTCGAGGAGATCGACGTCACCCCTAAGAACACGAGCCGCATCGCCGCCCAGCACGCCAAGGCCGAGATCAACGCCATCGTGCGCAACTCCGCCCGCGAGCAGATCTACGAGGAGTTCTCCGGCCGTATCGGTGACCTCATCAGCGGTACCGTGCTGCAGTCCACGCCGGACTTCACGATCGTCAAGATTCGCGAAGGCGTCGAGGCCGAGCTTCCGCACTTCGATCAGCGCCGTTACGAGAACGAGCGCAACGAGCGTCCGATGGGCGAGCGCTACCTGCACAACCAGCATATCAAGGCCGTGATCATTGACGTTCGCGACCCCAACTCCAACCTGCAGCCGGTTCGTGGCGAGCACAGCCGTCCGCCGATTGTCATCTCCCGTACCCACCCCGAGCTCATGCGTCGTCTGTTTGAGCAGGAGGTGCCCGAGATCTATGAGGGCACCGTCCAGATCAAGTCAATCGCCCGCGAGCCCGGCCAGCGTTCCAAGGTTGCCGTCCACTCGCTCGACGACCGCCTGGATCCCGTGGGCGCCTGCGTCGGCCCCAAGGGCAGCCGTGTTCGCGCTGTCGTGGGCGAGCTCCGTGGCGAGCGCGTCGACGTCATCCTGTGGGATGCCGATCCTGCCGTCTACGTCGCCAACGCCCTTTCGCCCGCTAAGGTCACCCGCGTCCTCATCGACGAGGAGAAGGCCTACGCCGGCGTCATCGTGCCCGACGACCAGCTGTCCCTCGCCATCGGCAAGGAGGGCCAGAACGCCCGCCTCGCCGCGCGCCTGACCGGCTGGCACATCGACATCAAGTCGGAGACGCTTGCCGCCGACATCCTCAAGAACGTTCCCGTTCACGAGGAGCCCGCCGCCGACCTGATCGGTGACGAGGAGGACGAGGACGTCCGCCGCTGCGAGTATGTGTCCGAGGACGGCATCCAGTGCCGCAACCAGGCTCGTCCCGGCTCCCGTTTCTGCGGTGTCCATGACACCGACGCCTTCGATGATGCGGAGGACCTGATCTAGCGCGCGGTCGCGCCGGGCGGGTCCTGGCGCGTATCCCACGCTCGTTCAGTCTCTAGGCACCCAAGGTGCCAGAAAGGGTAGGTGAAGTCATATGGCAAAAGTCCGTGTGTCCACCCTGGCCAAAGAGTTCGGCATGACCTCCAAGGAACTGATGGGTCATCTCGCCGATATGAAGATTCCCGCTAAGTCCGCTTCCTCCACCTTGGAGGATGCCTACGTTGCCATGGTCCGCAAGCAGCTCGCCTCGGTGATTGAGGCCCGCGCTCAGGAAGTCGAGGCCGCCAAGCAGGCCGAGGAGCAGGCAGCTGCCGCCGAGGAGGCTGCTCGCGCTGCCGAGGCCGAGCGCGAGCGCATCGCCGCCGAGAAGGCCCGCGAGGAGGAGCGCCGCCAGTTTGCCGCAGCCCAGGCTGCCGAGGAGGCTGCCCGCGCCGAGGCCGAGGCCAAGAAGAAGGCCGAGCAGGAGCGCCTTGCTCGCGAGAAGGAGGAGGCTGCCCGCGAGGCCCAGCGCCGCGCCGTTCCCGCTTCCGACTCCGGTTCGCGCTTCCGTTCGCTGCTCGACCAGATTGCCGCACAGGAGACCGTGCTCAAGGAGAAGAAGGACGCCGAGGACAAGGCCAAGGCCGAGCGCGCCGCCGAGCGCGGTAACCGTCGTGGCGGCAACAACGACCGCCGCGGTGGCCGTCGTAACGATCGCAACGCCTCCGACAACAACTCAGAGCGCAACGCCTCCGAGAGCCGTCCGCACAGCCATCGTACCAACGCCAGCAACAACGTCGCTGCCGGCATGGACTTCCCCAACCCCGATAAGCAGGGCAAGGGCAAGAAACGCAAGGGCGGTCACAACAACGAAGAGGACCATTACAGCCGCATGGCTCGTGAGGCCGAGGAGTATAGCCGCGAGAAGGTGCTCGAGGAGGCCCGCGCTGCCGTCGAGGAGGCCTCTCGCGAGTCCACCGGTCGCCGCAAGAAGCGCAAGGAGAAGCGCGAGCGCGAGGCTGCCAAGGCTCAGGAGGAGCGCAAAATAGAGGAGGCGCTGGCCCAGGGCGTGAACCCCGAGGACCTCGACGCCATCAAGGTCTCCCAGGGCGTTACCGTCCAGGAGCTCGCCGAGGCGCTCGACGTTCCGGCCAACGACATCATCAAGCGCCTGTTCCTGCTGGGCACGCCGCTCACCATGACGCAGTCCATGTCCGATGACCTTGTCGAGCTCGTTGCCGACGACCTGGGTCGTCAGATCAAGATCATTACCCCCGAGGAGGAGAATACCTTCTCGTTCTACGACGATCCCGCCGACCTTAAGCCGCGCGCCCCGGTCGTCACCGTCATGGGCCACGTCGACCACGGCAAGACGAGCCTCCTCGACGCCATCCGTCACACCGGCGTCGCTGCCGGCGAGGCGGGCGGCATTACCCAGGCCATCGGCGCTTCGCAGGTCATGATCAACGACCGCAAGATCACTTTCATCGATACCCCCGGTCACGCCACCTTTACGGCCATGCGTGCCCGCGGCGCCAAGGTGACCGATATCGTCATCCTGATCGTGGCTGCCGACGACGGCGTCATGCCCCAGACCATCGAGTCGATCAACCACGCCAAGGCCGCCGGCGTCCCCATCGTCGTCGCCGTCAACAAGATCGATAAGCCGGGTGCCAACCCCGACCGCGTGCGCCAGGAGCTCACCGAGTACGGCATCATCCCCGAGGAGTGGGGCGGACAGAACATGTTCGTCAATATCTCGG
>CAKXKM010000034.1 GCA_934876235.1 Collinsella sp. AF02-46-1 | reverse complement strand
GGGCCGCAGGGCATGGGGATGACCCTGCGTCCCCGCGCGGGCGCCCGCAACCTGAACCTCTTCGATAGGAGCTTTTCCCATATGGCAGACATCGCATTCGAGAAGGACCTCTCCGTCGCCGAGACCGGCATCGGGGGCCTGAAGGTCGTCGACCTCGCCGTCCACGGCGACTCGCGCGGCTGGTTCAAGGAGAACTGGCAGCGCGCCAAGATGACCGCCCTGGGCATCCCGGATCTCAGGGTCGTCCAGAACAACATCTCCTACAACGACAGCCGCGGCGTCACCCGCGGCATCCACGCCGAGCCCTGGGACAAGTTCATCTCCGTGGCCCGCGGCAGCGTATTCGGCGCATGGGTGGACCTGCGCGAGGGCAGCGCCACCTACGGGAAGGTGTTCACCTGCACGCTCGACCCGAGTAGGGCCATCTACGTCCCGCGCGGCGTGGGCAACTCCTTCCAGGCGCTCGAGGACGGCACCGCCTACACCTACCTGGTGGACGCCCACTGGTCGCTGGAGCTCAAGAAGACCTACACCTTCGTGAACCTCGCCGACCCGGAGCTCGCCATCGAGTGGCCCATCCCGCTCGACGAGGCCACCGTCTCCGATGCCGACCTCAACCACCCGATGCTCAAGGACGTCGTCCCCATGGCGCCCAAGAGGACGCTCGTCACCGGCTGCAACGGCCAGCTGGGCCATGCGGTGCGTGCGCTCGCCGGGGAGCGCGGCGTGGCGAAGGACTTCGACTTCTGCGACATCGACACCTTCGACATGTCCGACCCGGGCGCGTACTCTCAGTACGACTGGTCGCTCTACGGCACCGTCATCAACTGCGGCGCCTACACCGCCGTGGACAGGGCCGAGACCCCCGAGGGCCGCGCGGCCGCCTGGAAGGCCAACGCGACCGGTCCCGCCCTTCTCGCCCGCACCTGCGCCGGGCACGGGATCACGCTCGTCCACGTGTCCTCCGACTACGTCTTCGACGGCACCGCCGAGGTGCACGACGAGGACGAGCCCTTCTCCCCGCTGTCCGTCTACGGCCAGACCAAGGCCGCCGGCGACATCGCCGTGGCCGGGTGCCCGCGCCACTACATCATGCGCAGCTCCTGGGTCATCGGCGAGGGGCACAACTTCGTCATGACCATGAGGGCGCTGTCCGACCGCGTCGCCGACCCCGAGGACAAGCTGGACAAGATCACGGTCGTGGACGACCAGCTGGGACGCCTGACCTTCACGCGCGACATTGCCGCCGCCATCTTCCACGTGCTGGACTCGAAGGCCCCCTACGGCACCTATAACTGCACCGGCTCCGGCGCCGTGAAGTCCTGGGCCGACATCGCCCGCGCCGTCTTCGAGGCCGCCAACGGCAACGGGGAGAAGGTCGTGCCGGTGAGCACCGCCGACTACTACGCGAACGCCGCCGGCCCCGTCGCCCCGCGCCCGGTCCACTCCGCGCTCGACCTTTCCAGGCTCGAGTTGGTCGGGTTCCACATGCCCGACTGGGAGGAAGAGCTGGGGGAGTACCTCAAGACGCTCTAGGCGCTATTAACTTTTCGAGAGTAAAAGCCGCCGTTCTTTAACGGCGGCTTTTCTTGTTGGTGGCTATCTGCGCAGTGGTGCCAATAGTATTTTGCGGAAGATCTACCTCTCGCTTGGCTTGGAAGTAGGGTGGCCGGGCTGGTCGTCGTAGGCGTATTTGCTGTACACGTTGACCTCCCACTGCTTTTTTTCGACCTTTGCTACAGAATCTAGGATGAAGCCGGTCGCAAGGCTCAGGCCGCACAGGAACATAAACGAGGCGGCGAGCATAGCGGTGGGGAAGCGCGGGACGAGGCCGGTCTGGAAATATTCGACAACGATGGGCATGCCCAGGGCGAGGCCGAATACCGCGAACAGAAGCGCTACGAGGCTGAAGAACTTCAGCGGGCGGTAGTCCTTGAACAGCGTGCCGATCATCGCAACGACTTTAATGCCGTCGCTCACTGTGTTGAGTTTGGACTCGGAACCCTCGGGACGGTCGCGGTACTCGATGGGCACATCTTTGATGCGCCAGCGGTGGTCGACGGCGTGGATCGAGAGCTCGGTTTCGATCTGAAAGCCCTCGGAAAGCACTGGGAAGGTTTTAACGAACGGGCGGCTCATGGCGCGGTAGCCGGTCATGACGTCATCGAAGCTGTAGCCATAGATCCACTTGATCATGGCGCGGACCAGATTGTTGCCAAAGCCGTGGAAGGCGCGCTTGTTTTCCTCGGCGTAGGTGCCGTTTGAAAGGCGATCGCCTACGGTCATGTCGGCCGTACCGTTAAGGATGGGCTCGCAGAGGGCCTTGGCCGCCTCGGCGGGGTAGGTGTCGTCGCCGTCGACCATCAGGTAGCAATCGGCGTCGATGTCGCGAAACATCTGGCGGCATACGTTGCCCTTTCCCTGACGGGGCTCAAAGCGGACCGTGGCGCCGTGCTCGGTGGCGATGCGTGAGGTATCGTCCGACGAGTTGTTGTCATAGACATAGACCGTCGCTTGCGGAAGCTCGCGGTGAAAGTCGTCGATGACTTTGCCGATCGTGGGCGCTTCGTTGTAGCAGGGGATGATGACGGCGATGGATTCAGAATTCACTCAATGCTCCTTATACGTTCAATCCTTGAAAGTATAGCCGTTTGGGCTTGGCATCCTAAGATGTGGGTTAGTTCTCCAGTTTTGTTGCGCGAATCGTTTGCATGGCCGTCGGGTCTATACTGTTCGTTTGTCAACGATTACGAGTAAAGGAGTTGCATCCGTGTCGGATCAGACAAAGCAACAAGAAACTCGCAGTCTGCCTGCGACGTTTGCTAAGAACGAATTTGAGAAGGACGCGTTTATCCTTCGTCAGCTGGTTACCAAGGATTTTAAGATCAAGTATCGCCGTAGCGTTCTGGGCGTCGCATGGTCGGTGCTCAACCCGCTGCTGATGATGATCGTCATGGCCATCGTGTTCTCGACGATTTTTGGCCAGGGTCGCAATGGCTCAATGACGCCCGAGATGTACCCGCTGTACTTGATCGTGGGTAACATTACCTTTGCCGTCATGTCCGAGTCTACGAACCAGGCCCTGACGTCGATCGTGGGCGCTGCCCCTCTGCTCAAGAAGGTTAAGGTGCACCGCTGGGTCTTCCCGGTGCAGAAGGTGCTCTTCTCGCTGGTCAACTTTGCCTTCTCGCTGGTCGCCGTCGCCATCGTCATGCTGTGGTTCCGCGTTATGCCTTCTTGGCACCTGATTCTGCTGCCGGTTTGCCTGCTGCTGCTTATGTGCTTCTGCATGGGCCTGGGCATGATGCTCTCTGCCCTTACGGTCTTCTTCCGCGACGTTATGCATCTGTGGAGCGTCGTCATTACGGCGTGGACTTACATTACGCCCATCTTCTGGACGACTGACTATATTGCGCAAATGCCGCATCTCGTGCGTATCTTGATGTATGCGAACCCCATGTATAACTACCTGCAGTTTATGCGTGATATCTTCCTGTTCCAGACTACGCCCTCGCTTATGACGTTTGGTATGTGCGTCGCTTGGGCGGTTCTTGCGCTTGTTATTGGCTACACCGTGTTCCATAAGTCTGAGCGCAAGTTCATCCTCTACATCTAAGGAGTGCTGTGATGACTGAATCTGTTGTTGATTACAGCGAGCAGCCTCTGGCTGTCGAGGTCGACGACGTCACCATGATCTTTAACATGGCGTCCGAGTCGCTGACCAACCTCAAGGAGTACTTCATCAAGCTTGCCAAGCACGAGCTGTTCTTTGAGGAGTTTAGAGCGCTTAAGCACATCTCGTTCGATATTCATCGCGGCGAAGTTGTCGGTCTGGTTGGCACCAATGGTTCCGGTAAGTCTACGATGCTCAAGATTATTGCCGGTGTGCTTGAGCCTAGCGAGGGCAGCGTTAAGGTGCACGGTAACATCGCGCCGCTGATTGAGCTTGGTGCCGGCTTTGACCCCGAGCTGACCGCCCGCGAGAACATCTATCTGAACGGCGCCCTGCTCGGCTATACCAAGGAGTTCATCGACGCCAACTTTGACGGCATTATTGAGTTCGCTGAGCTTCAGAACTTTGTCGATATGCCGCTTAAGAACTTCTCCTCGGGCATGGTGGCGCGTATCGCCTTTGCAATCGCGACGATTACCGAGCCCGATATTCTGATCGTTGACGAGACGCTGTCCGTCGGTGATGTGTTCTTCCAGCAGAAGTGCGAGGCCCGCATCCAGCACTTTATCCAGAGCGGCGACGTGACGGTTCTGTTCGTTTCGCACTCCATGGAGCAGGTTGAGCGCATCTGCCAGCGTGCCGTTTGGATTGAGAAGGGTGACCTTCGCATGGACGGCCCGGTCAGTGAGGTCTGCAAGGCGTACCGTGAGCAGTTCAACTAGGTTATAATTACTTACGCTTGGCCGAATTGTTTGGCTGGGCGTGCGGTTATTTGCTCCATTAGCTCAGTTGGATAGAGCAGGGGACTTCTAATCCCAAGGTCGACGGTTCGAATCCGCCATGGAGCACCAACGTTTATTAAGCCCAGACCGCTTGGTGGTCTGGGCTTTTTTCGTCTTGCTGATGTGGATTGGCCTTTCAGCGACTCCAACGCATGGGCGTAGCCTTGGTTTTAAACGTTTTGCGTGGCTTACTGCTCTGCCCTCGAACACTCCGATAAGTCTTTCGCAACCGCATTCAGCGATTACGGCAATAGAACTTAGTGCGGCATTCTAGTCGCATCTTCAACATCCAGAAAATCATTCGTGGCGCCAACAAACTCCTGCATGTTTCTGACGATGCGGCCATCGTTTTCAATGCGGATTTCAAAGCTCTTCCAGGGGAATTTCATGATGTGGTATAAGGTCACCATCACATCCTGCTCTTTGCCGATCTTGAGTAGCCAGCGGGCACAGTTGTCTCCGCAGGTGGATGCGTTGAACACCATATTTGGGAGATTGCGCACCAGCAGCAGCGTCTTAACGCCGCCGGACAGTTCGAGTGTGGTGATCGAGCCCAGCTGTTTGCTTACGATGTTGTGGGGACCGATGATCTCTGATCCGTCCACGCTTTTAATAATCTGTGCGGCCATAGGGTCTTCGAACCATGAGTCCAAGTATGAGTTCCTAAAATAGGTTTCGGTATCGTAGATGGAACCGGGGTAATCCCCCAGATGGATGCTTAACATGCGCGTCTCCAGACGTTGTGTGACTGCAATGATTATATGCCAGTAATAAAGTGCCGCCAGTAGCGAGGTTGCTGCTGGCGGCACTGGCATTATTAGCGTGTGAATCGCGTTGATGGATTTGCTCACGAGGCTACTTTTCGAGACGTTCCCTCAGCAGCTCCAGCGCGTGGGCATAGCCTTGCAGGCCCTCGCCGGTGATGGTGGCGAAGCAGGCTAGGCGTGCATAGCTCACCTGGCGGAAGTCCTCGCGCGTCTCTACGGCGCTGATGTGCACCTCGACGGCAGGGATGGCGACGGCCTTGAGGGCGTCAAGGATTGCCACGCTGGTGTGCGTGTAGGCTGCCGGGTTGATGACGATGCCGTCGACCTTGCCGTAAGCCTCCTGGATCTTGTCGACGATGCTGCCCTCGTGGTTGGACTGGAAGACCTCGACCTCGCTGAAGCCCTGTGCGGTTCCCGCTTCCTGGCAGATCTGCACTAAGCGGTCGTAGTTGTCGCTACCATAGATGCCCGGCTCGCGAATGCCGAGCATGTTGAGGTTGGGGCCGTTGATGACGAGTGCTTTCATGGTTGCTTCCTTTGCGGTTGGAAAGCCACCACAAAGGTGTCTGTCCCCTTTGTGGTGGCTTAGGTTAGAGAGCGGGTGGGAGGGTCTCGAGGAGGGCTTGGGCGGTGTTGGCAGCGCAGTCGCGTGAGTCGATGATGTAGTCGGCCCAGGCGCGGTAGCGCGGCATGCGCTGTTCAGCCAGCTTATCGATGCCGTCGCGCGCGGTGATGGGGCGGCCCTTGTGGGCGAGCTCGTCGAGCTTGCGGTTGAGCATCACGATCTGGCTATTCTGGTACAGCAGCGGGTAGTTCTCGTCGCGTGTGACCACGCCGCCGCCGGTGGAGAGCACCAGGCCGCTGCGCTTGGAAATGTCGGCCAGCTCCGCTGTCTCTTGCTCGCGGAAGGCGGCCTCGCCGCGCTCGACGATAAAGTCGGCACAGGGCATGCCCAGGCGCTCCTCGAGGGCGCGGTCCAGATCGATGTGCTCGCGACCCGTCAGCATTGCGATCTGCTCACCCACGCGGGTCTTGCCCGAACCCGGCATGCCGATCAGCGCTATGTTCTGTTCGCGGCGCGACAGGCGCTCCGTTACGTCCAGGATGCGCTCGCGCGGGGTGACCTGGCCGGTATAGCGCTCGACGGCTTGCGCTGCCTGGGCCACGAGCATGAGCAGGCCGCCGATGCAGGGGATGCCGCGGCGCTCGGCCTCGAGCATGAGTCCCGTGCGGGCGGGGTTGTAGACAATGTCGATAACGCCTTCGAGCGCATCGAGCCCTTCGAGTGTGCAGGACGCGTCGGGGCAGTGGGGGAACATGCCGGCAGGCGTGCAGTTGACGAGCAGGGCGGCGTCGGACTGCTGCGCGATGTTGCCGTAGTTGACCTCGCTCGTGCGACCCACGGGTACGACGATGGCGCCCAGGTCTCCCAGCACCATACTTGCCGTGGTGCCGGCACCACCGGTGGCACCGAGGACGAGGACCTTCTTGCCGGCAACCTCTACGCCCAATTCCTCGACTAGGCACTGAAAACCGAAATAGTCAGTGTTGTCACCGCGCAGGCGGCCGTCGGGCAGGCGTGTGATGGTGTTAACGTTGCCCATGCGCTCGGCCAGCGGGCTCAGCTCGTCCAGGTACTCCATGACGGCGCGCTTGTAGGGGATGGTCACGTTGGTGCCCTCCCACTCGTCGCCCCTCATAAAGGCCGCGAGGTCCTCGGGCTCGCGCTCAAAACGCACGTACTCAAGCCCCGCCAGCTCCTTGTAGATGGTCGGGGTGTAGCTGTGGCCCAGCACGCGGCCCAGCACTCCGTAGGGACGGGTTGCGGCGGTATCGGTCATCTAGAGCACCTCCGTGTAGCTGCCAAAGTAGGTAAAGCTCTCGCACACGTCGTCGATGGAATCGAGCAGGTCGTCGAGTGCCTTGCTGCCAAAGGGGCAGTCCAGGTCAAAGTAGAACATAAACTCAAAGTCGTGCCCGGGGATGGGACGGCTCTCGAGTTTGATGAGGTTGATGTTGAGCGCGTAGAAGCGCTCGAGCACGCGGTAGAGGGCGCCCGGCTCGTTGGCCGTGGTGATCATGAGCGAGGTGCGGTTGGCGCCGGGGTAGACGCGCGGCTCGCGGCTGATGACGACAAAGCGCGTGTAGTTGTTGTCCGAGTCCTGGATGTTGGATTCCAACACCTCCATACCATACAGCGCGGCGCAGCTGCGCGATGCGATCGCGGCAACATCGGTGCGTTCGGAGCTGGCGACCATCTCGGCCGACATGGCCGTGTTGGGGTACTTGGTGGCGTGCAGGTCGTGCGCCTCGATAAAGCCGGCGCACTGGGCGATTGCCTGGCCATGGCTGTAGACCTCGCGCACGTCGGCGAGCTTGGTGCCGGGTTTGACGAGCAGGTTGTGGTCGATCTTGAGGCGCAGCGAGCGCACGATATGGAAGTCGAACTGGGCGAGCAGGTCGTAGACAGCATTGACCGAGCCAGCGGTGGAGTTCTCGATGGGCAGCACGCCAAACTCGCAAAAGCCGTCGCGTACGGCGCGCATGACGCCCTCGAAGGTCTCAAAGAACGCGATGTCGGGTACGTCGAAGAGCTTGCACGCGGCGATTTGGCTGTAGGCGCCCTCAACGCCCTGGCAGGCGACGGTGGCCGTCTGGGGGAAGGGCATGTCAAAGGCCACGGCCGTGGCGTGGGCCTTTTGCGAGACAGTGATGCCCTTGAGCTCGTTGATGTAGCGCTGCTGCTCGGCTTTGCTCATGCTCATGAGGAGGCGGAACAGGGTGATGGTTTGAGCCTCGTAGCGCTCGGGTGCGCGACTGGCGAGGTTATTGAGCTTAGAGCGCTCGCGGGCGGGGTCGAAGACGGCCTTGCCCATCTCGATTTTTGACTTGGCGACATCGGTGGCAATATCCATGCGCTCGACTAAGCTATTGAGGAGCGTGGTATCGATGCCGTCGATGGCCTGGCGAATATCGGCAAGGTCCATGGAGACCCCTTTCACGTGTCGGGGGATATTGAGGGGTGGGTAGTTAGCGCTGGCCTGCGTCCTCGAGGAGAGCGTCCCAAATCGCAAGGGCGGCGGCTGCTTCGGCTACGGGGACGGCTCGGGGGACGATGCAGGGATCGTGGCGGCCGTGGACCGAGAGCTCGGCATTTTCCATAGCGTCCATGTCCACCGTCTGCTGCTCACGGCCAATGGAGGGCGTCGGCTTTACGGCCATGCGCCACATGACGGGCGCGCCGGTCGAAATACCGCCCAGGATGCCGCCGGCGTTGTTGGACTCGACCTCGATCTCGCCGGTCTCGGCATCGATGCGATACGGATCATTGTTCTCGCTGCCGCGCATGGCGGCCACGGCAAAGCCCATGCCAAACTCCACGCCCTTTACGGCGGGAATGCCAAACGCGATCTGCGCGATGCGGTTCTCGATGCCGTCGAACATGGGGTCGCCGATGCCCGCGGGAAGCCCGTAAATGCCGCACTCCACGATGCCGCCGATGCTGTCGAGTTCGTCGCGCGCGGCTAGGATTTCCTCGCGCATGCGGCCGGCTGCGGCGGCGTCAATGCACGGCAGATCGTTCGTCAGGATCGCCTTGCGGTCGGCCTCGCGATAGACCATATCGTCCATCGGCAGGTCGGAGATGCCGCCGATCTGCGCCACATGCGCCATGACCTTAATGCCGCGGGCCTCAAGTGCCTGCAGCGCGATGCCGCCCGCGATGCATAAGGGTGCTGTTAGGCGGCCGGAAAAGTGCCCGCCGCCGGCGACATCGTGCATGTTGTGATACTTCATGCGCGCAGGGAAGTCCGCATGTCCCGGACGGGGCTTGCGGCGCAGCTCGGAGTAATCCTTGGAGCGCGTGTTGGTGTTCTCGATAATCGCGGCAATGGGCGCGCCGGTGGTGTGCCCATCGACCACGCCGGCGATGATTTGGGCGGCGTCGGCCTCGCGGCGCTTGGTCGCGGTCTCGTCGCGACCGGGGGCGCGACGGTTCAAAAAGGCCTGCAGCGCTTCTTGGTCAACGGCGATGCCGGCGGGGACGCCATCGAGCGAGCAGCCGATGGCGGGGGAGTGCGACTGGCCGAAGATGCTTACGTGCAAGACGTTGCCAAAGGTCGAGGACATGCTATTCCTCCTCGAGTGTGACCTTGCCGCCCAGCAGGCGGTAGTGGTCGAAGAAATCGGGATAGGACTTGTTGACGGCCTCGGCGCCGTGGATCACGACCTCGCCGGCGGCGCGGCTCGCGGCGATAGCGGCCATCATGGCGATGCGGTGGTCGTTGTGCGAATCGACCTCGCCGCCGGTGAAGGCATCGACACCCTTGATGATGAGGTCATCGCCGGCAATGCGCACCTGCGCGCCCAGCGCGGTGAGCTCGCGGGTGGTGGTGACCAGGCGGTCGGATTCCTTGATGCGCAGACGGGCGCAATCGCGGATAAAGGTGCGGCCCTGTGCCAGTGAGGCCACGGCCGAGATGACGGGCACCAGGTCCGGAATGTCGTGGGCACTCATCTCAAAGCCGGCGAGCTTGTCGGACTGCACGGTGGCGGCGTTGGTGGAGCGCACGATGCGGGCGCCAAAGCGCGAAAGCGCGGCAAGCACGTTACGGTCGCCCTGTGCGGAGCTTAGCGACACGCCCTCGACGGTGATTGGGTCGGTGCCGATGGCACCGGCGCACAGCCAAAAGGCAGCGTTGGACCAGTCGCCCTCGACGGCTACGCTGCCGGGCGTGCGGTACGAGCCGCTGCTCACGCGGAAGTTCGTGACCTCGGGCTGGCCGTCCTTGGCCGGAATACGCTCGACGTTGACCTCGACGCCAAAGGCCTTCATGGCCTGGATCGTCAGGTTGATGTAGGGACGGCTCTCAATGAGGCCGGTTACCTGCACGCAGGAGGGCTGGGCCAGCAGCGGGGCTGCCAGCAGAAGGCCGGAGATATACTGCGAGCTCACGTTGCCCGGAAGCACAAAGGTGCCCGGGCACATGCGGCCGCTCGTCTTGAGCGGAAAACCGCCCAGACCCTGTAGGTCGCAGCCGGCGGCGATGATCTCGTCCGAGAGCGGGGAGAGCGGGCGGGCGCCCAAGCGCCCCTGACCCACAAAAGTTGCTTCTGCACCCAGCGCGCAGGCGACAGGCAGCATAAAGCGGAGCGTGGAGCCGCTTTCACCGCAGTCAAGCGTGCCGCCGGCAAGGGCCTTGAGCAGGCCAAACTCAACACTCTTCATGGTGGGGTGGACCTGGAAGCCGTCCTCGACGGTCTCGATGCGAGCACCCAGGGCCGTGAGGCAGCGAACCGTGGCCTCGATATCGGCGCAGGTCGTGTTGCAGGTGACGTGTGTCTCGCCGTTGGCAAGCGCAGCGCAGATGATCAGGCGATGCGCCATCGACTTGGACGCGATGGCGGGAACGGTGCCCTTGAGCGGGGACGGGGTGATGCGGGCTAGCATGCGGATGCGTCTCCCTTCTGGCCGAGGCCCTCGGCAATGAGTTCGTGGAAAGTGGAAAGCGGTGTGCGGTCGATGCTGCAGCGGCCAATGCCGTGCGGAATCACCAGGTCGATGGTGTCGCCCGCGCGCTTCTTGTCGTGGAGCGCCTCGGCAAAGACGGTATCGGCATCTAGGTCGCAGCGGGTCTTGAGGCCATGGCGGGCGCAGAGCTCCTCAATACGACCGGGCAGTGCAGCATCGCAAGCGCCGTGCAGGGCCGCGGCGCGCGTGATGATGCCCATGCCGATCGACACGCAGTTGCCGTGTCCGAGTTCAAAGTGCTCGCAGGCCTCGACGGCGTGTCCGGCGCTGTGTCCAAAGTTGAGGAGCTTACGCTGGTTGGTTTCGCGCTCGTCGGCGACGACCACGGCGCGCTTGATGTCGATATTGCGGGCGATGATGAGCGCTACGCGGGCCACATCGCGGTTGAGCAGCTCCAGCGTGAGCGGGGTCTTCTCCAGCTCGGCGAAAAGCTCCGGGTCGGCGATCACGGCGTGCTTGACGACCTCGCCGCAGCCGTCGGCGAACTGCTCGGGCGTGAGGGTGGCCAGGCACCCCACGTCGGCAATAACCACGCTCGGCTGCCAAAAGGCGCCGGCCAGGTTCTTGCCGGCAGCCAGGTCTATGGCGGTCTTGCCGCCCACCGACGAATCCACCATGGCGAGCAGGCTCGTGGGGATCTGCACAAACTTGCAGCCGCGCATGTAGGTGGCGGCCACAAAGCCCGCCACGTCGCCCACGACGCCGCCGCCGAGTGCCACGATCACGTCGGAGCGCGAAAGCTCGTGCTCGGCCACAAACTCCAAAATGGCAACGTAGGTCTCGGCGCGCTTATGGGCCTCGCCGGCCTCGAAGGTGCAGATGCTCACCTCGTAGCCTGACGCCTTCAGGCTCTGCTTAACGGGCATCTGGTAGAGCGGGCCCACGTTGGTGTCCGTCACGATGACGGCCTTGGTGCCGCCGGCGGTGGCGCGCACGAGCGGCCCCGCCTGCTCCAACAAAAACGTGCCAACATGCACCTGGTAGGGGCGTGCAGTGTCGATATCGATGGTAATCGCCATAAGCTTCGGTCCTTTCGACCTGGCGTGATGGGTTGTCTAGTGGGAGGCCTCGTCGTCGAGTGCGCGCTTAATGCGGTCGCCCTCGGCAAGGAGATTCTCCAGATAGCGCTGGTCGCGGTCCTTGAGCGCGCGGCTGTAGGCGCCAAGCGATTCGATCAGATGGTCGATCTCGAAGGCGAGCGCGTCGGCGTCGTCGATCATGAGCTCGGACCACATCTGGGGGTTGAGGTGCGCCACGCGGGTGAGATCGCGGTAGCTACCGGCCGAAAAGCCGTGGTGGACCTGGGCAGTGGGGCTTTTGACGTAGGCGTTGGATACCACGTGCGCAAGCTGGCTCGTGAAGGCGATGACACGGTCGTGCTCGGCGGCGCTGGTCACGCTGAACTCGCCAAAGCCCAAGGGGCGCACCATCTCGCGCACCTGGCCCAAAAGTTCCAGCTTGAGCGCATCGTCCACCGCGGGCGGTACGAGCACCAGCGGGGCGCCCTGGAACAGGTCGGCGCGGGAGCGTGCATAGCCCGAGTACTGCGTGCCCGCCATGGGGTGCGCGCCCACAAAGTAAAAGCCGTGCTCGCGGGCAAGCTCAAAGGCGCGCTCGCACACGATACCCTTGACGCCCACCGTGTCAATTACCACGGGGCCCATGATGGCCTCGGTATCGGTGGCGTCGGCGAGTGCCTGGGCGTGTGCCTCGAGCCACTCGATGCAGGCTTCGGGGTAGCAAGCCAGGACGATGATGTCGCATTCGCCGAGCGTCTTGTCGTTGAGCTCTCCGGCGACGGTGCCCATGCTGGCGGCCGTCATGACATCGTCGTCGGGGTCCCAGGCCAGCACACGGACGCCCGCCTGCGCATAGCCGCGGGCAAAGCTGCCGCCGATGAGGCCAAGGCCGACGATGCCGGCGCACTTGGGGCCGCCCTGGTTAACGCGCGCGTTTCTCACTGTACCCATGGGCTACTCCATGGTCTCTTGGCAGACAACCTCGCGGATGGCTCGGATGCGGCGCATGGTGTCGTCGAACTGATCGGGGGTGAGGGCCTGGGCGCCGTCGGACCATGCGCGGCTGGGCTCGTCGTGGACCTCGATCTCCAGACCGTTGGCACCGCAGGCGGTCGCGGCGAGCGCCATGGGCTCAACGTAGCGGGTGTAGCCGGTGGCGTGGCTGGGGTCGGCGACGACGGGCAGGTGCGACAGGTGGTGCAGCACCGGCACGGCATTGAGGTCGAAGGTGTTGCGGGTGCGGGTCTCGAAGGTGCGGATGCCGCGCTCGCACAGAATGACGTTGTCGTTGCCCTCGCTCATGATGTACTCGGCGGCCATGAGCAGCTCATCGATCGTGCCGGACATGCCGCGCTTAAGCAAGATCGGAGTCTTGGTCTTGCCGACCTCTTTAAGCAGAGGGAAGTTCTGGGCGTTGCGGGCGCCGATCTGCATGACGTCGATCTTCTTGTCCAGGAAGACCTGCACGTCGCGCGGGTCCATGATCTCGGTGACGATCGGCATGTCGAGCTCGGCAGACGCCTCGCACAGCAGGTCCAGACCGGCGGGGCCCATGCCCTGGTAGGCGTAAGGGGAAGTGCGGGGCTTGTAGGCACCGCCGCGCAGCATCGTAGCACCGGCGGCCTTCACGCGGCGGGCGATGCGGATGAGGTTCTCGCCCTCGACGGAGCACGGGCCGGCGATGACCTGGAACTGATCGCCGCCGATCTTGACGCCGTGGCCGCAGTCGATGACGGAGTCCTCGGGGTGGAACTTGCGGTTGGCGCGCTTGAACGGCTCGGAGACGCGCTGCACGCGCTCGACGACATCCATGGACTCGAGCAGGAACGGGTCGATCTTGGTCGTATCGCCCACCAGGCCGATGATCGTCTCATTCTCGCCGCGCGAGACATCGGTCTTCAGGCCCTTTTTCTCAATCCAGCTGACGATATGGCTGACGGCCTCGTCGCTGGCGCTCTCTTTTAAAATTGCAATCATGGTGTGCCTCTCACCTCGATGGATAACCCTTGCAAAAACGGCCCGCATCGCGAGCCGTGTATATATGGTGCATGAGAGTTTATACTATCTGATTCGCTTTTGCCTTCTAAAGTGAGCCGTTGCGCCGCGTCTTCCCCGGAATTGCAAAGCTTTTTCTTTTATTTTGATAGCCCATGGTGCACTTGGGTATAATGCCAACCGTTGGCCCTATTAGCTCAGGGGATTAGAGCGTCTGCCTCCGGAGCAGAAGGCCGTTGGTTCGAATCCAACATGGGGCACCATTCCAATTTTGCTCGAACCCGCTGGATGTCCAATCTGGCGGGTTCGCCCTTTTTGTCGTAGTTCAGCGTGACCAGTATCTCGTCCTCCGAGACGACAGCCTGCCACACGAACGCCTTCAGCAGCGTCGCGTCGTCGAGCGCCGTCCCGCACTGCAGGAAGTCGGCGAAGCGCTCCGGGTCTATCCGCTCGTCCGTGATGGCCTCGAGGTCGTACCTCGCGCGCGCCTGCTGCTCCTCGAGCTCGGCTATGCGCTCGTTCACGCCCGGCGCTATCACGCCCTGCTCGATGGCGTTGAGGATGTTCCTCAGGCCCCTCTCCGCGGCCCTGAGCGAGTCCTCCGCCTGCCTGCGGCGCGCCCTCACCTCGGCAGTGTCCGCGCGCTCCGCCACCATGTTGGCTATCTGCAGCGCCTCGCCGCGGTCGCCCAGCAGCTCCCTCAGCGCCGAGGCTATGGAGCCCTCGAGTTCCTCGCGCCTGATGTTGCGGACGCACGACCCCGGGCAGCTGTAGTACTCGTACTTCACGTTGTTGCGGCCCCTGCCGCTCACGCCCTGCAGGTTCCTGCCGCATTCCGCGCACAGCGCCGCCCCCGCTAGGGCGAAGTCGCCCCAGTTCTCGCTCGAGCGCTGCTTGCGGCACTTGATCCCCTGGACCTCCATGAACGTCACCTCGTCCACTATCGCCGGCATCCCGCCCTCGCGGACGATGCCTCCCCACTCGTACCTGCCCGTGTACCTTCGGTCGCGCAGCATCTGCTGCACCATCGCCTGGCCGCACGGGTTGCCCTTGCGCGTCCTGAGGCCGCGCCGCGCGAACTCGCGCGCTATCGCGTTCATGGACATGCGCTCAAGCCTCAGCGCGAAGGCCTCGCGCACCCACGCCGCCTGCGCCTCGTCGACCTCGTACTCGTCGTCCTCGTTCCTGCGGTATCCGAAGATGCGCACGCCGTTGGTCTTGCACTTGAGGGCGTTGCCCTCCATTCCGCGCTTGGTCCTGATGGCGGTCTTTCTCGACTCGCAGGCGGCGAGCCCCTCGAGCAGCTTCTCGTAGATGATGCCCTCCGGGCTGTCGGGTATCGCCTCAAGTGCCGAGACCAGCTTGACGCCGTGCGTGGCGAGCTCGCGCTTGTATATCGGCGCGTCGTACTCGCCGCGGCTGAAGCGGTCCATCATGTAGACGAGGACGATCTCGCTCTCGCCGGCGTTGGCTATCATCCGCTGGAACTCGGGGCGGTCGTCGGTGCGCCCCGACACGGCGCGGTCGCAGTACTCCGCCGCGACCTCGTAGCCCTCGCGCGCGCACCACTCGCGGCAGACGCGCAGCTGGTCCTCGATCGAGGCCTCGCGCTGCCTGTTGCACGAGAATCTCGCGTATATCACTGCCTTCTTTGGCATAATGTAGAAGCCCCCTCAAGTTGTGAGTTTGCAAAGATGCTTGGGCGGTTGGATGCCCCGTCGGCTAAAGCGGTACCAGCGCTGCCGACGGGGCTCTTTTTATATATATGCGCCATAAGGTGCGACGCAAATGCTGTAACTGTCGCTAATGGTGAAGCCGCGCGCGTAATCGCGGCACGGTGGCATAGAGAAAGCCCGGTATGTCCGATTGAACATGAAGTCGTGCTCCTCCATTTTCTTTGCGCTTATAGTGCCAAGCAAGGTACCGTCCTCGTCTAGTATTACAGCGGCTCCATCCTCAACTTCCCAATGCGGTGGCATGTTCCTCTTCGTTTGCCGCTTAAGTTTGACCGAAAACGGTACGAATGGCTGGTGAGTGGACAAAGCGTCTTCAAATGCCGTATAGCTGTGGGTGTATAGGCAGTCACTCGCTAGCGCCCAGAGGGCGAACGGCACGTCCATTGGCGGCTGTCCAGCTCCCTGCTGAGCCTTTGCCGCCGTTTTGCTCATTGACTTTTTAAAAAGTCCCATAAAGCTATTCACCGTCCTCGTATGATTCCGCGCGCTCGAGTAGCTCGTCGACCGTGATACCCATCGCGTGCGCGATCTTGTAAACAATGCTTGCCTTGGGATCTTTTATCTTCCCACTGAAAATCTGGGAGACATGGGCGTCGGATAACCCCGAAGCCCTGCAAACGTCGGCCTGCTTCATGCCGCGCTCGCCAAGATAGTCAATCAATGCGCGTGAGAGCTGCATTTGTAGCTCCTCTCCATCTAAAGACTGTACGAATAAATCCTAACAGAAATTAGGAAAACTTCAACATTCTATTGATTCCTAATGTGCATTAGGTTACTGTATCCAATGTACCTAATGCAGATTAGGAAGGAGGTACGGATGAACAGCCTTCAAGGACTGGTGGCGGCCCGAGTTGCGGAGCTGAACATTACTAAGCAGAGTCTTGCCGACGCTGTCGGGGTATCGCTCGTCACCTTCAACAAGAAGGTATGCGGCGAGTCTGACATCACCATCACAGAGGCGCGAAAGCTCGCAAAGGCTATCGAGGTGAGCAGCGATGAAGTCTGCCGACTCGCGCCCTAGCGAAAGTAAGCCCAAGACCCCGCGCGAGATAGCGCTCGACACCATGTGCTCGACGCTTCGGGCGGCGTACCGGGAATGGGAGAGGAAGGAGGGGAGCAAGAGACAGTGAGGCCATGGTCGACACGTGAGATCCGGTACCTGAGGGAGCACGCCGGCGACGGAGCCAAGGAGATAGCCAAGGCGCTCGGACGGACTACCGAGGCCGTGAAGCTCCAGGCGAGGAAGTGCGGCATATCGCTCCGGCAGCGCTGGATGTGCCCGAAGTGCGGGCGCATGACGTTCAAGCCGCTCAACAAGGCGAACGGATGGTGTGCGGAGTGCACGAAGGAGGGCCACGTGGCAGACCTCAGGGAGCAGGCCAGCGCGATGCGCGAGGAGGCTGCGAGGTCCAAGCGGAACGACCGCGAGCGGCAGAGGTGCTACAGCGCCAAGAGCCGCGCGAAAAAGTCCCAAAAATAAAGACCCTAAAAAGCACCCTAGCCCTGACCTGCGGAAACATCAGAAGGGAACACAAGATGTACACATACAAAGAAGCGAGCGCCCCCAGCTACCAACTTGTGAGCACTCGCCGAAACAGCCCCAGACATGAGGCTCAGACCATCATAGCACCCAAGCCATACCGACCGACCGTCCGCGAGCAGCTCGACTCCGATGCGTTCAGGGCGGGGGCCATGGTCGGCTTCATCGCCGCCGCGGTCCTGTTCGCGGCGATCCTGACCGTCTTCGTCCTCCCGACGATGGACGGCGCGGTCCAGGCGGCAAAGGCGGCATGCGCGGCGGGAGCGGTCAATGCGTAACGACGAGAGGTACCGCCAGAAGCCGATGAGCAACCAGCTCGAGATATTCGGCCTCGGCGCGGACGGCGAGCAGGACATGGCGGACGCGCGCGCGTGGATAGGCGAGCACCCGCGGGCGTGGGACTTCATGGTCGAGCAGGCCACCCGCCTCAACCGCAAGGGCTACGTCTCGATCAACTACCTCATCCACATGGTGCGCAACGAGCTGCACGTCGGCGTGAAGAACGGCCTCGCGCCGAGCCTCGCCCGCATCATGGAGGCGCGCTACCCGCACCTGAGGCACGCATTCAACAAGCACCGCTCGAAATCGGACGGTTTTGTCGATGAGTAGGAGCAGGAGGACCGCCAAGGACGCGGGCACGAGGTTCGAGCGACTGGTCGCCGACTACCTCGCCGGGAGGCTGGGGAGCGACATCGACAGGCAGGTCAAGACCGGCTCGCACGACACGGGAGACATCCGCGGCGTGTCGATGGCCGGGCGGGGCATCGCGATCGAGTGCAAGGACTACCAGGGAAGGCACGAGCTGCCCAAGTGGCTGCGCGAGGCGGAGACCGAGCGCAGGAACCGCGGGGCCGAATACGGCGTGGTCGTCTGGAAGCGCCGCGGGACCGCCATCCCCGGCGAGCAGTTCGTGACCATGACATTGGAGACGTTCGCGGCGATGCTCGCGGGCGCAGGCAGGGAGGAATAGCAATGGAGAGCACAAACATACCGGTGGAGATCGAGGCCAAGTTCAAGCAGGCCACCGTTAAGGGCGGCGTCGCCGTCCTGCAGTTCGAGGTCGACACGGAGGACAGCGCGGCGTTCGAGGCCATCCGCAAGAGCGGCGAGGAGGTCTGGCTGTCCATCCAGAGCAAGCAGCCCCAGATCCTGTTCGTGAGCCACGACGGGGAGGTGACCGAGTGATGGAGGACTACAAGGGAATGTTCGCCGAGCTGGCCGACCTCGCCACGGAGGAGCAGGCGATGTTCGCCATCTCGGTCATAACGAAGTCCGACGAGGCGTTCGACAAGTTCATGGACGCGCGCGAGAGGCTCGCCAAGTGGATCGTCGAGCACGCGGTGGTCATCGACTAGGCGCTAACCGAGAGGAAGTACAACCGGATGCTCAACGAGGAGGTCAGGTAATGTCCGAGGAGAACGGGGCCGAGGAGGTCGTGGCCGAGGTCATCGAGGAGCAGGGGGCGCCCGACCTCGTCGTCACGTACTCGCCGTCCGTCATCAGCGCGAACTTCGACGCGATGGAGGACAGCATCCGCGCGAAGGTCGCGGACTACGAGGGCGCCAAGTACGACCTGACCAAGGACGAGTCCATCAAGGAGGCCAAGAACGACCGCCTCTACCTCAACGGCCTGAAGAAAGAGATAGAGGAGCGCCGGAAGGCCGTGAAGCGCGAGTACAACAAGCCGCTCGCCGCCTTCGAGAAGCGCTGCAAGGAGATCACGTCCATCATCGACGGCGCGTCGGACGGCATCAAGGCGCAGCTCGACCAGGCCGAGGAGGACCGCAAGTCCCGCGCAATGGCCAAGCTCAAGGAGCACTACGAGACGTTCGCGGAGCTGCTCGCGCCGGTCGTGCCGTACGAGCGCCTCCACGAGAAGCAGTGGCTCAACAAGGGCTTCGGCGAGGTCAAGGCGAAGAAGGCGCTCGAGGCCAAGGTCTCAGCCGTCGCGCGCGACTGGGACACGCTCAAGGCCCAGCGCGACTCCATGGCCCACTACGAGGTCGCCGAGCGCGAACTGTTCCGCACGCTCGACCTTGGCTCGGCGCTCAACGCCGCCCGCGCCGCCGACGAGGAGGACGCCCGCATCGCCGCCATGCGCGAGGCGGTAGAGTCCAAGCCCGCGC
>CAKXKM010000033.1:15481-19661 GCA_934876235.1 Collinsella sp. AF02-46-1 | reverse complement strand
GAGCAAGGTGACGTGAAAGAGGAGGGAAGCGTACTTTGGTACGCGACCGACGATTGAACGTCAGATTGCCGCTTAGGGACGTTTGCAGCATCGGCTACGACAGATCGTCCTCGTAGGGCATCAGGTCTGCCAAATAGCCTTTCTCCTTGAGCATGGCCTCGATCTCGTCGAGGGTCTGTTCGTCCTCCGCCGCAATGCGATGGAAGTGGTAGCCGCTCGTCACCGTTAGTAGTGGAAAGCTCTTGCCGCTCTCGATATCGTGCAGGTAGCGCTCAACATCGCGACGATTGCGAATGTCCAAGTCGGCCGTGATCTTACCGTACACGCGGTGATTGACGATCACGTTGAGCACGGCGCCACCGGCGTCGACGATACTCGTGAGCTCATCGCCTGCCTGCTCCACGCTGTGGCGAACCTTGACCAAGCGCGTGGGCACGGCGGGGCTGCTGGGGGCCTCCTGTAGTACATAGCCGCGATTGGTGGCGACGATATCGTGCCCGTCAGCGCGCAGCAGGGCGATGTCCTGCACCACGACCTGACGGCTCACGCCCACCTCGCGGGCAAGCGCACTGCCCGAGACAGGATCTTTGGCCCCCTCGAGCACGGCCATGATGGCACGGCGACGCTCGCGGGCGTCCATTATTTACCGTCCAGCAGACGCAGGTGCTTGAGCGAGAGGTCGAGAATCGGCGCAGAGTGCGTCAACGCCCCCGAACTGATAAAGTCAACACCCAGGTCGGCCAGGGCACGAATGTTGTCGGCGTCTACGTTGCCCGAGCACTCGGTCTTAGCACGACCGGCGATAAGCTCAATCGCTGCAGCCATGTCGTCGTGGGTCATGTTGTCGAGCATGATGATATCGGCACCGGCCTCCACGGCCTCGCGTACCATGTCCAGGTTCTCGCACTCAATCTCGACCGTCGTGGTAAACGATGCGTGGGCGCGTGCCATCTCAATCGCACGCGTCACACCACCGGCGGCGTCAATATGGTTGTCCTTGAGCATGACGGCTGTCGACAGGTTGTAGCGATGGTTGCTGCCGCCGCCGATCTCAACCGCCGCCTTCTCGAAAACGCGCATGCCCGGCGTGGTCTTGCGTGTGTCGACAAGCACGGTCTTGGTACCCTCGAGCGCCGCTGCCATTCTGTGCGTATAGGTAGCGATACCGCTCATGCGCTGCAGGTAGTTGAGCGCCACGCGCTCGCCCGAAAGCAGCACGCGCGCATCGCCGCGCACCTGGCCCACGTGGTCGCCGGCGTGCACCTCGTCACCGTCGGCAACATCAAACAGCACCGAGCTCTGCGAATCCAGCAGCTCAAAGGTGCGGGCAAACACATCCAAGCCGGCGATGATACCGTCGGCCTTGGCGATAAGCTCAACGGTAGCGGGACGCGCCGTGGGGCACACGCTCGCCGTGCTCACGTCCTCAAACGTGATGTCCTCGCGCAGGGCCTGCAAAATCAGATCATCGACGACGAGCTTCATGGTAATGGGATTCATGGTCTACTCCTCCACGGCCTGCGTGCCGGCGGCACGGGCCAAATCATCGATTGCCAGGGTGTCGGCGCTCAGGGCGCGATGGCGGCCATCGAGCGCGGGTTCGCCCGCCTGCTCCACGGCCAGCGACTCGCCGGTACGCATGTACCAGGCGGCACGGCGACCCCAGACCAGCGCCTCGAGCAGGCTGTTAGAAGCCAGGCGGTTCTTGCCGTGAACGCCGTTGCAGGCCGTCTCGCCGGCGGCGTAGAGCTCGGGCATCGAGGTGCGGCCGTCCTTGTCGACCCACACGCCGCCCATAAAGTAGTGCTGCGTGGGCGTAACGGGAATGGGCTCGTCCAAGATGTCGCGACCGTCCTCCAGGCAGCGCGCGCGGATGTTGGCAAAGTGCCCGGTCACCACGTCGCGCTCGACGGGGGCAAAGCTCAGCCACTCGTGCTCGGTGCCGTCCTGCTTCATCTGCTCGCGGATGGCGGCAGCGACAACGTCGCGCGGCTGCAACTCGTCGGTAAAACGCTCGCCGGCGGCATTGAGCAGAATCGCGCCCTCACCGCGGCAGCTCTCGCTGATCAGGAACGTACGGCCTGGCTGCGGCGAGAACAGGCCCGTGGGATGGATCTGCACGTAGTCCAGGTGCTCCATCTTAATGCCGTGCTCCTGCGCGATGTAGCAGGCGTCGCCCGTGAGCTGCGGGTAGTTGGTCGAATGGTCGTATACGCCACCGATGCCGCCCGTCGCCCACAGCGTATGGCGGGCATGGATCTTAAACGGCTTACCGACATGCACGCCCTCAGCGGCATTTGCCAGCTCGTCGGCGGGGCGAGCTGAATCGTCCTCGTCCACGGCAACAGCGACGACACCAGTGCACACCGTGGCCCCATCGCGCTCGGCCGTCAGGATGTCGGTCATGGCAACGCGTTCGAGAATCTGCACGTTGTCCAGCTTGCGAACGGCCTGGAGCAGCTTGGTTGTGATCTCCTTGCCCGTAATATCGGCATGGAAGGCAATGCGCGGGCGGCTGTGCGCGCCCTCGCGGGTAAAGTCGAGGCCGCCATCGGCCTTGCGCTCAAAGTCCACGCCCATGGCCAGCAGGTCATTGATGACCGAGCGGCTCGAGCGGATCATGATGTCGACGCTCTCGCGGCGGTTCTCGTAATGGCCGGCGTGCATGGTGTCCTCAAAGAAGGCATCGTAGTCCGAGCCCTCGGGCAGCACGCAGATGCCGCCCTGCGCGAGCATCGAATCGCACTCGTCGACCGCGCCCTTGGAGAGCATGATCACGCGCGTGCTCGTCGGCAGGTTGAGCGCCGCGTACAGGCCCGCTACGCCGCAGCCGGCAATGACGACGTCGCACTCCATATCGGGGTATTGCTTGGTTTCCACAGGAATCCTCTCCCTTGAATGTGACATAAGAAACCGTCCCTCATGCCACATTGTTCTAGCGTGCTGCGTACTCGAGCATGCGGTCGAGCGTAAGTTTGGCCTGGTCGGCAGCCTCGTCCGACACGCCGATCTGCACCTCGCCCTCACCCGTCTCCAGGCAGCGCACGAGCTTTTCGAGCGTGATGAGATCCATGTTGACGCAGGTGGGCTGCACCGCGGGGAAGTAGAACTTCTTGCCGGTGCCCTGGCAGCGGCGCTCGAGCTCGTAGAGCACACCGCGGACCGTCACGATAATGAACTCGCTCGCGTCCGACTCCTCGGCGTACTTGATAATGCCGGCGGTGGAGCCGATGTAGTCGGCCTCGGCCAGGACGTCGGCCTTGCACTCGGGATGCGCCAGCACGAGCGCGTCGGGGTGGGCCTCCGTCGCGTCGACGATCTGCTCGACGGTGATGATGTGATGGCGCGGGCAGTAGCCGTTGTTGAGGATGACGTGCTTTTGCGGCACCTGCTCGGCTACGAAACGGCCCAGGTTTTGGTCGGGAATGAACAGGATATGCTGCTGCGGCAGCTCGGACACGATCTTAACGGCGTTGGAGCTGGTGACGCACACGTCGCTCCAGCTCTTGATCTCGACCGTGGAGTTGACGTAGCAGACCACGGCCAGGTCGTCGCCGTACTCGGTGCGCGCCGCGTCGACCGTCTCGCGCTTGACCATGTGAGCCATGGGGCAGTCCGCGCCCGGCTCGGGCAGCAGCACGGTCTTGGTGGGGTTGAGCAGCTTGGCACTCTCGCCCATAAACTCCACGCCGCACAGCACGATGGTCTGCTGCGGCAGGCTCTTGGCGAGTTTTGCCAGGTAGAAGCTGTCGCCGACGTAATCGGCAACGGCTTGGACCTCGGGCGCCACGTAATAGTGTGCCAGGATCACCGCGTCACGTTGGGTTTTTAGTTGCTGAATAGCCTCGACGAGCTCTGCGGGCACCAATGCCGCGCGCTCCGTTGCCGTCGTTGCCGATGCCAGGCCGGCCGCAATGTCGCGTGCAAGCTCCGACGCATCCATGTTCGCGCTCTGTGCCATCAAGGCCCCTCTCTTTTGGCGAATCTTGGGGCTTTAGTATGACACCTAGGTTTACAGCTGACAAGACAGCTGTAAACCTAGGTGTAAAGTTGAAATAAAGATTCAATCATGCGGCAGGTCCATTTTCGAACTGGCAAGCTGAGGACAGCCGAAAATGGACCCGCCCCATGATTCGGGCAGCCCGTTTTGTCCTGGACCAAGGGGCAGTGGTCAAAAATG